>JAISUG010000089.1 GCA_031272185.1 Lachnospiraceae bacterium
AGAGAGCAGAGAGAAGAGAGAAGAGAGAAGAGAGAAGAGAGAAGAGAGAAGAGAGAAGAGAGAAGAGAGAAGAGAGAAGAGAGAAGAGAGAAGAGAGAAGAGAGAAGAGAGATGATTGAAGTGGAAGATTGATGTGGAAGATGGGAGAGGGAAGATAGAAGATATTTGAGAGTAGAGTCCATAAAAATGAGAATAGAAAAGGGATAAGGAAGAAAAAGAGAACGAGAAAGAGCAAGAGAAAGAGGAAGAGTAAGAGCAAGAGCAAGAGAAATAGGAAGAGAGCGAGGAAGGGTAAGAGCAAGAGAACGGGTTTGAGATAGGGGGTACGATGGAAAAGATGCGTTTCACGAAGCAGGAGAGAAGCTGGATTCTGTACGACTGGGCGAACTCGGTGTACGCCACCATCATGATGGCGGCGGTGTTCAATGCGTTTTTCACGGGGCTGGTGGACGACCCCAGGGGCGGCGACTACTGGTGGAGCATCGGGACCACCATCGCCACTTTCGTGGTGGCGGTGTCCGCGCCGGTGATCGGCGCATTCGCTGACTACAAAGACCACAAGAAGCGGCTGTTTTCCGTGTTTTTCGCCCTAGGGCTGGTGTTCACCGCGCTGTGCGCGCTGTCCGACGACTGGCGGGTGCTGCTGGTGGCCTATATCATCTCCCATGTGGGGTTTTCGGGCGCCAACGTGCTCTATGACAGCTTCCTTCCGGACCTGACCACGCCTGAGCGCATGGATCATCTGTCCGGCTGGGGTTACGCCATGGGGTACATCGGCGGCAGCACCATCCCATTCGTCATCAGCATCGCCCTCATCAATTTCGGCAAGGGGTTCGGGATAAACACAGTGACAGCGGTGAAGCTGTCCATCTGGATCACCGTGGCCTGGTGGGGGCTGTTCTCCATCCCGTTTTTCCGGCATGTCCGCCAGCAAAGCTACATCGACAAACCCACGGAGGGGGTGGTGCGGCACACATTCACCCATATCCTGGGCACACTGGGCAAGCTGGCAAAGGACAAGGCACTGCTCTTCTTCATCCTGGCGTATTTCTTCTATATCGACGGGGTGGGCACCATCATCAGCCTGGCCACCAGCTACGGCACCCAGCTGGGCTTAGGGATGGTGGGGATGATCCTGGCCCTGATGGTGACCCAGATCGTGGCGTTCCCCTGCAGCATCCTGTTTGGCCGTTTCGCAAAACGCATCGGGTCGCTGAACATGCTGACCATCGCCGTCTTCATCTATGTGGTGATCTGCGTGGTGGGGTTCTTCATGGGGTACCTCATCGAAATCGCGGAAATCCCGGCAAAGCTGGGTGCGCTGGCGGCGGCGGGCGCAGGCCAGGGTGCTGGTCTGGGAACAGGTGCGCTGGCGGCTGCGTCCGCGGGCGGGGTACCGGCCGGGGTCACGGTTTTGTCCACCGGCAACCTGACGGTGATCAATGAGGCCCTGCAGGCGGCGCAGATCCCGGAGTCCGCATGGAACACCCAGCCGGCGTACCTGGCGGCCATCGGGCGGTCCACCGTGCTGTTCTGGCTGCTGGCCACCCTGGTAGGTACGGTCCAGGGGGGCATCCAGGCGCTGTCCCGGTCGTATTTCGGGAAGCTGGTGCCGCCGGAAAATTCCGGGGAATTCTTCGGGTTTTTCGAGATTTTCGGTAAGTTCGCCGCCATCGTGGGCCCGCTGCTGTATGCGCTGACCAAAGCCATCACCGGGCGCAGCTCATTCTCCATCCTTTCCATAGTGCTGCTCTTCGCCGTGGCCCTGGTGATTCTACTGGGCGGCAGGAGGCAGATGGAGCGGGGGTAGGGAATAGGGAATAGGGAATAGGGGAGGGGGAGCAGTGGAGAGGGAGTAGTGGAGAGGAAGCAGGGCAGAGGAAGCAGGGCGCAGGGAGGGGGCGTAGTGTGGCTAGGCAGCGACCATAGATAGGAATTCCCGCATGGCGCGGGTGAGGTATTTGGTTTTCTTGTAGTAAAAGAAGTTACTGCGCGCGGCGTGGGTGGATGCCAGTTTGTAGTAGCACATTTTCTGGGCGGGTGTGGTTTCCCGCACCAATGTGTCGCTGGTGAGGGTGGCGCCCAGCCCGGAGCAGGCCACGTGATAGGCGGTGGCCAACTGATCCAGTTCCAGCGTGATACGTGGTGTGATGCCCTGCTCGGCGAAAATCTGTTCCATGCGGTCCCTGGTGTCGTTGCCTGGGCGCAGGGCGATGAAAGGTGTACCCGCAAACAATGACAGGGGCGGTGCCAAGGTGTCTTCCCGCCGGTGAATCCCTGCGATGATGGCAGAGGTGTCCAGCCGATAACGCTGGATGCCTTTTTGCGTGGACAAACTCTCCGGGACAGCCAGTATCATCTGCTCGCTATAATAAAAATACTTGTCATAGATGCTTTCGCTGAGCCTGTAGTTGTCCACTATCATGTCCAGGTCGCCGGCGTAGAGGGCGCGCTCCAGATGGATGGTGTCTGCCTCGGTGAGTTCCAAATCAACCTTGGGGTATCGGGATTTGAACCTGGCGATGACAGGCGGAAGTATGTACGATGCAAAGAAATTGCTGGCGCCGATGGAGAGGTTGCCTGTTTTCAGTTCGTTAAGGTCGTTCAGGAAATTCTCGAATCCCGTCTCTACGTCCATGATCCGCTCCACGCAGCGGATATACTCCCGACCGCAGTCGGTGAGGCGCACCGGGTTGGTGGAGCGGTCGAACAGGAGGCCCCCGATCCTCTTTTCCACCTTTTTCACGGTGAGGCTTAAGGACGGCTGCGAAATGTACAGCTTCGCCGCAGCTTTCGAAAAACTCTTTTCTTGGTACACCGCATAGATGTATTCCTTGTTTTCAAACATGGTATCTCCTTAACAGATCCACTACGACGCTTCACATTGCGGCAGCAATTCACATGCATGCCATCGGTCGCAACGTAAACAGCGATTACTAAAACTACAACCGGGGCGAATGGCCGTGTACGGTCTGTGTAAATGGCGTGATACAGGGCAACTGCCGAATTATATAAATAAACATTTATAATATCCAGCAACATATTTGTATGATACTATTTTACTCCGTATAGGCAGGAAAAGCAAGCACTGGTATATATTATTTAATTTTGTTTATATTATATATTTTATTATTTAAATTTGCAATGGATAAGGCGGTGTATTATGCTACGGGTGTAAAGAGAGCAGTGGGGAGTGAGGAATTAGGAGTGGGGAATAGGAGGATCTACCATGAAGAACGAAGTTTACAACCCGTATCAGAATTTCACGCAGACCATCGACAATGCGGCTAGGGTGCTGGGGCTGGACGAGAGTGACTATATCGCCACGAAGCACTGCGAGAGGGAGCTGAAGGTGTCGTTCCCGGTGAAGATGGACGATGGCTCGGTGCAGGTGTTCGAGGGGTTCCGGGTGCAGCATTCCAGTTCCCGGGGCCCGTGCAAGGGAGGAATCCGTTACCACCAGGACGTGAACCAGGATGAGGTAAAGGCGCTGGCTGCGTGGATGACTTTCAAATGCGCCGTGGCGGGCATCCCCTATGGCGGCGCCAAGGGCGGCATAAAGGTCGACCCGTCGAAACTGTCCAGGCCTGAACTGGAGCGGCTGACCAGGCGCTACACCGCCATGATCGCCCCACTCATCGGGCCGGACATGGACATCCCCGCCCCGGACGTGAACACCAACGGCGAGGTGATGGGCTGGATCATGGACACCTACAGCATGCTCAAAGGCCACTGCGTGCCGGGCGTGGTGACGGGCAAGCCCCTGGACATCGGCGGTTCGCTGGGGCGCATGGAAGCCACAGGCCGGGGCGTGATGATCGCCACCAGGGAAGCGCTCAAAAAGGCGGGCGTCCCCATGAAAGGCGCGCGTATAGCCGTCCAGGGCAAGGGCAACGTGGGGAGCTACGCCGCCAAGTTGCTGCATGAGCTGGGTGCGTCCATTGTGGCCGTAAGCGATTCCGGCGGGGCCATATACAACCCGGATGGCCTGGATTTCGACAGGGTGTTTGCTTATATTTCCGACAGGCGGAACCGGTTGAAAGATTTCGATGGCGCGGGTGTATCCCACATTTCCAACGAGGATCTGCTGGAGCTGGATGTGGAAGTGCTGATCCCCTCGGCGCTGGAAAACCAGATCACCGAGGAGAATGCCGCCAAGATCAAGGCGAAATTCGTGGTGGAGGGGGCCAACGGCCCCACGACTGTGGCCGCGGATGCGATATTGGAAAAGAACGGTGTCATCGTGGTACCGGACATCCTGGCCAATGCCGGCGGCGTCATCGTGTCATATTTCGAATGGGTGCAGAACATCCAGTCGCTGATGTGGGACGAGGGCAACGTCAACGACCACCTGAACCAGATCCTGTGCAATGCGTTCGAGGCGGTGTATGCGTTCCATGTGGAGCACGGGGTGTCGCTGCGGCTGTCCGCTTATGCGGTGGCGCTGCAGAAGCTGGTGAAGGCCAAGAAGATCCGGGGGATTTTCCCGTGAATCACCTCGCCCCGGCGCGCATCACCACTATGGCCACGGTGCGCAGGATGATCTTCATGTCCAGCCGCAGGTTCCAGTTGCGGATGTATTCATTGTCCAGCTTCACCACTTCCTCGAAGTCGGTGATGTCGGAGCGCCCGCTGACCTGCCAGAGCCCCGTGAGGCCGGGCTTCATGGCCAGGCGGCTCTTGTGGCGGGGTTCGTACATCACGTACTCGTCCAAGGTGGGCGGGCGTGTGCCGCAAAGGGTCATGGAGCCGCTGAGCACGTTCCAGAACTGGGGGAACTCGTCCAGGCTGCTCTGGCGCAGGAAATGGCCGAACGGGTAGATGCGGGGGTCATGGTCCACCTTGAACATGAACCCGCTCATCTTGTTGCGGGCCATCAGTTCCTTCTTGCGCTCTTCCGCATCCACGTACATGGAGCGGAACTTGTAGATCTTGAATGGGCGGCCGCCCCTGCCGATGCGTGTCTGGGAAAAGAATATGGGCCCCGGGGACTGCCACTTGATGATGGGCGCCACGAAGACGAATATCACACCCGTGAGGATGCAGCCCACCAGGCCGCCGCAGATGTCCACCGCCCGCTTGATGATGTACTGGGAGCGGCTGATCTGGTTGAGGCTTACGGTGAGGGTCATCATGCCGTTTAAGTTGCCCACGCCGCACTTGAGGGTGTTGTGGGTGAAATCGGCGATGCCGATGTGGACTTTGATGCCCATCTCGGCGATCTCCTCCGCCAGCTCCCTGTCGCTGTCGGTGCTGATGTATATGAACACCTCGTCCACCACCCGGCGGCGGCAGAACTCTATGACCGAATCCTTGGTATACATGATGGGTATCCCGTCCATGCGCGTCAGGTTCGGGGATGGGTCGTCGTCCAGCAGCGCTATGCCCACGATGTGGAAATAGGCATCCTCTTCGTCGCCGAAATGCTGCAGGCATTCCTGCAGGCGGTCTTTTTCGGTGATCAGGAACAGGTTGGTGGTATGGTCCACGGTCTTGAAATAGTGCCGCATCCAGCTCTTGCAGAGTATGCGCCCCGCATACATGAGGACCAGGTTGATAGGCAGGAACAGCACCAGCATGATGCGGGAATACTGGGAAGAGAGCTTCATGACAAACAGGCTGATGATCACGATGCCCCAGATGCCGATGTCGGCAATCATGACCTGCTTGAGTTCCTTGATATACCCCCGCCTGAAGATCCCGTCATAGGGGCGGGAGAAGAAAAGCACCGCCACCAATGCGAAACACGATGTCCAGACCAGGGCGGCGTAGTTGTCCGAGGAGACGATCTGCCGGAAGGAACCGTTGCGCAAGAAGTGCGCCAGCGCCAATGCGATTTGCACACACAGCGAATCCACCAAAACGAATTCCAGGTAGTTAACCCAGCTGTTTTCATGATAATTCCTGCCCATAAGTACTTTCCTTTCGCCTTTCGTGTGCCTTGTGAGATCACTCGTTTTTGCCTGCGGGGAATTGCGTCTGCCCTGCGCTATGTTGCGGATGCCCGTGCGAAGCCCTTGGGGTTGGTATGCCCGAAAGAGCCATGTGGGCGGTGGGTCAATAACTTCCGTATTTGCCGTACTGGCTATAGTAGCTGCCGTAGCCGTATCGCGGGTCGTGCTTGGCATCTGCCTTGTTTAGCACCACGCCCAGGAAGCGGCACCCGCTTTTCTCGAACTGCTCCTTCACGCCCTGGGCCAGGCGGTAGTGGGTGACGCCTGACTCTATGACCAGGACCGCCCCGTCGCAGCTGGGGGCCATGAGCGCGCTGTCGATGAAAGGCCCCAACGGCGGGCTGTCGATGATGATGTAGTCATAGTGGGCCCGCGCCAGGGCGATGAGCCGGGAAAAGGCATCGCCGGAGAGCAGCGCCGATGGGTTCGGGGCCGAGGGGCCGGAGAAAACCACGTCCAGCCGATTGATGTTGGTAGGGTATATCGTCTCCTCCTCGGATTTTTGGCCGGACAGCAGGTGGCTCAGCCCGCATGTGGGTGCGGAAACATGGTACCGGCCGGAAAAAGCCGATTTGCGCATGTCCCCGTCGATGAACAGCACCGATTTGCCAGCTTCCGCGAAGGAACGGGCCAGCCTGAATGACGTAAAGCTCTTGCCTTCGTTGGGTGTGCAGCTGGTGACGATGATTGCCTTTACATGGTCGCCGGAAAACTGGATATTGGTACGAAGGGTATTGAACGCCTCCATGGCCTGTGACGACAGATCGTCTTTGTCGGTGAGTTCCACCTGTGTCGTCTTATTAGGTAGCACTGTGCCCCACCTCCTTCCTTATGCCGGTTCCATCCGCGCTGCCGGCACCGTCGCCTGCGCCGCCGATGCTGCCATCATCGGAATCGCCGCCGTGCCTGCTTGTGGTGTCGGCCTTGCCAGCCTTGCCGGCGTCGCCGTCGCTGATACTGCCAGCGTTGCTGCCGCTGATACTGCCGGCGTTGCTGTCACCGATTCCCGGCTTTTGGGTTTTGCGGGCCCTTTTGGCTGTATGTTTCGCATCTTCCAGCGGTATCACGGCCAGCGTGCCAAGCCCCAAGTACTTCTCGACATCTTCTTCGCTTGCGATGGTTTCATTGAGCAGGAACATCAGCGCAATGAGGAAAATGCTCACCGCCGCCCCGGCCGCAGCCCCCAGTGCGGTGTATCTGGTCACAGAGGGGCCTGACTTGGCGAGGGGCAGGTATGCCGCCTCCACGACTTTGGGCGTTTCCACGTTCATGATCTCGGCAATGCGGGCGCAGGAGACGTCTGCGAGCTCGTCCGCTATGGTCTTGGCCATCACGGGGTCGGTGTGCTCGATGCTGATGCTCAGGATGCGGGTGTCGGTGGGGTTGTCGATGGTCACCATGCCTTTCATGGTTTCATAGTCGATCCCCAGGCCCAGGTGATCCACGACTGCGTCCAGCACCGGGCGGCTGACGATGAGGACCTTGTAGTCCTTTGTCAGCTGTGTCCCCAGCTGGAGGTCCGTCAATGAAGTCAATGTGGTTTCTTTGTTCAGCACATAGACCATGGTGGAAGAGGTGTAGACCGGTTGAAGCACAAACGCCGAATACCAGAACGCCAGGGCGGCGCTGACCACTGTGATGAGAGCGATCAGCAGGGCTTTGGCCTTTAGCTCTAGGAGCAGGGTGCGCAAGTCTATCTCTATCTCGTCGTTGTTGCGGTTTTTCATGTATCCTCCCAAATGTGGGTTGTCGGCGGCCGTGGCAGCCCGTGTGCAATGTCACCGTCCACGGCGTGGAACCGGCTAACCCCGGCGGGCTGTCGGCGGCTGCGGCGGCCTGTGTGCAATGTCACCGGCGCCGGCGTGGAACCGGCTAACCCCGACGGGTTTTCGGCGGCCATGGAAGCCCGTGTGCAATGCCTGCCTTAACCGGGGGGCGATCAGCGCTACGGGGGGCGCCATATGGCGCAGGCTGCATGGCGCAAACCGCATGGAGCAAACCGCATGGCGCAGGCCGTATGATGCAGGCCGCATGATGATGTCGTTACAATATTTCGTTGCGGATGATGTGCTGCGGGTTTTCGTGGAGCAGCCGGTGAGTCTCGGCGTCGCCCAGCTTTTTGCGCAGCCACTCCTTGGCCCCGGCGGTGTCGATGGGCCGGTGATCCATGCGGTGCGCGTCGGTAGCCAGGAAGTCCACGTCGCCTGCCAGAACCATATTGCGGCAGAACCGTGCCCTAAGATCCACGACGCCGCCTAACAGTGAGGCCAAGTTCATCTGCAGGTACACGCCCATGTTCTTCAGGTCGCCTATCCGATCTGCGTCTGAAGTCAGGCAGCGGTAACGCTCGAAATGCGCCAGTATGAGCAGGTAGCCCCGCTCCACCAGGGCTTTTATGGACTGGTACATGCGGCTGTATGTCTCCATGGGGGAGTATTCCACGAGGATGTACCTGCTGCCTGCCAATGTGAGCGCCGCCCCTGAACCCAGCTGCCGCGCCAGCCCCCCGCCGCCGTAGAGTTCGTTGCCCGCAAACACCGAAATGCCCAGCCCTGCAGCGGTGGCCTCTGATTGAAGGTTCGCCGTCAGGCGGCGGATCTCCTCTGCCCTGTGGGTGTCCGTGGCCAAGCCGCGGTCACGCCCCGGGTAAAAGTGCGGGGTGGCGATGATGGCTGTGATGCCCTCGTCGGCGGCTTTGCGCAGCATGGAGTTCGACTCGGCCAAATTGCGGGCGCCGTCGTCAAGGCCCGGCAATATGTGGCAATGGATATCAATCATGTTCATGGGCGGTGGTTGCGTCTGCGGCGGCCGAAAAGCTGCTCCAGGCGAATGCCGAAAACGGTCAATACCACGGCCAGCGCCGCCACCAGGCCGAAAAAGACGCCTGGGTTGGATCGGATAAGTCCCATAAGTTTCTCCCCGAAAGGTTTCCGGGGCTCGGGGGATCTCGCCGCGTCTGGTGGAGCGGCAGTGGCGGCGCCCGGTGCCTTGGCATCGGCGTCAGGTGTGGCGGTGGTGGCACCTGGTGCCTTGGCATCCGCATCAGGTGTGGCGGTGGTGTCATCCGGTGCCTTGGTATCCGCGTCAGGGGCGGCAGTGGTGGCGCCCGGTGCCTTGGCATCGGCGTCAGGAGAGTCTGGGGCGGCACCTGTCGAGCTGGCGGCACCCAAGGCCTCGCCATCACTTGATGAACCCCCGGTATCTGCACTAGCGGCTGATGAACCCTCGGCATCTGCCCTTGCGCCCCCAGCTGCGGGGGCAGGGGTGGTTTGGTTCTGTGCCGCTGTGTCGGCGCCGCCTGCCTCAAGCGTTTCGTCGGCGCTGTGGGTTTCGGTCTGTGGTGTTGACGCAGCAGGCCCCGCGCCACCGCTTCCCGCCACAGCGTCGCTGCCTGTGTCGTCTAAGCTGCCGCCTGTCCCGGTGGATGGCTCGCTCCCTGACCCGGATGACCCTGCAGCTGCGGCCTCCGCCGCTTTCGTCTCCCCCGGTCCGGGGTTGGTGGCCATGTCTGGTTCGGCCGCCAAGGTCTGGGTCATGGTGTCTGCGGGTTCGGGCCGTCCCGCCTCGCTGCCGGGGGCGCTGCCCACACCGGGCCCGATCTCAGTCTGCTCGCTGGCCCCCATGACACTTTGCGCCGCAGTGTCCACCACAGCCACGTAAAGGTATCCTTTGTCGATGGCTTCCTTTACACTCGCATAGGCGGTGGCGATGGCGGAGTCTCGCTCGGAGGCCGTCAGGTCAAACCCATCCGCCTGCATGTAGGCTATGGCGCGGTTTACGTAGCTCTCACGGGCGTAGTAGACCTTGCCCCCATAGTTAAAAGGACCCCGTATCACGTTGATGAGCGCGATTTCGTTGTCGTTGAGGGTACCCGCCTGTGCGTCGCAAAAACTGCCCTGCAGCAGTGACAGGGCAAAGGCGATGACGGCACAGGCCGCAAATCGCCTGATGCATGCATGGCGCACACGAACCCCAGTGGTCGCGACAGTGTCCGATGGTCCGGGGATCATGTGCGGCCGTAAGATACCAAACATGTGGTTGGTTTTTCCTTCCTGGTGTGAGGCGGTTTAGTCGCAGCGTCTGTCAAATGATGTTCCCGTAGTATCGTCATGGCGCCTTACACTGCCACGAATATGTATGTCGCAGTGGAGTTATCGACAAAAGTCAGGGTGAATGTCCTGGTGGAAAGCTGGGACACGTCGTCGCCGATATGGGTGTCGTACCAGGTGTCGGCCGCAGATATGGCGTTGGCCGGGGACATGGGGACCCCCAAATATGTCAGGGTGACCACGTCAGCGTCGTCAAGCAACCCCATGAGGTCCATGAACTCGGACTTGGTGATGGCATTGCCGACAGTGTCGCCGGGGTTCGAGGCGACATACAGGGTGACGTTGTCCCCGCTGATGACTTTGGTGATGTCCACGTTCCCCACGCTGGCCGGCATCAAGGCCTTTGCCTTGGTGGCGCAGGAGTCGGCGCTGCTGCTCGACGAGTTGTTACCGGAAGAACTGCCGCCGGAGGAGCTGCCGCCCGGCCTGCTGCTACTGCTGCCGCTGCCGCCGGTGGTGCTGGAGCCGGTGCCGCCGCCTGTGGCGGTGCCGCCCACGCCTGCGGATGTATAGGCCACCGCGCCTGAGGGGGCGTCGCCGACGCATGCGCCGGAGGCGTCAAATGTGTAGTCCACGCCGCCGATACTGACTGTGCCGGTCTGCATGGCCCCGTAGGAGCCGTCGTGCACCGGGTTCAAGTAGTAAGTCTGGCCATCCACGTAGATCAGGCCATCGACCAGCGCGCCGTCGGCGTTGGCGAAGTACCAGACGCCGTCCACGTAGATCCAGCCGGTCTGCATCATGCCCAGGTAGCCGTTGGACACCGGGTTCAAGAAGTACCATTTCCCGTCCGCGTCCTGGAACCATCCCGTGCGCATGTAGGTGTCATGGCCCAGGTAATACCAACCGGTGCCGTCATGCACCCACCCGGACGCCGTGTAGTTCCCGGTGGTCTCTTTCCAGCGCCACCCCGCTGCATCCGGCTCCCAGGAGCCGGTCTCGGCGAAAGCCGCCAGGGCCAAGGACGCCGTAACCGCCAATGCCAATACCCCGATCCCCACCCTCTTTAGTAATGTCTGCATCCCCATGTTCATGTTTTCCTTTCTTTTTGCCTAGCGGGGGTTTGGCGCCCCCTCCTCGTGTGTCGTGGATTGTGAAATAACAAAATAGACACAAATCGACTGATTTATGTCGATTATAGGGGATAGGCCTGTATATGTCAAGCAAAATATTGGATTTCATTGTTTTTTTTTTCATAAATCAAGACAAATTGTGATTCAATTATGGGTTTCGGCGGAATAAATAGATGAATATGACAATAATTGTTTCCCCATATTTTATCATTAAGGGGTACAAGAGAATATTTTGATAACAATTCTCATTATGATAGTCATGATGGCGCCAATGGCCCACCCCAGGATGGCGCCGCAGGTGTTCATGACGATGTCATTGACCTGGAAATAGCCCCGCTTGGTGACCAGCTGCGCCACCTCGATGCACAGGCTGGACAGCAGGGCGGCCACGATGCATGGGAGGATGCCGCATACCACCCATACTGCCTGGGATGGGCGCCGGACCAAGCCGGACGTGGCCTGGGCGGGGGGGGCGTCGTGCGCGGGGCCGGTGGCGCTGCCAAGGGAAGATGGCGGCGTGACAGGGGGAAGATGCCTGGGGTCCGGGCGGCAGTGGCGAACAGCCCAAACCCATCGGGAGAACAAGCCGAAAGGCAGGTACATCAGGACATTTTCCAGGACGTACGCCCGGGAGCGGAGGGATTTCTCCCAGATGAATATGCGCAGGTCCACCAGGTCCCTGGAACCCGGCTCACGGGAGAGGAAAGCGATCTGGAACACGTATGCCGCATACATCATGCCGAGGAAAAAGAGGGGGCCGCGCCGCCTAAACCCATGGACCGGGAGAGCATGACGGCAGAAGACCCGGTATATGAAATACAGCGCGGCGGTTGCGAATGCGGCAATGGCGACGGAACCGGGCAAAAAACGCCTGAAGCCCTGCCAGATGTCGCTTGAAACCATTTGCCACATGAAACCCGCCTTTCACACGCACATACATCCACGGGAAGGTGCACGAAGGAGCCGCTGACCCACTGGGATGAACCATCTTTCACACGCACATACACCCGGGGAAGTACGCGAAGGAGCCGCTGACCCACTTGGACGAACCATCTCTTGCACGCACATACAACCCCGGGAAAGGTGCATCGCCCCGCCTGGGCAAGGCTGCCGGTCCCTCCGGCCAGCCTGGATGTAAACTATAACATATCTGTATCGTAGATTCAATCATTTTCAGCTTGAAAAATCCCATGGTGTGTCGTAAACTAGGGGGTGAGTTTGTCTGCGGGCCGCAGGGCGTCGATGCCGTAGGCCGTGGGGCCAATGCTGCGGGCCGCGGGGCCGAAGCGAAGATCTGACGGGCATGGAGTGCACTGTTGATGAAAAGTGAGGAGAACTGCAGATGAAATATATCGTGGTTTTGAGTGACGGGATGGCCGGGGAACCCCTGGAAGAGCTGGGGGGGATGACCACCATGGAGGCGGCCCATACGCCCACGCTGGACGCCCTGGCGCCTATGTCCGAGGTGGGCTGTGCATCCATGGTACCCGAGGGGATGAGCCCGGGCAGCGACACGGCGAACCTGGCGGTGCTGGGGTATGACCCGAAGCTGTGCTACAGCGGGCGCTCGCCCCTGGAAGCCCTGAGCATCGGGGTGCAGATGTCGGACACGGATGTGTCTTTCCGCTGCAACCTGGTCACACTGTCCCAGGGGGATGAGGCGTATGGGAAGCGGACTATCCTGGATCACTCTTCGGGGGAAATCGCAACACAGGATGCCGCGGTGCTGGTGGAGGCGCTGCAAAAGGAGCTGGCGCCGGAAGGCTACCATTTTTACCCAGGCACCAGCTACCGCAACCTGCTGGTGGTGGAGCATGGGGAACTATTGGACATGACGCCGCCCCATGACATTCTGGGCAAACAGATCGGGCCGTACCTGCCGGCGGACGCCACGTTTCGGGGGATGATGGAGAGAAGCTACGACATACTGAGGCGCCACCCGCTGAACCTGGAGCGGGTGAGAAACGGCCAAAACCCCGCCAACTCGGCATGGTTTTGGGGGGCGGGGCGCAGGCCGGCGCTGTCTTCTTTTGCCGAAAAGACCGGGAAGCGGGGGGTGATGGTGTCCGCCGTGGACCTGCTCAAGGGCATCGCCATAGGCAGCGGGCTGAAGCCGCTCATCGTGGAGGGCGCAAACGGCGGGCTGCACACGAATTACGAGGGGAAGGCCATGGCGGCGGCCCAGGCGCTGACGCATGGTGGCTATGACTTTGCCTATATCCATATCGAGGCGCCAGACGAGATGGGGCACCAGGGGAACATCGCAAACAAGGTGGAGTCCATCGGGCGCGTGGACCAGAAGGTGGTGGCGCCCGTCATCAAGGCCATGGAAGATGCGGGGGAGGATTTCCGCCTGATGGTGCTGCCGGACCACCCCACCCCCATCGCCGTGCGCACGCATACCATGGATGCGGTGCCATACCTGCTCTACGACAGCACCAGGGCAGCTGTCGGGCCGGAGAGTTTTTGCGAACGGACCGCACGGGGGACCGGTATATATTTCAAAGACGGATACAAACTGATGGCGCGCCTGCTGGAGGGGTAGGCGGTCCAAAGTGAGGCATCCGATGGGTATCATCGCATACAAACCACGGGGTGCCTGCTGGAGGGGTAGGCCAGACAGCAGTCTGGGTTGCGCTTCGGTGGTTGGTACAAACCGATGGGGCGCCTGCTGGGTGAGTGGAATCTCAGCGGTGCCTACGGGGCGGGTGGGATCCTGGCGGCACCGGCGCCGACAGCGAAAAGGCAGGCCCGCATTTGAGGCCTGCCTTTGTGTATGCTGTGAACGCTGTGAATGCAGAGAATGCTGTCAATGTGCCGTTGGTCCGGATGGGCGGTCAGGGGTTTACCACGTTCACGGGTTCCCCATCCACGAACGCCTGGAGGTTCGCCACGCAGATGTCCATGAGCCTGGCGCGGCTGGCCTTGGGGGCCCAGGAGATGTGGGGCGTGATGATGCAGTTTTTCGCTTTCAGGAGCGGGTTGTCGCCCAGGATGGGTTCCGTGGACACCACGTCCAGCCCCGCCGCATAGACCTTGCCGCTGTTTAGGGCATCCGCCAGGTCCTGCTCCACGATGAGCGGGCCGCGGGAATTGTTCAGGATGATCACGCCGTCCTTCATCTTGGCGATGCTGGCTTTGTTGATCATGCCCTCGGTGGAGGGGAACAGCGGGCAATGGAGCGCGATTACGTCGGAGGTGGCGTAGACCTCGTCCAAAGTCACGTATCTGGCGATGGAAGCCCCGGAATCGCTGGGGTGCCCGTCGTAGGCGATGACATCCATGCCCAGGGCCCGGGCGATACGCCCGGTGGTCTGGCCGATGCGCCCGAAACCGATGATGCCCATGGTCAGCCCCGCCAGCTCGATGAGGGGGTAGTCCCAGAAGCACCAGTCGATGCTGTGTTCCCAGCGGCCTTCGCTGACGGCGTGGCTGTGGTGCCCGATGTGGTGGCAGATTTCCAGGAGCAGGCCTATGGCGAACTGCCCCACCGCATCCGTGCCATAGGTGGGGATGTTGCAGACGGGTATGCCCTTTTCCTTGGCCGCGGCCACATCGACCACATTGTACCCTGTGGAAAGCATGCCGATGTACCTGACGGACGGGCAGGCATCCAGCACCTGGCGGCTGACGGGGGTCTTGTTGGTGATGACCGCGTCTGCGTCCCCGATGCGCGCGATGGCTTCATGTGGGTCGGTGAGGGAGGTGCGGTCAAAGACCGTGAGCTCCCCCAGCGCTTCGAGCCCGCCCCAGCTTAAGTCCCCGGGGTTTTCTGTGTAGCCGTCCAATACTACGATTTTCATGATGGGTATCCTCCGTGTGTCCCGCCGCAAGTACGCCGCATGTGGCGGGGTTATTGCCCCGCCAACCAAACAATGCGTGTTCGACATTAGTCTAAACTTTGCGCAAGGTTTAATCGGCGGAGCATTATTTGAAATCATTTCTCAAATGTACCGGGTGCAAGCGGGGTTTGCCTGCGGTTGCATGGCTTGCTTGGGGTTGCGGGGCTTGCCTGGGGTTGCGGGGTTTGCCTGCGGCGCCATGGATTGCCTGGGGTTCATTGGCCGCGTGGGGCCGCGGCGTCAATCCTCCAGCAGCGCCCAGGCGCGGTTTAGCACCCGCTTGGCGCCGGCCACCACGGCATCCGGGTCTTCGTCCTTCCAGGGTTTCACCTCGAAAGAGAGCACCATGGGGTCAGAGGCGTCCATGAAGCCCTCTTCTTTGAGCACCCGCAGGAAATCCAGCACCTGCTCGGTGTCATTGGACCCGCAGGGGAACCCGAAGCGCTGGTGCTGGTCCCCGTAGCCCTCGGCCGCGGGGTCCGTGCAGACGGTGTTGCCGATGTGCAGGTGGGTGATGTAAGGCCTCAGGGTACGCACCACGAAGCGGGGCGTCTCGTAGGTCATGGGGATGTGGGACAGGTCTATCACCAGGCCGAAGTTCTGGTGCGTGGTGCGCATTTCGGCCGCAAACTGCGCGGCATAGGGCGCGGGGCCGATGAGGGAGGCCTTTTCGATGTCGTAGTCGAACACTTCCAGCTCCACCATCATGTCCTTGGTTTTGGCATAATCGCAGAGGGTGCGGGTGGTTTTGAAAAGCTGGGACAATGATTCGTCCTTGGTTTCGGGCTTCCATTTGCCCGAAAGGAACGCAATGCCTTTGGCTCCCAGTTCCTGGGCCTCGTCGATGGCTTCCAGCAGGGAGGCCTGGGCTTTCAGGCGTTCCCCCTCGTCCAGGTGGTTGGCGTTCATCCCCGTGGTGAGGAGCCTGGGCTGTGCGCCGTAGCAGACCTTCATGTGTGACTCGTCGAAAAGCCGCGCGGCGCTTTTCCGTATGGCCGGGTCTTTGATCCATGTGGTCTCAACCGCATCGAAGTAGTCGTCGTAGGCGATCTTTTTCATGTACTCCAATGTGTCCGGGTGGTCGCCTTTCATGATGCCCGGGTAGGCCATAAAGGCGATGAGGCCCACTTGGTAGTATTTGTGGATGGAGTCTTTCACGTAACGGTTCTCCTTTCGTTTGGCACCTGCCTATTCACTTGATGATTATATCCATTTTTCGGATTAATGCAATAGGCTGGGGGAGAAAAATGGAAAAAAACCTTGACTTAAACCTAACTCTAAGGTTTATACTACACCTTAATGAGAGAAAAGTGTCAAAGAGACGGCAGGCGTATGTGACAAGGCCCTGGGGCAGCCGCGGGGATTTGCGGGAGTTTCACCAGGTGGCGGTGTAGGATGGTGGAAAACGGTGCCGGGCAAGGCTGCGGCAGGGCGGACATATTTCGCCCGGAGCAGCGTGGGTTACGGGCGAGGCTGCCGGGCGAGGCTGCGGCAGGGCCTGTACAGCGTCATGGGAAAAGGAGGGAAGCATGGAATACCGTAAGATGGAAAAACTGGGTATCGAAGTGTCGCTGCTGGGGTTCGGATGCATGCGGTTCCCCACGACCAAGGACGGGGCGATCGACGAGGTGGAGGCCGGCCAGATGCTTAAGAAGGCATATGCGGCGGGGGTGAACTACTTCGACACCGCATACCCCTACCACGGGGGCAAGAGCGAGGTGGTCCTGGGGAAAACCATGGCGGACTTGCCCAGGGACAGTTTTTACATGGCGACGAAGCTGCCCGTGTGGAAACTGAAAGAGACATCCGACGTGCTGGAGGTGTTCAATGAGCAGCTGGGGCGGCTGCAGACGGATTACGTCGATTTCTACCTGCTCCACAGCATGGATGCCGAGCGGCTGGAAACAGTGGAAAAACTGGGCATACTGCCCATATTGGAGGACCTGAAGGCCAAGGGGGCCATACGCCACCTGGGGTTCTCTTTCCACGACGAATACCCGGTATTCGAGAAGATCGCAAGGATGCATGACTGGGATTTCTGCCAGATCCAGCTCAACTACATGGACACCGACGTGCAGGCGGGGCTGAAGGGTTACAAGCTGACAGAGGAGCTGGGGATCCCGCTGGTGGTCATGGAACCGGTGAAGGGCGGGGTGCTGGCCACATTCCCCACGTCAGTGGCCAAACCTTTCGCGGATGCCGACCCCCAGGCCAGCACGGCGTCCTGGGCGCTGCGGTGGGTGGGGACGCTGCCGCACGTGAAGGTGATCCTAAGCGGCATGTCCAGCCTGGCGCAGGTGGAGGACAACCTCAAGACATTTGACAAATTCGTGCCCCTCTCGGACAAGGAACAGGAGGCCGTGGCGCAGGTGAAAAAGGAGCTGTCCGCCAGGCGGCGCAACGGGTGTACGGGGTGCAAGTACTGCATGCCTTGTCCGGCGGGGGTGGACATCCCCCACTGCTTCAACCTCTGGAACAACCTCCACGTGTACGAGAACACCCAGCGGGCGAAGGATGGGTGGACATCGTGGCTGCCTGCGGCGGCGAAGCCCGACAACTGCGTGAAGTGCGGCCAGTGCGAGGAGGCCTGCCCCCAGCACATCTCCATCCGGGACGACCTGGAGGCCCTGAACAAGGAGCTGAACGAGCTGTGCGGCGCATGACGGTGGGCGGATATCGTTTGCCACGGAGTGCGGATGGGGCGTGACATAAATCAAAGGAAGATGTCCGCGGCCAAAGACCAATGTGCGGCGCATGACTTGCGGATGGGAGCGAGGGATATGGAAAAATCAAAGGTTTACTTCACGGATTTTCGGACGCCGGCGTTTGGCGATGGGATGGCTGCCAAGCTCAAAAAGCTCATCATCAAGGCGGGCATAGGCCAGATTGACTTCGAAGGGAAGTTCGTGGCCATCAAGATGCACTTCGGGGAACTGGGGAACCTGGCTTTCCTGCGCCCCAACTATGCCAAGGCCGTGGCGGACGTGGTGAAGGAGCTGGGCGGGCGCCCATACCTCACGGACTGCAACACACTCTACCCAGGCAGCCGCAAACATGCGCTGGAGCACCTGGCCACCGCATGGGAAAACGGGTTCTCCCCGCTGTCGACGGGATGCCCGATACTCATCGGGGACGGGCTCAAAGGCACCGACGACGTGGCGGTGCCCGTGAAGGGCGGGGAACTGGTGAAGGAGGCAAGGATCGGCCGTGCGGTGATGGATGCGGACATCATCATCAGCCTGACCCATTTCAAAGGCCACGAGGAGGCCGGGTTCGGCGGGGCCATGAAGAACCTGGGGATGGGCTGCGGATCCAGGGCGGGCAAGTGCGACCAGCACAACGAAGGGCGGCCCACCATCGACCAAGACGCCTGCAGAGGGTGCGGGCTGTGCTTCAAGCAGTGCGCCAACCAGGGGCTCTCCTTCGACGCAAAAAGCAAAAAGATGACCGTTAACCGGGACAACTGCGTGGGCTGCGGGCGGTGCATAGGGGCATGCAACTTCGACGCCATCTATTTCTCCGATTCCAGCGCCGTCGCCGACCTGAACAAAAAGATAGCGGAGTACACCAAGGCGGTGGTGGACGGCCGGCCGCATTTCCACATCAGCCTGGTGCAGGACGTCTCGCCATACTGCGACTGCCACGGCGAGAACGATGCGCCCATCATCCCGGACGTGGGGATGTTCGCGTCATTTGACCCGGTGGCCCTGGACCAGGCGTGCGCGGACGCCTGCCTGGCGCAGGAGCCGGTGAGGAACTCGGTGCTGGGGGACAACATGGCCGCCCCCGGGTTCACGGACCGCCACGACCATTTCAAGAACTGCACGCCCAATTCCGACTGGGAGGGCTGCCTGGCGCATGGCCAGAAGATCGGCGTGGGAACCAGGGAGTACGAGCTGGTGGTGTAAAAGGGCGTATAGCAGACGCAAGGATAAGCAAGGCCGCCGACCCTGTATGAAGCGGGGCGGCGGTTTTCTTGTGTCATGCGCCGGCGGGGTCCGACGGGGTCCGATGGGGCGGCCGGCGGCAAAATGAAACGGTGCAGCGTCGCCCGGGCGGCAGATGCATGGGCAGATGGGTCCGGACGGGCACAGGCGGGCGTTGATGGGTCCGGACGGGCACAGGCGGGCGCAGATGGGTCCGGACGCAAATGGAACGTCCGGCGGAAGGTTTAACCTGCCGCCGGACGCCCCATGTAATGTGAAGTGATTATGATTTCCTATCCGGGCCGGTTTGGGATGCGGCCCGGGGAGGGGAAATCCATTGGTGTGAAGCTATTGCGGCCAAGCCCTCCCTTTGGGCAGGGCCGTTTCTTTCGTGTGGGGGCGACCGCCACCCCGGGCGGGCCTGAATATGGGCGACCGCCGAGAACTCGCGCTGCGGCGGCCGCCGAGTTAACGCGGATATTCCTACTCCTCGTCCTGCAAAGCATCGTAGCCGGTCTCGCCGGTACGTACCTTGATGACGTTCTCCACGTCGCTGATGAAGATCTTGCCGTCGCCGATCTTGCCGGTGTAGAGGGCATCCTGCACGGTCTTGACCAATGTCTCCGTGGGCACCTTGCAGATGACGATGTCGATCTGGACTTTCGGCAGGAGCTTGGTTTCCACTTTGACGCCGCGGTAGTAGGTGGCATTGCCTTTCTGCATACCATAGCCGTGGACGTTGGTCACGGTGATGCCGGTGATGCCGATGCCGTCCAATGCGGTGGCCAGGTGGGAGTATTTCTGCGGGTTGGTGATGATGGTGACTTTGGTGATCTTGGCGTCTTTGTGGGCTTTGTTGTCCACGGTGACGGCCGCATCTTTCGGGATGGCGCCGCCGGCGGCCGCCCCGCCATACTCGGCCAGCTCCGAAACCGTGTAGTCCACAGCCTCAGGCGCAAACATGAACCCGCCGTAAGCGGAGGGAAGGCCATGCTCCGGGATGTCGAGGCCGATGATCTCCTCCTCGGCTGTTACCCGCAGGCCGTTGGTTTTCTTGATGACGGTGAACACTATAGTCATGGTTACGATGACCCATACCAGGATGGCGACCACGCCCAGGATCTGGATGCCCAGCTGGCCGAAACCGCCGCCGTAGAACAGGCCTGCCACGCCGGTGGTCGCCACGCCGTCGCCGAAAGCGTCAACCACGTTGGGGTTCGCGAAAAGGCCGACCGCCAATGTGCCCCAGATGCCGTTGACGCCATGGACTGCCACAGCGCCCACCGGGTCGTCCACTTTCAGGACCTGGTCGATGAACTCAACCGCAACCACCACCAGGATGCCCGCCACGATGCCGATGATGAGGGCGCCGAAAGGATCCACGTTGGCGCAGGGGGCGGTGATGGCCACAAGGCCGGCCAGCGCACCATTGAGCGACATGGATACGTCAGGTTTGCCGTTCTTGATCCAGGTGAAGATCATGGTGACGCAGGTGGCCACGCCGGGGGCGATGGTGGTGTTGGCGAAAATCAGTGCCAAGCTGGACTCGTTGCCCGCCGCGGCGCCATTGAACCCGTACCAGCCGAACCACAGGATGAAGCAGCCCAGGGCGGCCAGGGGGATGGAGTGTCCGGTGATAGCTTTTGGGACTTTCTTGCCTGTCTCGGCGTCGACGGCATATTTGCCCAGGCGGGGGCCAAGGAGCATGGCGCCGATGAAAGCGGTCACGCCGCCCACCATGTGGATGGCGGATGAGCCTGCGAAATCAATGTAGCTCTTGGAAGCGAGCCAGCCGTCGCTGTTCCATACCCAGCCAGCCTCGATGGGGTATATGAGCAGGGAGATGACGCCGGAGTAAATGCAGTATGCGGAGAATTTAGTGCGCTCCGCCATGGCGCCCGAAACGATGGTCGCCGCCGTGGCGCAGAACACCAGGTTGAACACGAAGTTCGACATGACGCCGGAATCGGTGAACTGCGTGAAGACATCCAGCGAAGGCTTGCCGATGAAGCCATTGTGCTCGCCCATCATGAGCGAGAAACCCAGGAGCAAGAACACCACGGTCCCGATGCAGAAGTCCATCAGGTTCTTCATGATGATGTTGCCCGCATTCTTGGCGCGGGTCAGGCCGCCTTCGACCATCGCGAACCCGCCCTGCATAAAGAAGACCAGGGCTGCGCCGATTAGAAACCATACCAACCATGACATAATCAATTCCCTCCTCGTGTAAAATGTCCCGGCCCGGGCGTGCCTGTGACGCTATCCGGCCAAGGCAGACGCGCAGGCCCGGGGTTCCCGCATATCCGAAAGCTCCCGATGGAAGCCGCATGTGGCTGTGTCACAGCGCGGTCTCGCCCCGTTCGCCGGTCCGGATACGCACGGCATCCAATACCTCATAGATGAAAATCTTGCCGTCGCCGTAGTTGCCCGTGGTGATCTCGCTCAAGATGCGCTCGATGATGGGCTCTGCGATATCGTCCGTCACCACGGTCTCCACTTTGACTTTGGGCAGGAGATTCACGGTGTATTCCGTGCCCCTGTACATCTGCTTGTAGCCTTTTTGGTTGCCATAGCCCATGATGTTGCTGATCATGATGCCGCTGGCCTTGCAGCTTTCCAAAATCCCCTTCAAATCTTCCAGTTTTTCAGGCTTGATGATGATTTCCAGTTTTTTCACATGGCATTTCCTCCTCGCGTGCCGCACCGCCTGCGGGATCAGGCGCAAAGGGGCTGTGAACCCGGATGCGCACCGCCTGTCCGGCTGTGCGGCGAATCATACTATACCCGAGAGCGCAAACCCGCCTTGCATGGCGGCGAATATCCTCGCGCAGTTACTGCAAATGTTTCCGCTCTCGGGTATAATCCCTCACATCGACATGGTATTGCTCCATCAACCAAACAATGCGCATCCGGCATCAGTCCCAACTTTGCGCAAGGTTCAGCCGGCGGGGCGGTATTGTGGCACTCCTGTGGCCGAAACAGACCTGCGCTGTGGCTGGTCATGTGCGGCCGCAAGATACAAAAATGAGGGCGCTGCCACTTTCCGTGGAACGCCCTCGTCCTGTTGTTCCCAATTATACAACGAAAATGGTAATTGTCAAACGTTTTTTGCCAATGGGAGTTGATAAAAATGCGGGGGATAGCCCGAAAAAATTGTGAAATCTGCCAGGGCGGGCGGGTCAGCCCGGGTCGCCTGGGGGCGCCACATTTTCCAGCACTTCCAGCAATGAGGCGGCCATGTCCCGGGCGGACTGTTCCTCGCCGGAGCGGACCAACTGGATCAGGGACGCCAGCTGGTTGTTGAAATCATGGCGGATCTTGGCCAGATCGTCGCTGCGCTGCTGTATTTCACGGTAGCGGGCCTGTTCCCTTTCCATGAGGCGCCTGGTTTCCCGGAGTTCGGATTCCATGGCTGCCCTTTTGCCCTGGGACAGGACGAAGGCCAGCAGGACAGCGGAGGCAAATATGCATGCTGCCACCCCCGCCCGGCAAAAGATGTCGATGATCTGCGGGGGTTCCATGAAGCGCAGCAGCAACACATAGAAGATGTCCCCGGCGCCGGGGGGAATCACCTCCGAGAGGGCGTAGCGCTGGCCCATGGGCCAAAGCAGGAGAAGCAGGTAGAAAAAGCGGTATCTTTCAAGGATGACACGCCGCCATATGCGCACCGACAGGGTGCCCAGCAGGCAGGTGATAGGCACCAGGGCCATTGCATAGAAAAAAAGAGGCAGATGGTTCGATTGAACCATGGAGGTCATCTGCGACCAACCCATCCGCCGGCCGCGGCTGATTTCATACAGGTGGATGGGCACGTATGCCACGGATTCGCAGAGCACGTATATCAAGATGAAGTAATAATGCACGATCACCCTGCGGATGAATGCCCCTTTCAATAGGAAGATAACGATGGAGAATGTGAACACATTGATGAAGATGTTCATGAACCCCCGGTAGTCTGCGGCAAATGAGGGCTGTGCCTTGAGGACGGTCCAGGTGCCGAATACCAGGCCGATGGCCGCCAGCGTCCAGATGCGCATCCTATGGGGGAGGAGTTTGCGCAGGAAGTAGAAGCGCATGAACCCACCGAAAAAGGGGATGGCAAACGCCAGCAGGCGAAGGGGGATGTCCCCGTATGTCAGGCCGTGGAGGAGGGTTTGCATGTGGGAGATCCTTTCCGTGTGGGTTCGGTGTCGTCTGGCGCATGTGACGGTGGTCGCATGCCCGGACGCGCGGCGGGTAGGGTTTCGGAGCGCCGGGTCCGGGCAATCAGGCCCGGTTCCCGCGGTGCGCATCAGTCATCCCTTGCGGCGGGGCGGAAAAATCGAACGTGTTTTCGTGGGGGGGGGTAACGTTTGTTCGACAGCCACCAGGGACACCACGGCGGTGAACACCCCGCCTGAGTAGTACGCCTCGTAGCTGCCGTCGTATTGCTTGGCCAGCTCGGTGAGGATTTTGGTGCCCAGCCCCCGGCCGGGTGGGGGTTTTTCGCAGGTTCCGGGGATGGGTTGGTGGCTTTGATGAACAGGTAGTCACCGTCCGCCATGGAGGACAGGCGGATGGTGGGGGCGATAGTAGGGGCGATAGTGTCTGGGTCGCAAGCGCTTGGGGCGATGGGTTCTGGGGTGGTGCCGGAGCTGGGGGATAGGGCAACAGGGTCCAAGTACCGGCCGCAGGCCGTGATGGCGTTGTCCAGGAGGTTTCCCAAGATGCTGCATAGGTGTATGGGCTTGACGGCGAGACCGGGAGGGAACTGCAGATCGACCAAAAGAAGCGCACCTGCTGCGGCCGCTTCCCGGGATTTGACCGTGAGCACCGCATTGACCACCGGTATGTCGCAATAGGTGTTTTCTTTGGTCTGGCCCAGGGTGTCGGCGATGGAGAGAATCATCCGCCGTGATGCGGCGTCTGAGCCCGAGCGGGCCAAAAGTATCGCCTTCTCCAGGCGGGAGTTCAATTCGTCCCTGATGGCGGAAAACTCCGCACCCCGTATGGCGACGGCGTCGTTGTGGGATTTTTCCAGTTCCAACGTGTGCCGGGTTTCCCGGAGCTCTTCCTGCAAAGCGGCAGTTTTTTCGTGATAGGTTACGTAGAGTGGCAGCAGGATCATAGACGCAAGCCCCAGCCCCAGCCCACACAGCCAGTAAAGGGACCACCCGTCAAAACGGAAGCTGTACAGTGTCACCAGCTGGCCTATGGGCAGGGTCAGGTACAGCAGCAGGAAAACCGGCACACCCTGGGCGGTGAGCGCCCGGCGCAGCGTGGCCCCCAGGGCGACAGCCAGCAATACGGCCGGGGCGATGTACAGGATGAAGGTGGTTATGTCCAAGGGGTCTCCTTCTGTGGTATATGTAGTGGCCTGCCGCTTCGACGCATAAACAGATGCCCTCAGAAATTGCCGCCCATGAAATGGAAAAAGGCGTCCCTGGAGCGCTGATACCTGGTGCGGCTCACCGGGATGGGCGTGCCGTCTTTCATGAGGATGTCGGTGTCGCGGAATCGGCGTATATGGCGCATATTTACGATGTAGCTTTTGTGGCACTGGTAAAAATCCGGGGTGAGCAGATCCAGGAAAGAGGCGAGGGACCCGCGCGTCTGCAGTGTTTCCCCGGTGGTCTGGATCAAAATATAGTGCAGCCTGCTTTCCAGGTAGCAGATGTCTTTCAGGGGCTGTGAGATGGGTTTGCCACGCAGCTGCAGCGTCAGGGATGGCTGGTCTTCAAATATGAGGCCGTCGGAGATTTTCTTAATGTTCGCCTCCAAAAGCACCGGGTCTATGGGCTTGGACAAAAAGCCGCTCAAATTCGCAGGGCGGAGATATACCTGCTGGAAGAACCGCTGGGAATGCCCGGTGACATAGACCACTTTCGCCCGGGGGCATAGCCCGTAGAGTTCCTCCGCGGCATCGATGCCGGTGCTTTTTTTGTTCCATTCGATGTCCATGAGAACCGCATCGTATTGCCTGCCTTGGTCGATGGAAAACAAAAACGCATCCAGGCTGGAAAATGGATATATATTGCCCACCAATGACATGGCGCCAAGCAGTTCCCCCATTTCCCGAAGGAACAGTTCGTTGTCGTCGCACACGGCGATTTCCATGGGCACCTCCTCTATGGGAATAGGTTAGCAAAAGCGGGGGAAAATTGCAAGCAAAAAAACCGATTGCCACCGACGCCGTAGTGGCCCCGGAGGCTTTTTTGCCGGATGGGAAGCGGCCTGCAACAACCGATTCTGCCAGAATAGATACCGTTCGTGCCAGAATTGACAACTGCGGCGGTTTTTTGATAGAATCGTCACGGTGGGGCACAAGGGCCAGAAGAGGGTCCGTGGGCTGGTGGACGGGAGAACGGGTATAGCCCGACCATGACTGCGACGTCGGTTTGGGCCAGAAGAGGGTCCGTGGGCTGGTGGACAGGAGAACGCATATGGGCAGTGAGGGGGCAAAAGAATCATTCGAGGACGTGTACAACCGGTATTACCAGCCGGTCTACCGGCTCATTTTCCAAAGGGTAGGCAGCAGGGAGCAGGCCCAGGACCTGGCGTCGGACGTGTTTTATGCCTGCTACAAGCATTTCGACCGGTTTGACCCGGCGAAGGCTTCCATGTCCACGTGGATCTACACCATCGCCAACAACAAACTCAAAAACTACTACCGCACCAGGAGCGGGGCAGGGGGGAAAGTGATTTCCCTTTACGAGGAATCCATGGAGCAAGCCCCGCCCCGGGAGCTGACTTTCGAGGAGGACATGGATGGGGCGATATACCTGGAGGAAATGCGCAGATATGTGAAACAGGCGCTGGAGGCGCTGCCCGAGCGGGAGCGGAAGATAGTGGTGGAGAGGTATTTCGAGGAGCTCAGTTCCTGGGAGATCGCAAAGAATAGCGAATTGACACCGGGCAATGTGCGGGTTATACTGACAAGGGCGCTGAAAAAGATGGCGGTGTATTTCGAGCGCAACGGGATCGCTTGGGAGTTCTGATGGGGCTTGCGAGACACCGTTCTTCGGTGGATGTGCGTATATGAATCAAGTGTTGCTGTGGCTATGCGGGGGTGCGTGGCGCCTGGAGGCCGGTACTGTATGGAGGGGACCCATGGCGGATTTGTTCAGAAAAGAGGCGCTGGAACGTCTGTCGAACCCGGAGCAGCTGGACCGGGCCATCACGGTGACGCCCCCTGTCTCGTGGCTGGCGCTCATCGGAGTGGCGGTGGGGATCGGCGCGGTGTTTTTGTGGGCGGCGGTGGGCACTTTGCCTACGACGGTGTCGGCGAAGGGCGTGGCATCCGCGTATGGCGCGTCCGCCTCTGTGGCGGACTCCTCTTCCCGTCAAGTCGTGTGCTACGTTCCCTATGAGCAGGCATTTGACATCCGTCCGGGCATGAAGGCGGTGGTGACCCGGCAGGGGACGATCGTCGGTTCATCCGGAGAAAATGCCAGGGCGTCCGCGGTGGTGGATACGGTGGGCGCCACCGCCGCGTCACTGACCGAGATGGGGGCGCTGCTGGGCAAGGACAACCTGCTGGTGGAGTATTTCACGGCAGACGGGCCGGTGACAGAAGTAAGGTTGACGGTGACGGGCGGCGCATCATGGCCGCCGGGCGCTTTGGTGGAGGCGCAGATAGTGACGGAGGAATCGGCGCCGATATCCAGGGTGTTCGTACATTGACCCCTGCTGCGGGTGTGTGGCATGGCTGCAACGAAGGGCACGCAGGGGAATGAACGATCCATAGAAACCGGCGCAAGGATGGTGCGCCTGGCGCGGGGAGAACAGCCTTGGCGTGGGTGCTGTGCATGAAGCCTGACGGGTGGTGTGCCTGGCGCAGGGAGAACAGCCTCCGGGAATCGGGACATCGATGCGGAGGATCCGGAGAGGCGGGACGGGCAGAGGGACATGGCGGGAAACTATGCGAAAACTCCCATGATTTACCAGATGGAGGCCACCGAGTGCGGGGCGGCCTCATTGTCCATGGTGTTCGCATACTTCGGGCGGCACATGGCCCCGGAGCAGATGCGCATCGAGACCGGCGTGTCCAGGGATGGGTGCAACGCCGGGAACCTCCTGCGCGCCGCGAAAAAGTACGGGCTGGACTGCCATGGATACCGCAAAGAGCCCCAGGCGCTGCGGAGCGTCAAGACCCCATGCATCATCCATTGGAATTTCAACCACTTCGTGGTGTTCGAGGGGTTTCGGGGGGCCCATGCATACATCAACGACCCCGCCACCGGACGGAGGCGGCTGACTGCAGGGGAACTGGATGAGGGGTTCACCGGGATCGTGCTGACATTTGCCAAAAGCCGCACATTCCAAAAGACCAAGCGGCCCAAGACCATGGCCGGCTTTATCATGGCGCGGCTTGCCGGGCAGACGCAGGCCCTGGTGCAGCTGATAGTCGTGGGGCTGCTGCTGGTGTTCCCGGGCATGGCCCTGCCGGTGCTCTCCCAGGTGTTCTTGGACGACGTGCTTTTGGCAGGGAGGACAGGGATGGCGGGGTGGGTCATCGGGGCCATGGCGGCCGCGGTGGCGGTCCAGGCCGGCCTGTCCGTCTGGCGCGCGGTGGTGCTGGGGCGCATGGAAAACAAGCGGGTGCTTTTGTGGAGCCGCAAACTCCTGGCCCACCTTTTTCGTCTCCCCATGGGGTTTTTCGACCAGCGCTATGCCGGGGACCTGGCCGACCAGGTGGGGGCAAATCATGACATGGGCGAATCGGTGGCCGGGGAGCTGGCCGAGACGGCGCTCAATATAGCGGTGGCGGCGTTTTACGCCATACTCTTGGTGCGCTACAATGCCTGGCTGACGCTCATCGGCGCGGCTGGGGTGGCGGTGAACCTGGCGGTGGTGCGGTTTTCTTCCGGCGCCATCTCGGACCTGTCCATGAAGATGGAGCAAGACAGCGGCAAATATGCGGGTGCGCTGGTGGCGGGGCTGGGCATCTCGGCGACGCTGAAAGCCGCCGGGGCACAGGATGCGTATGCGGGGCGCATCATCGGTCACCAAGCGAAAGTGTTCGCCCTGGAGCAAAAACTGGGCAGGCTGCAGCAGATGATCAATGCCATCCCCGCTTCCCTGGGGCCGATATGCGAGGTGGCTATCCTATGTGCCGGCGCGCGGTTCGTCATACATGGTCAGATGACGCCGGGCATGCTGTTCGCATTCATAGCGCTTTTCGGGTCCTTCAGTGCGCCGGTGGAAGCGTTGGTGGGGTTCGTGCAGCGCATCCAAAGGATGAAAGCGGGCATGGTGCGGTCTGAAGATATACTGAACTATGCGCCGGATGTGCGCTTTGCGAAGGAGATGGGCGCGGGGGTGTCGCCGGCGCCAGAAGGCGGCCCATCAGGGACGAGAACAGACGGTAGCCCGTCGGGGGCGGGGGAATCGGAGGCGGCGACAGAAGGTGGCCCGTCGGGGGCGGGGGTACCGGCGGGGGGCTTCGGGGCATCGGCGGCGGCGACAGAAAGTGGCCCGTCGGAGGCGGGGGCACCGGCGGGCGGGGTTGGCGTATCGAAAGCGGGGGGCGGCGGACATGCCGGTGCGGTTGCGGCATATGCCGGGGCGGGGGCGTGGCAAGACGCGCCGCTCTCGAAACTGGACGGCAGCGTGGAACTGCGCGGCGTTGCCTTTGGCTACAGCACCCTGGCCAAGCCGCTCATCGAGGGTTTTTCGTTTCGGTTGGATACGGGGAGGTCTGTGGCGTTGGTGGGCGCTTCCGGGTGCGGCAAGTCCACGGTGGCCAAACTCATCAGCGGGCTCTACAGCCCATGGGAGGGCGAGGTGCTTTTTGACGGGCGGCGCTCGGGCGATATCCCTGTTCCGGCGCTATGCGCCAGCATCGCCACGGTGAGCCAGGATGTCACGCTGTTTTCCGGTACCATCAGGGACAACCTGACCATGTGGAACGACGCCATCCTGATGGCGGACGTCATCGCCGCTGCCAAGGATGCCTGCATACATGATTTGATCACACAAAAACCGGGTGCGTATGAACACCGGCTGTTGGAAGGGGGGGCGAACCTCTCGGGCGGCCAGCGCCAGAGGCTGGAAATCGCACGCGCGCTGTGCCAGAACCCCACCGTGCTGGTGATGGACGAAGCCACCAGCGCATTGGACCCCCTGGTGGAAAAACAGATCATCGGCAACATCAAGCGGCGGGGCTGCACCTGCATCATCGCGGCACACCGCCTGTCCGCTGTCCGCGACTGCGACGAGATCATCGTGATGGAGCGGGGGCGCATCGTGCAGAGGGGAAGGCATAAGGAGCTGGCCGATACGGACGGGCACTACAGGCGGTTGATGCAGACGGCGTGAGGGGGACATGGAACCAATCAAACTCCAGGGTGGCGACATCTTCATAACGGGACACGCAGCGGATGCCTACCGGGTGGAGGCAGGCGACGTGTTCGTGTACATCGTCCCCTTGCGGGAGACGCCCGGGCGCAGGGCGTTCCTTTGCCGTCTGGAGCCGGGTGCGGTGATCCCCTCCCTTTGCCACAGGGACGCGGAGTATACCCAGTGGCGGTTCGCTGTCGTTGCGGTGGGGTCAGCCGCGCTCTCCTCCATCCCCGGCGGCAACACGCAGGTGCTCAAACGGCGTTTCGCCGCACGCATACCATTGGAAAACGTGGATGTGGAAGGCTTCGAAAATGCCTGTGTGGATGCATACAAACTCATCCTGGTGGCGGAGGATGGGCTGGCACTGAAAACCGCCAGGGAGCGGGACACCACGTCCGAGAATATATTGAAACTGATTTACAATGCCTTTGGCAAACGTCAGCAGGAAGTGGGGGAACCCCCAGGGAGGCCCTTGTATAGAAGTGTTTCCATCATCTGTCAAGAGATGGGGATACCCTTGGCGCCCCTGGAAAAGGTGCAGGAAGCCTGCCCGGGCGGGTTTGACGTCCGTGACATCGCGCGCATCTCGCATTTCCCTTGCAGGGAGGTGTCGCTGGAAACAGGGTGGCACCGCAAGGACATGGGCCCTTTGTTGATATTTGACGGGGAAGGGACGCCCGTGGCGTGCATCCCCAAAGGGCAGGACCGCTATACGGCGTATGTGGCCGGCCAGGGCCGCCGCACCGGCGAGGACACCGTTGCTGCGACGAGGGCTTATGAACATGACCGGACATCCCCGGGCGGCCGGCATGTGGGCGCGGCACCGGGTGGGTCCGGGGACGGCCGCGGCGTAGGCTGCTACCCCGTCACAGAGGAGCTGGCAGGGCGTATGGGCGCAAGGGCCTATGCCATATACCGCCCGTTCCCGGCAACCCCCCTGGGGATGAAAGATTTGCTGCTGTTTGGCGCAAAGAGCGTCAATGTGGCCGATGTGGTGCAAATCGCCATTTTCACCGCCGTCTGTGCGGGCGCCGGGATGCTCCTGCCGCTGCTTTGCGAGATATTGTATGACAAGCTCATCCCCCTGGGCTATGAATCGCAGGTTTTTGTGCTGGGTGCGGTGATAGCATCGGTGATGGTGGGGAGGCTGTTTTTCTCCGTCGCGAAAAGCATAGCGAATTTCCGTGTGGTCAGCCGGGTGGGGGCGGAGGTGCAATGCGCCGTCACGGACAGGCTGTTCCATCTGCCGGAAAGGTTTTTGCGCCGGTTCGAGAGTGCCGACCTGGCGCAGGATACGTCCTGTGTGGCCAAGGTGGTGACAGATGTGGTGGGCGCCGTGTTTGCATCCGGCATGACCGTAACGCTGTCATTCGTGTATTTTGGCAGGATGGTGGCTTACTCGGGGCCGCTGGCGGGCGCGGCGTTGGGGATGCTGATGGTATATGGGTTGTCGCTGCTTCTGATTTCCTGGCGCATGGTCAGGTATGGGCAGCAGATCGAGCAGCTGGATGGGGATGCAAGGGGGAAACTATATCAGTATATTTGCGGCGTCGCAAAGCTGCGGATGGCCGGCGCACAGGACAGGGCATTGTACCAATATCTCAGGACATTTGTCGCGATGAGGGGGCTGGTTGCCAGGAAAGGCTATCTGGCAGGGATAAGCGCTGCGATGTCAGGGGCTGCGGGGGGTATATTCTCCATAGTGCTATTTGGGATGATGGTGTGGTGGGGCGGGGGCATCTCTTTGGGGGAATTCATCG
>JAISUG010000042.1 GCA_031272185.1 Lachnospiraceae bacterium
AGAAAAGCTCACCAAACTGGTGCAAGGCGATCCGAAGATCACGGTGCAGCCGCTGAAGACCAAATATCCCCAAGGGGGCGAGCGCACGCTCATAGCCGCCATCACCGGCCGCAGGCTGAACTCATCGCTGCTGCCCGCCGACATGGGGGTGGTGGTGGACAATGTGGCCACGGTGGTGTCGATCTACCATGCCGTCGCCCAGTCCATACCATTGGTGGAGCGGGTGCTGACCATCACCGGCGATGCGGTGGCCGACCCATGCAATTTCCGCGTGCGCACCGGCACCTGCTACAAAGAGCTGGTGGAAGCCGCGGGCGGTTTCAAGGAAGAGCCCCAGAAGCTGATTTCCGGCGGCCCTATGATGGGTCAGGCGCTTTTCGGGCTGGATCTCCCCGTGACCAAAACCTCCTCGTCGCTGACATGTTTTACCAAAGACGAGGTGGCGGCATATACGCCGTCGGCATGTATCCGGTGTGGGCGGTGCCTGTCGGTATGCTCCTGCAGGCTGGTGCCCCAAAAGATGATGGATGCCGCAGAGCGGGGCGACCTGGAGCTGTTCGAGAAATACGAGGGCATGGAGTGCGTCGAATGTGGCACGTGCGCATATGCCTGCCCGGCCAGGCGGCCATTGACACAGGCGTTCAAGGAAGCGAAAGTGGCCGTGCGCAATGCGAAGGCGGCCAAGGCGGCGGCCGAAAAAGCGAAAGCCGAGGCCGAGAAAGCGAAAGCCGAGGCAGATAAAGCGTAGCTAGGCCGAAAACGCATAGCCAGGCCGAAAACGCATAGGCCGGGGCTGCGTTTTCCAGTGTTTGGTGCGGCAGTGCGGTGTATCGAAGAAGAGACAGGGCGTGCGGATCGCCCTGACCCGGCAGAGCGGCGAGGCAGTGCAATGTATCGAAGAAGAGGTAAACCATGAGCGAATTGTACCATGTGTCGTCCACGCCCCATGTACGGGGGAAAGTGGGGACGTCATCCATCATGTATGATGTGGCCATCGCCCTGCTGCCCGCCGTGGGTTTCGGCGTGGCGCATTTTGGGCTGACCGCACTGTTGGTCGTGATTTTCACGGTGGCGTCCACCATACTCAGCGAGTACATCTACGAGTCGTTGATGGGCAGGGCAGTGACCATATCGGACGGCAGCGCGCTGGTGACGGGACTCATCCTGGCGCTGAACATGCCGCCCACCGTCCCGCTGTGGATGCCTGTCCTGGGCGGCGTCTTCGCCATCGTCGTGGTGAAGCAGCTCTACGGGGGGCTGGGGCAGAATTTCATGAACCCCGCACTGGCCGCAAGGTGTTTCCTGCTAATATCATTCACCGGGCAGATGTCCTCTTTCTATGACCCCGCCATCGATGCGGTGAGTTCCGCCACACCGCTGGCGCTGATGCGCGCCCAGGGCCTGGCCGGCCTGGCGCAGGTAGGCGGCGCAGCGTCGGTCGTATCTGCGGGAGGCGGCGCATTGGCCGCATCCTCGGGAGGCGGCGCACTGGCCGCATCCTTGGGAGGCGGAGTGTTTTCCGCATCCTCGTATTGGGCAGGACTTTCCAAATTGATACTGGGTACGATCCCGGGCACCATCGGCGAGGTGTCCACTGTCGCGCTGCTGATAGGCGCGGCGTACATGCTCGTCAAAGGGGTCATAAACATCCGCATACCCGGGGTTTACATCCTGACATTTTTCCTGTTTTACCTGGTTTTCGGCGGTTTCAACCTGCCGATGGCTTTCGCCCAGGTATTTGCGGGCGGGCTGGTTTTCGGGGCGTTTTTCATGGCCACCGACTACGTGACCAGCCCCATAACCCCCAAGGGGCAGGTGGTGTTCGCCATATTCCTGGGGGTGCTCACGGGGGTGTTCCGGCTGATGGGCGGGTCCCCCGAGGGCGTGTCCTATGCCATCCTTCTGGGCAACATGGTGACGCCGCTCATCGAAAAAGTCACCATGCCCAGGGCATTCGGGAAAGAGAAAGTCGCGAAGAATAAAGCGGTGGCGTAGCTTGCGCCCGACTTCATATGGCCCGCCAACTAAACCTTGCGCAAAGTTGAGACTAATGTCGAATGCGTATTGTTTGGTTGGTGGAACAATAAAACCGAAACAGCGGCGGAATGCAATGCAGGCAGGGTTAAATATGAAAGCAAAAGGTGCATAGATGAAAAATATCCCCTTTTTGAAGGACGCACTGATCCTGTGCGCCATCACATTGGTGGCGGGGGTCCTCTTGGGTGCGGTGAACGACATCACCCAGGAACCCATCGCCCAGGCGCAGATTGCCGCAAAGGTCGCGGCATATCGGACGGTATATGCGGATGCGGCGGATTTCAGCGCAGACTCGGAGCTGTCCGGCAAGGTGAAAGAGGCCAGCGGCCCGGTGCAGGCGGCGGGCCTGGGCAGCGTGACCATAGATGATGCGGTGCTGGCCAAAGATGCCGGGGGCCGGACCATCGGATATGTGGTGACCGCCACTTCCAAAGAGGGCTACGGCGGCGACGTGACCGTGTCGGTGGGCGTCACATTGGACGGGGAGATCACCGGGATCGAGTTCCCGGCGGGGCTGTCGGAAACACCCGGGCTGGGCATGCGCGCCACCGAACCCACATTCAAAGACCAGTTCAAGGGGAAATCCGCCGGGAAACTGACGCCTGTCAAGGGCGGCGGTGCCGGCGGGGAGGAAATCGACGCCATGAACGGCGCGACCATCACATCCACTGCGGTGACGGGTGCGGTGAATGCGGCGCTGTACTTCGTGGCAAACCATGTGGGATGAGGGGCGGCGCAACAGTTGACGGTACCTGCGGCTGCATCTGATTTGGTGTGGGCCGGAGTGATTATCGATAATAATGCTGATTTTGGCAGTCTCGAAAGGTGAAACGATGTCGCGAGGGAGTGACCTATGAACAAGAACCTGGAGCGGATATACAATGGCGTCATAAAGGAGAACCCCACTTTCGTGCTGATGCTGGGGATGTGCCCCACGCTGGCGGTGACCACCTCGGCGTCCAACGCCATCGGCATGGGGCTGGCCACCACGGCGGTGCTGGTATTGTCCAATGTGATCATCGCCGCGCTGCGCAGCATCATCCCGGACAGGGTGCGCATACCGGCGTTCATCGTCATCGTGGCGTCGCTGGTGACCATCGTGCAGCAGCTGATACAGGCATATATCCCGTCTTTGTATGATGCGCTGGGGGTCTACATCCCCCTCATAGTGGTCAACTGCATCATCCTGGGGCGGGCGGAGGCCTATGCGTCCAAAAACAGCGTGGCCCTCTCCTGCTTTGACGGCATCGGCATGGGGCTCGGGTTTTCCGTGGCCCTGACAGTCATCGGGGCCTTGCGGGAGCTGCTGGGGTCAGGCGCCGTGTTCGGGGCGCAGGTGATACCGGACGAATTCCATATTTCGATATTCGTGCTGGCGCCGGGGGCGTTTTTCGTGCTGGCCGCGCTTCAGGCCCTGATGCTCAAAGCGAAAGCAAAGGCGGGCAAGGCCGGCCCGGCTGCGGCGGCTGGTTGTGGCGGGGACTGCGGCAGTTGCCACGGGGCGTGAATCCGGTGAGAACGGGGCTGCCCGAAAGTCGTGGGGCGTGAATCCGGTGAGAACGGGGCTTGCCCGAAAGTCGTGGGGCGTGATGATGGTGCAAGTGGGGCTGCCCGGGCTTTCCTGGGCTTGAAACCGGTGTAAGTGGGCTGCCCGGGCTTCATGGACGTAAAGTCGGTGCAAACGGGGCCGCCCGGATGCCGTGGGGTTTCATGGCAGGGAAAACCGGTCGCATGGCTGGTGCGGGGCGTGTAGGTGGGCGGATAGGGTGGGATGGGCTGGATTCCCATGGGGTGTGGAGAGGTAGCGGGATATGTTCAAAGAATTATTGCTGATAATCGTGGGCTCGGCGCTGGTGAACAACTACGTCCTGAGCAAATTCCTGGGGATCTGCCCGTTTCTGGGGGTTTCCCGCAAAGTGGAGACGGCCAGCGGCATGGGCGTCGCGGTGATTTTCGTCATCACCCTGGCGTCGGCCATCGCCAGCCTGATCTACGACGGGATACTGGTGGCGTTCCACTTGGAATACCTGCAGACCATCGTGTTCATACTGGTCATCGCGGCGTTGGTGCAGTTCGTGGAGATGGTGCTGAAGAAAATGATGCGCCCCCTGTACAATGCATTGGGCGTGTACCTGCCACTGATCACCACAAACTGCGCGGTGCTGGGCGCAGCGCTGCTCAATGTGCAGAAGGGCTACGGTTTCGTGGAAAGCGTGGTGAACGGCATCGGTATTTCGGTGGGTTTCTGTATCTCCATCATACTGATGGCCAGCGTAAGGGAACGCATAGAGTCCAATGATGTCCCCAAGAGTTTCCGGGGGTCGCCCATCGTCCTGGTCACGGCGGGGCTGATGGCGATAGCGTTTTTCGGGTTCTCGGGGCTGATCTAGTATAGAAGCAGGCTATGGCGCCGATGTGGCATGGCGCTTGGGACCGGTCATGGGGAAGAGATTCCCGGAGCAGCTGGTTGCAGGGGTCGGGCGCCGATGTGGTATGGCGCTTGGGACCGTGCGGGGGAAGCGGTTAATGGGCGTAGTAAGGGAAGCGGCGCAAGACGCATGGCAGGGCTAGTTTGGAAGTAGCGAGGGGTTTGGGATGGATATCATGGCGGTGGTGGCGGCGGCGGTGGTCGTCGGGCTGATAGGCATCATCATAGGCGTGCTTTTGGGCGTGGCCAGCGTGAAGTTCAAGGTGGAAGTGGACGAGCGGGAGGTCGCTGTGCGGGAGGCCCTGCCGGGGAACAACTGCGGCGGCTGCGGCTACCCTGGCTGCGACGGGCTGGCTGCGGCCATAGCGAAAGGGGATGCGCCCGTGGGGTCATGCCCGGTGGGGGGCGCAGCGGTGGCGGCGGTGATCGCCGGCATCATGGGCGTGGAAACCGGGGATCTGGAAAGAAAGGTGGCTTTCGTGAGGTGCATGGGTACCTGCGACAAAACCACTAACCAATACGAATACTATGGCATAGAGGACTGCCTTATGGCCACGGTGGTGCCGGGCGCCAGCCCCAAGGCCTGCGAATACGGCTGCACCGGGTTTGGGTCCTGCGTGAAGGCATGCGCATTTGATGCCATACATGTGGTGGACGGTGTGGCGGTGGTGGACAAAGAGGCCTGCGTGGCCTGCACCAAGTGCATCGCGGCGTGCCCCAAGCACCTGATCGAGCTGGTGCCCTACGAGGCGGGGTATATGGTGGCATGTTCCTCCCACGACAAGGGCAAGGACGTGAAAGGGAAGTGCCAGGCAGGGTGCATCGGCTGCACGCTCTGCACCAAACAGTGCCAGGACGGCGCCATCAGCGTGACCGACTCCCTGGCGGCCATCGACTATACCAAATGCACCAACTGCGGCAAGTGCGCCGCTAAATGCCCCGCGAAGATCATCCAGGGACCCGTGCCGACGGCTCTTCGGCTGGCTAGGGAGTGACCTGTAACTGGCAGTGGCAACGCCGCCGGAAAAAATTCTGTGTAGCAATTTCCGTGAAGCTGTGGTATAATCTGTGGCAATGCAGGGATTTGGAGGACTGTCCGTGAAGATTGCCATATGCGACGACGATACCAAAGAACGCGAGGATTGTGCCAGGTTGCTGGAAATACTTGCGAACAAGCATGGCGCCGCAGTAGAGATCACGCACCTGGATTCCATATCGGATTTGATGCGTCATTGCCACCCTGACGCTAATGCATATGACATCATATATCTGGACATCGTTTTCGGAGCCGCCGGGGAGGGGGTTTCGCCTGTCGCCGCCGCTGCATCCGGCAAGGGCACTGCGTCCGGCACGTCCGCTGCGTCCGGAATGTCCGCCGCATCCGGAACGTCTGCTGTGTCCGGGACGTACGCCGCATCCGTATCAGCCACAGCGGTTGCTTCGGCATCAGCGACTGCGCCGGAGGTGACGCTGGATGGTGTGGAGGCGGCCAAAGCGCTGCGGGGCATGGGATGCGAAAGCGAGATCATATTCTTCACCGTTTCCCGCACGCACCTGATGTCCGCATTTGACGTGAACGCATTTCACTACATCGTCAAAGGGCATACCACGCCGTCGAAATTCGAAGAGATCTTCCTGCGGGCCAAAGAAGCGGTGGACGAGAAGAACAGGGAATACCTGCACTGCAGCGCAGGGGGCGAGTCCCGCTATATCGACATATCGACTATCCTATATTTTACTGTCAAAGACAGAATCATCCAGGTACACTACGGCGATGGGCAGGTGTTTGAGTTTTACTCCACCATCGGGAAAATCGAAAACCAGCTGGGCGCATGCGGGTTTGTCCGCATCCATAAGAAATACATCGTTTCCATGAACGGCATCGACACCCTCACTCGGAAGGCAGTCACACTCAAAAACCGCGAGATACTGGGGGTTGGGAAGACATATTATACCAAAGTGAAGCAAATCCTGGATATGCGGGAGGCACATCCTTGAAATATTCGGTCTTGATGTCTGTCTACGAAAGAGAACAACCGCAGTTTTTTCGGCAGGCTGTGGACAGCATGTTGGCGCAGACTGCCCCTTTTGACGAGTTCGTACTGGTGTGCGATGGGCGCCTCACACCCGAGCTGGAACAGGCGCTGGGGGAGATACTGGCAGAGGAGGCATCCGTGCGGGGCGTGTCGGTCGGGGAGCAGACTGTGGCTGCCGGCGCCGATGGCGTGGCCCGTGGCGGGCGTATCGAGGTGGGCGAAGCATCCAAGGCTGTTGAGATATCCAAGGCTGTTGAGACATCCAAGGATGTGAAGACATCCTGTGTTCGGATCGGCAGATTCCTGGTGCTGCGGCTGCCGGACCATATGGGGCTGGGCGGTGCATTGCGGCTGGGGGTGGAACATTGTTCCAATGAACTGATATGCCGCATGGACAGCGACGACATCTCCGTGCCCACGCGGTGCGAGCGGCAGCTGGCGGCGTTTGGGGATGACCCGGCGCTTTCCCTGTGCAGCGGGTATATAGCGGAATTCACCGCGGATGAGTGCCATCCCACCGGTATACGCAAAGTGCCCGTCACCCACCAAGACATCCTGCGCTATGCCAGGCGGCGAAACCCCATGAACCACATGGCGGTCATGTTCCGGAAGAGCGCGGTGATGGCGGCGGGGGGATATGTGGAACTGCCCCTGGCAGAGGATTACTATCTCTGGGTGCGGATGCTCCACTGTGGCTGTGTCGCAGCCAACCTGGGCGAGGTGCTGGTGTATGCGCGCACCGGGGCTTCGATGTATGGGCGCCGTGGTGGCGCCGGGTATGTGAAAAAGATGCTGCGTGTGCAGAGGGCTATGCTGGATCTGGGGTTCATCGACAGGCGCACGTACGTTTGCAACTGTGTGATACGGGCTTTGGTGGGGCTGGTACCCAACAGGGTGCGGGGGGTCGTTTACGAGAAAGGGCTGCGGGAATCATGAGCCAAACACTGCAACTGACCGAAAGCATCGCCAGGAACATGGACATGCTGTTTCGGTTCATCGTCAAATACTCCGACGAGATACTCAGGTCCAAGGACTATGGCGGCGGGGATTCCCTGAACCGCATCGAGGCGCGGGTACTGACGCTCATCACGGAAAGCCCGGGGGTGACTGTGGGGGAGATCGCCCAGCAATGGGGCCGCACGAAAGGCGCCGCTTCACAGCAGATTAAAAAATTGGAAGAAAAAGGGTACATAGAGAAGCGCAAGCTGGGGGGCAATGGAAAGAACGTGCACCTATTTGCCACCGAGCACGGTTCCGCGGTCGCGGTGACAGTGAGACTGAACAACCTGTCCGACGCCACCCAGACGCTGAAACTGCTGCTGGAGAGCTGCAGCGCCGAGGAGATCATGACATTCTACAAGGTGGCGGAGGCGTATTCCGATCTGATGGATGCTAGTGCGGGCTAGCCTTGCCCCGTTTGACCAGGTCCCAGATGGTGGCATGCATCCACTCCACGGTTTTTTGCAGTTCCTGGTTTTCGTGCTCCAGCTCTTCGATGCGTCTTTTCAGTTCGTCCACCCTCTCCCGGTCTGTGATGGTCGTGGGGGGCGTGGTGGCGGTCTCGCCGTCTCTTTGCTCCCGGGCGCGGTCAGCGGATATGGTCTCGGCGATCAACGAGTCCCGCTGCTTCAGGTCCAGGTCCATGAAATCCTGGTAACGGACATCGAGGAGTTTCCGCTTGGCATTGCACTTGAGGCAGAATGCGTTCTGCTTGATCTGGTAGTACGCATATGAGCCGCAAACCGGGCAATAATAGACCGACAATTCCCGCAAGGAAACACCCCCTTTCCGCACAAATGCGACCTGCCGCAGGCCAGATGAAAGCCTGGGCAAATCCGATCATTCACCATTATAACAAAAAAAGTGATATTTGTAATCACTATTTTTTACAAAAAATGAGAAAGTTTTGAAATGATGGGGAAGTAGGGCTAACCAACAAATGGACATGCTTTTGGGATGGATGAGAAGGCTTTAAATGATGGGGAAGTGGGGCGAGCCAACAAAAGGGTATGCTTTTGGGATGGAAAGTGGTATAATGGGATGGTTGGGGTATCGTGAGGCTATGCCTCACCGAAATGCATAGTGGGGAGGGTCCATGAAGATCAAAGTATCGAATTACATCGCGCGCAGGTTGGTGGAGGAGGGGATTTCCCAGGTGTTTTCCGTGACGGGCGGCGGGGCCATGCATCTAAATGACGGGCTGGGCCACCAGCCGGGGCTGCATGTCACGTACAACCACCACGAGCAGGCCAGCGCCATCGCGGCGGAGTGCTACGCGCGTATACATGGGAAGATCGCCGCGCTGTGCGTCACCACGGGGCCCGGCGGGACCAACGCCATCACCGGCGTGCTGGGCGGGTGGCTGGATTCCATCCCCATGCTGGTGCTGTCCGGGCAGGTACGCTACGACACCACGGCCAGGAGCTCCGGGGTGGGGATCCGCGCCATGGGCGACCAGGAGTTTGACATCTGCCTGGCCATCGGCTGCATGACGAAATACAGCGAGATGGTGATCAACCCCATGCGCATACGCTTCGCATTGGAAAAGGCCCTGTACCTGGCGTACAGCGGAAGGCCTGGGCCGTGCTGGCTGGACATCCCTTTGAATGTGCAGGGCGCGTACGTGGAAGAAGACGAGCTGGTGGGGTTTGACAGCGGCGACTATGAGAGGGGCGGCACCGGCTGGGCGGCGGGCGGCACCGGTCACGCCATCCCGGAGGATGCGGCGGGTCAGGGGGAGAAGCGCCAGGCGCTGCCACCGAAAGTGGACGGGGCCACCGCCAGGCAGATCATTGAAAAGATAAGGGCATCCAAGCGCCCGGTGTTCAACGGGGGCAACGGCATCCGCATCGCCGGTGCGCACGATGTGTTCCTGCGGGTGGTGGAGAAGCTGGGGATCCCGGTGGTGACCGGGTGGGACAGCGAAGACCTGATGGCGGACGAACACCCGCTGTACGTGGGCAGGGCGGGGAATTTCGGCGACCGTCCGGGGAATTTCGCCGTGGAAAACAGCGACCTGCTCCTCTCGGTGGGGAGCCGCCTGTCCATCCGCCAGGTGGGGTACAACTACAAATCCTGGGCCTGGGAGAGCTATACCATAGTCAACGACATCGACCCGGAGGAATTGAAAAAGCCGTCATTGCACGTGGACATGCCGGTGTTCGCCGATGCCAAGGACCTGCTGGAAGCTCTGGAGAGGGAACTGGATGCCGAAGGCAGCGGTGTGGCGGCCGGCGGTGTGGCGGCAAACAGCCCGGCGGCAAGTGTGGCGGCCGGCGGCGCAGCAGCAAGCGGTGCGGCAACTTCGGATACCGGACGGGATGCCGGGGCGGCCTATGGGGATGCAGGGACGCATACCGTCTTCGGGGGCGGCGAGGGCCTGCCCGGGAAGACGTGGCTGGAGACCTGCGCATATTGGAAAGAAAAATACCCGGTGGTGCTGCCCAAACACTTGGAGCGGCGCACCGGCGAGGCGGCCAATGTCTATGCGTTCATCCACGCCCTAAGCTCGGTGCTGCCCGAAGGCCAGGTGACGGTGGTGGGCAATGGCTCCGCTTGCGTGGTGGGCGGCCATGCCTACCACATCAAGGGGGGGCAGCGGTTCATCACCAATTCCGCGGTGGCGGCCATGGGGTATGACCTGCCTGCGGCCATCGGCGCCTCATACGCATCGCCCGGGGAGGAGATCATCCTGGTGACGGGGGACGGCAGCATCCAGATGAATCTGCAGGAGCTGCAGACCATCATACATCATCAACTGCCCATCAAGATTTTCCTCATCAACAACGGCGGCTACCATTCCATCAGGCAGACCCAGAAGAACTTCTTCGAAGGGCCGCTTGTGGGCATCGGCGTGGACAGCGGGGATCTTAGCTTCCCCAGCATGGAAAAGCTGGCGGGGGCGTATGGGTACCCCTACCTGGCCATAGGGGACAATGCCGGCATCCCGGAGGCGGTGGACAGGGCGCTCCACACCAAAGGGCCGGTCATCTGCGAGGTGTTCGTCACCACGGGCCAGAGTTTCGAGCCGAAGTCCGCCACGAAAAAACTGCCTGACGGGACGCTGGTGTCGCCGCCCCTGGAGGATCTGTGGCCGTTCCTGTCGGATGAAGAGATGGCGGCGAACATGATCGTGAAGCGGAACCATGCGAAAGGGCAGAAATAACGGTGCATCGGGAAGGGCAAAGCAACCCAGCGTGAAGGCAAAGCAACCCAGCGTGAAGGGAAAACGCCCCAGCGGGTTTATGGTGGAAACGTGAATATGCGGCCGCCAAGTACGAGCCGGTCACGTTGCCGAAAACGCCCGGCGGGCTTACAAAGGAGACGTAAACATGCGTGTCGTGGTGACGGGGGCCACCAGTTTCCTGGGATTGGCCCTGATCAGGGAAATATTGGCCACCAGGGAAGATGCAGAAGTGATTGCCGTGTTGCGCCCGGGTTCCCCCAAAGCGGCGGAGGTGTGGGAGTGCGGGCCGCGGGAACGTATCCAGATTTGCGAAACCGACATGTCGGAGACAGACTTGCTGGTGGGAATCTTAGAAGAGTACCCTGATGAAGAGAACTTTGTGGATGGTGACCATGGGTTCGTGGCACAACGGTTCGACGAAAATGGCAAACCGTATAAAATTCGGGTGTCGTATGATTTGGATAGGGATTTGGACTCTAAACCAGTGGCCGACGTGTGGTTCCATTTCGCTTGGGAAGGCGCAGGGAGCGAGAACCGCAAGGACGCAGAACTGATGAAAAAAAATGTGGAAAACTCTATCAACGCATTGTATACAGCGGGAAAACTGGGATGCTACAGGTTCGTATTCGCCGGGTCCCAGGCGGAGTACGGACTTGCGGCAGGCGACGAAGATGGGCAGAATGTGTATTGCATCGAGGGGAGCGATGAGATGTTCATACCGGGTGATCCGATCTCCGAGTATGGGAAAGCGAAGCTGGAGTTTGGGGAGAAAGCTTTCGCCCTGTGCAAGCAGTGGCGGGAGGAACTACAGGAGATACTGCAGGAGGAAAGGCGGGAGGAGCTGCGGGGAGGGCTGCGGAAAGATCTGCAGCAGGAGCTGCAGGGGGGACTGCGGGAGGAGCTGCCAGATGAGTTCCAGGAGATGCTGCGGAAAGATCTGCGGGAGGGGTTGCTAAAGGAGCTGCAGGAGGGACGGTGGGAGGGACTGTCGGCGGAAATGCAGGAGGAACTGTGGGAGGAGTTGCAGGAAGAACCGCCGGGCATGGAGTACATCCACGCCCGGATCTTCAGCGTGTACGGGGTAGGCGACCACGAGACGTCCCTGGTGAAAAACTGCATCGAGGCGTTTCGCCGGGATCTGCAGTTGGAGCTGGGTGAGTGCGGGCAGGCATGGAATTACCTGTATGTCACGGACTGCGCGAAAGCACTGGCGGCGCTGGCATTCCGCCATGACGGGAAACCGATGGAGGGCGTGTACGACGTGGCGGGTGGGGAGACGAAGCCCCTGCGGGAGTTCATCCTGGACATCCAGAGGCTGTGCGGGGGCAAAGGCAAGCCTATGTGGGGGATGCGCCAGCCCAACGCCGAGGGGGAGACGGACATGGCGCCGGACATTTCCAAGATCACGGGGCGGACCGGGTGGAAGCCCCAGGTGACTTTCGAGGCGGGGATCAAGAAGATGCTGCGAAGTACGACGTGAAAGGGAACAAGTGCGGCATGCGTGACCTTCGAAGCGGGGATCAAGAAGACGCTGCGGGGGCAGTGGTGTGGTGCGAAGGTGGTGTTGATGGGCGGGAAACACAGGTGCTTGGTTTGCGGGGTCGGTCTGGCGGAATCGACCATTTTTTACAATATGCCGGACGGGGCGCAGGAACTGCCGGAGAGCGCGGGGGCGGCGGCGGGTGCTGGGATGGACCTGCGCCTGTGCATCTGCCCGAACTGCGGTTTGGTGCAGTTTGACTGTGAACCGGTGGCGTACTACCGTGACGTGATCCGCTCGGGGGGGTACTCCACCACCATGACAGACTTGCGGCGCAGGCAGTATGCGCACCTGATTGAGGCATATCAGCTGGAGGGGAAGCATTTCCTGGAAGTGGGTTGCGGGCAGGGGGAGTTTTTGCAGGTCCTGGAAGAATTCCCCGTTCACGCCCATGGCGTGGAACACAAGCCGGAGCTGGTGGCGCTGGCCAGGGGAAAAGGGCTGGACGTGTGGGAGGGGTTTGCCCGGGATGCGGGGACGGATCTGTGGGCTTGCAGAAGGACTTCCGTACCACTGCCGGGAGAAGGTGGCTTGTTCCCGGGAAAACATGAATATGACGATGGCGGTTCGAAGGCAACACGGGGTGAACCGATCGCCTCCGCTGACGGGCGGGTGCGCTTCGATGCCTTCCTGTCTTTCAATTTCCTGGAACACCAGCCGGACCCGGTGGGGATGATGCGCTGCATATATGAGAACACCACTGGGGATGCGGTGGGGTTGGTGACGGTCCCCAGCCTCGAGTACATTTTGCAATATGACGGGTATTATGAATTGATACGGGATCATCTGGCATACTTTACCTTTGGCACGTTGGGCTACCTGATGGAGTGCGCGGGGTTCCGTGTGCTGGAGGAAGAGCTGGTGAACCGGGACACATTGGCCCTGGTCGTGGGCAAAAGGGCCCCGGGTGCAGCGGGTGCGGAAGATGCGGCGGCTGCGGCGAATGCGGCGGGTGCGGCGGGTGCGGCGGTCGTGGGCAAAAGGGTCACGGGTGCGGCGGGTGCGGCGGATGTGGCGAATGCGGCGGCTGCGGAAGATGCAGCGGATGCGTTGCCCTTGGGCGTTCGGAGCGGTTCAGGCGTGGATCTGTCTCGTCTGGCTTTAAGCCTGGCTGACATCGGCGCACAGATGGACGCACTGGTGGCGGGATGCCAGATGCGGGGCGAGTCGCTGGCGCTGTGGGGTGCGGGGCACCAGGGGGTGACGCTTTCCGCCACCACGGCGGTGGGCACATTCGCCAAATATATCATCGATTCGGCGCCCTTCAAGCAGGGGAAGTTCGCGCCTGTGTCAGGCCTGCCCATCGTGGCGCCTGGGTCGTTTTTCGAGAATCCCGTGGATGTGATCCTCATCGTGGCCCCGGGGTACACCCAGGAAATCGCTTCATCCATATGGGAGAAATACGGGGGCGGTGTGCGGGTTTGGGCGCTGCGGTCGAACCGGATCGAGGAGATGAGGCGGGATGGAGGGCCGTCCCGGCGGTGAGCGCTTTCGGCTATGATTGAATCGCGGTTTCGGTTATAGCGTGGCGGTATGATGCAATGGAACGGATGATTGTCTGTGAGTGTGGGATTACGATGAAAGCAATGGAACGGATGGTTGTCTGTGGGTGTGGGATTACGATGAAAGCAATGGAAGGGATGATTGTCTGTGACCGTGGGATGACGATGAAAGCAGGGGGACATGCCGGACAATGACAAGAAACCATATGTCGTGGTGACGGGGGCGACCGGGTTTTTGGGCCGTTATCTGGCAGCCGAGCTGTTGGGCAAAGGATACGGCGTGGTGGCGGTGGTGCGCAAAGGCTCGACGATGCAGGGTAAGCTGCCTGAACCGACGAAGGGGGAAGAGCAGCGGGCTTTGTCGAACATGGATGAGCCTCGGGCGGCATTGCATATGGACGGAAGCCTGATTTCGGCGAAGCGGGGGATTTCGGCGAAGCCGGGGGTTTCGGTAGAGCCTGGGATTTCGGTGGATTACCCGAACTTGGTGACGGTGGAAGCGGACCTGTCAAAGGCCGCGGATGCCGTGCCGGGGATCTGTGGGGCGGCGCAGGGGACACCGGCTGCCTGGTTCCACTTCGCTTGGGGCGGGGTGAACCGTGACGAGATCGACAGCCGCCGGGCGCAGCAGGAAAACATCGCCATGTCCATGTCATGCCTGGAGGCAGCCCGGATGTGCGGGTGCGGCGTGTTTGTTGATGCGGGGTCCAGGGTGGAGTACGGCATCGTGGATGGCCCTATGAGGGAAGACTTGGAGTGCCACCCGGTGAATGAATACGGCCGGGCGAAGCTGATGTATTATCGTGCTGCCAGGGACGGATGCGAGACGGCGGGCATGAGGTACGTGCACCTGCGGTTTTTCAGCGTATATGGCGTGGGGGACCACCCTTGGTCGCTGGTGTCCACCCTTGCCAGGGAGCTGTCCGGGGGGCGTAGCGTGGATGTGAGCGCATGCCTGCACCGCTGGAACTTCATGCACGTGCGTGACGCCGCAACCGCAGTGGTGGCGGTGTACGAGGCGGTCTCGGGCGGGGCATCACCATACAACAGGACACGCAAAGGCCCGATCGACTTGGATTCACTGCGTGAGGGTAGGCAAGCCGAGGTATCCTATGCGCTACAGGAAGGGGCATCGGTGGCGGTGTACGAGGCGGTCTCGGGCGGGGCGTCGGTGACGGACATGAAGACTGACATCGTGAACATCGCAAGCGCCGACACCCGGGTGCTGCGGGAGTTCACGGAGGAAATCCTTTCCATCACCGGGAACAAGGGGCAGCTCAGGTACGGCGCCTTCGAACAGGCCAAAGAGGGCGCGCTGTCAGTGGAGCCGGACATCACCAGGCTGCTGGCATTGACCGGGGCCCTCCCCGAACCGTGGAGGGAGCGCTACACCTTCCGCAGGGGGGTGGAGGAGATAGCGGCACGCAGCTTGAACTAGAGATTTAACCCACACCTTCCGCAGGGGGGTGGAGGAGATGCTGTGATCTGCAACCAAGATTCTAGCGTTTTAGGCAGGTCATTGAGAATTTGCTTTCACATTTTTTTCGTTTAATGTATAATCGACGCATAACCATCGATTGACGCATTGTTCCTATTTCGTTGACCCTAAATGCGCCGAAGGGGATTTGGAGGAGCGGATATGGATTACCTAAGACTAAACTTGGATGGGAGAGAGGTGCGGGCGCTGCCGGGGCAGACCATACTGGAAGTGGCCAGGGAGAACGACGTGTCCATCCCGACTTTCTGTTACGACGAGCGCACCCAGATGTACGGCGGGTGCGGGCTGTGCATGGTGGAGGTGGAGGGGAACCCGAAGCTCCTCAAGGCCTGCGTCACGGAGATCGCCCCGAACATGGTGATCAAAACCCGGACCGAGCGGGTGCTCCATGCCAGGAAGATGAACCTGGAGCTGGTGCTGTCCAACCACACCGGGGACTGCCGGCCCCCATGTGTGCTGGGGTGCCCGGCGCAGACGGACTGCCAGGGGTATGTGGGCCTCATCGCCAATGGCGAGTACGACCTTGCGCTGGAACTCATCAAGGACAAGATCCCGCTCCCGGCAGCCATCGGGCGGGTATGCCCCCACCCATGCGAGGACAACTGCAGGCGCAAACTCGTGGAAGAGCCGGTGTCCATCGCATGGCTCAAGCGGTTTGCGGCGGACCGTGACCTGGCCGGAGGGGATCCTTTCGTGCCTGAGGTGGGCCCGTCCACGGGCAAATCCGTGGGGGTGATCGGCGCGGGGCCCTATGGCCTTTCCGTGGCGTATTTCCTCCGGCGGATGGGTCACGACGTCAGCATCTACGAAGCCATGCCCGAAGCGGGGGGGATGCTGCGTTACGGCATACCCCAGTACCGCCTCCCCAAGGAAGTCCTGGACGAGGAAATCGACGTGATCGAGCGCATGGGCGTGGAAATCTACACCGACATGAAGGTGGGGGAGGATATCGCTTTCGATACCATCCGCGAGGAGCACGATGCGGTGTGCATCGGCATCGGCGCATGGGTGTCCACCGGCGTGGGGTGCAAAGGGGAGGACGCCCGGGGCGTCATCGGCGGCATCGACTTCCTGCGCAAGGTCGTCCGAGGGGAAGAGATCGCATTGGGCAACAATGTAGCCATCGTGGGCGGGGGCAACACCGCCATGGATGCCTGCCGCACGGCGGTGAGGCTGGGCGCCAAAAAGGTTTACAACATCTACCGCCGCACCAAGGATGAGATGCCGGCGGATGCGGTGGAGATAGAGGAAGCGGAAGAAGAGGGGGTCATCTTCAAGAACCTGAGGAACCCCATCGAAGTGATAAAAGACGATAAAGGGCACGTGAAGCAAGCGCTGCTGCAGGTGATGGAGCTGGGCGAACCGGACGCCTCGGGCAGGCGCGCGCCTGTGCCTGTGGATGGCAAGACCGAAACCCTGGATATCGACACCATGATCCTGGCCATCGGGCAGGCCGTGAACCCGGAGGGGTTTGGGGGGGTGGACCTGACGCGCAGGAAAGGCATAGTCTATGACAAAGACACTTTCATGACCAGCATGGAGGGGGTGTTCGCGGGGGGCGACTGCGGCAACGACAAGGTTTCCATCGCCATCGAGGCGATAGCGGACGCCAAGAAGTCGTCGCTTGTGATAGACCGATACCTGGCCGGTGACAAGGTGAAGTACAGGAACCCGTATGTGGTCACCAGGGACGATATAACAGAAAAGACATTCGAGGACAGGGAGCGCCAGACCAGGCCGAAGATGGGCATGCTGGCCCCCGACGTGCGCAGGGGGAACTTTGCGGAGGTGGTGGCGGGGTACAGCCCGGAGGCTGCCCGGGTGGAGGCATCCCGGTGCCTGGAATGTGGATGCCATGACTACTTCGAGTGCAAGCTCATCGATTACGGCCAGCGCCACGACGTGCATCCGGAAAGGTTTGCGGGGAAGAAGAACCTGACCGAGTTCGAGGACGACCACCCATTCATCGTCCGTGACCCGAACAAGTGCATCCTCTGCGGGCTGTGCGTCAGGGTGTGCGACCAGGTGATTGGCGTGAGCGCGCTGGGGCTGGTGCACCGGGGGTTTGAAACCATCGTCATGCCGGCATGGGAGCAGCCCCTGGCGGCCACCGGATGCATATCCTGCGGCCAGTGCGTGTCGGTGTGCCCCACCGGGGCGCTGCAGGAGCGGACCAACTACCGCAAGGGCGTGCCGCTGGACACGGAGACACTTGGGACCACGTGCCCTTACTGCGGGGCGGGGTGCAGCCTGGAACTGGAAACATATGGGAACTACCCTGTCAAGGCCAACCCCGCCAAAGACGGGGCGGTGAACAGGGGGCTTTGCTGCGGGAGGGGCAAGTTCGGGTTCGACTGCGAGCTGTCCCAAGGACGTCTGGATGCCTCCTTGGTCAAGGAACAGGGAAAGATGAAAGAGGTGGCAGACGACGACGCCGCAGAGTTGGTGGCGAAGAAACTGCGGGAAACCGCAGACAAATACGGCGAGGGTGCGGTGGGTGTGGCGGTTTCCGACAGGCTGACCAACGAGGACGCATATGCTGTCATGAAATGGGCCAGCCTCCTGGGCGCACGGGTTTTTTGTTTCAACAACCGGGCCAGCGGACTGGGGAAGACACTGGGGCTAAACGCATCCCCCAACACCATCGACGAGCTGATTTCCACGGAGTACATACTGGTGGCGGGGCTGCGCATGGAGGACAACCCCATCGTCAAGTGGCGGATCCGCGAGGCCGCGATGAGCGGCGCCAAGGTGGCGTGGATCAACCCCATTGGGTACGAGCAGCGGTTCGACTTCCCGGTGGATGCGGTGTACACGGCCAATGACCTGGGGTTCCTAAAGCAGATCCTGAGGGCTGTGGTGGATGCGAAGCCGGGGGCTCTGGAGAAGCTGGAAAACGCCAGTCGGACGCAACAGGCTTCGGGGTTTGCGCAGAGCCTGGCGAATATAGCCGCGGGCGCCCAGGCGGCGGCCATAGCCGCTGGTTATCTGAAGGCGAAGAAAGCCATGATCGTGTTCGCGCAGAACTTCGTGACTGTCGATACCGCCGCGCTGCTGTGCGACATCGCACTCATCTCGGGGCACATCGGGAGCCCCAGGGACGGCATCCTGCAAGTCAAGGCCAAGAACAACAGCCAGGGCCTGGCGGACCTGGGGATTTTGCGGGGGGCCGAGGCCGCCGATGGTGTCAAAGCGCTGATGGTGTTCGGGGAGGACCCCGGGAAGCTGCCGGGGGGGCTGGAATTCCTGGCGGTGGCCGACACCCATGTGACCGAAACCGCGAAAAAGGCGGATGCAGTGATCCGCATGGGGGCCTTCCTGTCCGCCACAGGCACTTACTTCAACACCGAGCGCAGGCTTATGCCTGCGATGGGCGCGGCAGATGAAAGCGAGGGCGCATGCCCATGGGAGATTGCGTCAACCTTGGCGGGGGCCGACGGGTCAGACCTGGGGTTTGAGGATGTGGGCGACATCATGTCCGAGATGGACAGCATCATCCCGGCATACAGCTTGGCCGAGGTCGGCCAGACGACCGGCGGCGCCCTGGCGCCATACAACCCCCAGCTGTTGATGCCGGAGGGCGATGTGTTCGCCGACCCGCTGCCCTGCACAGACTACCTTATGAACGTGATATCCGCACGATTGGAAGAAGTGACGGCGAAATGAGGGGTGTGGGAGGCTGAAAAAACAGTAAATTGTAAAATGGAAAGTTCGGTATATGGGAACGATGATTCACCATTGCCGAACTTTTTTCTTGCGTCGAAATGTGTCGCATGTTATACTGTGGCCATGAAGAAACGGGAACATTGCACAAGCAATATATGGCAATGACGAAATCCATTGGAAGCAATGGCAGATGCGTTGATGGTATTGATTCGGCATTTTGTGCAATATGCGGTTTGAAGTCAGTTGTGGCAACGAAGGAAGCGGGCCACGTATTGATTCGGACGTTTGTGCAATATGCGGTTTGAAGGAGGGGTTCGGTGAAGCTGCCATCCGACAAAAAGACGGCGCATGTACAGTCCGTGGCGAAGGCCATGGATATCTTGGAACTGCTGGCCACGGAGTACCGTGGGCTGTCCCTGGCGGAAGTGTCCGAAAAGATGGGCTGGCCCAAGACCACGGTGTATGGGCTGCTGTCCACGCTGCGGGAATACGAGATGGTGGAGCAGTCCCCCCAGAACGGGCGCTACAGCCTGGGCAAACGGCTCTTTGAGCTGGGGTCGGCGGTGGCCAGGGGCTGGGACGTGCGCCAGGTGGCATTGCCCTATATGCGCCAGATCAACGAGAAATACGGCGAGATGGTGCAGCTGGGCATGGAGGCGGGTGGGCAGGTCCTCTACGTGGAGAAGCTGGACTCCAAACACATGCTGCGCATCGTGTCGGAAATCGGTGGCAGGCTGCCCATGCACTGCACGGGCCTGGGCAAGGTGCTGCTGGCGTACAAATCCTATGCCGAAGTGAAGCGCATCCTCACCTCCCATGGCATGAAGCGCATGACCCGGCGGACCATCCTCACGCTGCCGGAGATGGAAAAGGAGCTGGCCAATGTGCGGCTGAAAGGCTACGCCACGGACGACCGGGAGATCATGGACGCGCTGCGGTGCGTGGCTGTGCCCATCAAGGACCAGGACGGGACGGTGCGGTACGCGGTGAGCGTGTCGGGGCTGTCGGACTCATTCGGCGGCGCTTACCTGGAAGAGGTGCTGGAAAGCCTGAAAGATGCTGGGCGCAAGATATCCGAGGAGCTGGGGTATCGGGAGTAAGGTCTAGGCGAGCCGGCGGGTGCCGGGGCCGCGAGAAACCCAACCGGGTGGATGTCGTTTGCCGGGGTTATGGCTAGTGGCGGCGTGTGAAGTGGTGGCGCCGGCCGCCCTGACGTATCAACTGTGCATCAGTAGGCATAGTGGAATAGCAAATTGGGAAATGGGAAACTGGAAACGGAGGTAATGAAAGATGGGCGAGCAAAGGCCGGAAATCGCAAACAGTATCCAGACGGGCGCATTCAAGACGAATTACCATGATTTGGGCAGCGGGTACCCAGTGATCCTGCTCCACGGCAGCGGCCCCGGCGTGACCGCATGGGCCAACTGGAACAAGCTGTTCCCCCTGCTGAAAGAAAAATACCGGGTGGTAGCGCCGGACCTCTCGGGGTTCGGGTTCACCGAGCGCACGGCACATGATGTGTATAATATGAACAACTGGGTGCAGCAGACGGTGGACCTGATGGATGCGCTGAAGATCGAAAAGGCGAACCTGGTGGGCAACTCATTCGGCGGGGCGCTGGCATTGTCCATGGCCATCAAATACCCGGGGCGGGTGAACAAACTGGTGCTGATGGGCAGCATGGGCGTGACGTTCCCCATCACCTATGGCCTGGACCAGGTGTGGGGGTATGAGCCCAGCGAGGCGGCCATGGAGGAATTGCTGGAAATATTTACCTACGACCACAGCTTCGCCACCAAGGCGCTGGTGAAGACCCGCTACGAGTCCAGCATGCAGCCGGGGTTCCAGGAGAGCTTTTCGTCCATGTTCCCCCAGCCCAGGCAAAAGAGCGTGGAGAGCATGGCGGGGAACCAGAACTACATCCGCAACATCCCCCACGAGACGCTCATAATCCATGGGCGGGAGGACAGGGTGATCCCCCTGGAGACGTCGCTGAAGCTGATCCAGCTCATTGACAATGCGCAGCTGCACATCTTCGGGCACTGCGGGCATTGGACGCAGATCGAGAAGACCAATGAATTTGCCACGCTGCTGGTGAATTTCTTCGGGTGAGTGACGATCGGGGCAATGGCCGTGCCGCAAATGTACAGGTGGTAAATGCCTCGGCGGGTTATACTGGTTGATGATCATCGGGCTGACCGACCCTGACCCGGATTCGGGTGGTAAATGCCTCGGCGGGTTATACTGGTTGACGGGAGAGCCCGCCCGGGCGTGGCGTGTGATAAAGGAGAGAACCCTATGTCTGACATCAGGCAGATACAGGAATTGGCGGATGCGCTGTACGAGGCGGAGCGCAGCAGGGTGGCCATCCCACCCCTCACCCAGACGTCGCCGGGGTTTTCGGTGGAGGACGCCTACCGGGTGCAGCTGCGCAACGTGGAGCGGGTGGTGGCCATGGGCCACGTGGTCTCCGGGAAGAAGATCGGCCTGACGTCCCCGGGCATCCAGAAGCAGCTGGGCGTGGACGAACCTGACTATGGGCATCTGTTTGCCGCCATGGACTGCAGGGGTGGGGATGTGGCCACGGATGCGCTGATACAGCCCAAGATCGAGGGGGAGCTGGCATTCGTGCTGAAAAAGGACCTGACCGGGGGCCATGTGACGGTGGCGGACGTGGCGGATGCCACCGACTACGTATCGGCGGCGTTTGAAATCGTGGACAGCCGGGTGGCGGACTGGAAGATCAAGCTGCCGGACACCGTGGCGGACAATGCTTCCAGCGGGCGCTACGTACTGGGCGAAAAGCGCCTGGGGGTGGATGCGGTGGACCTGGCGAAGGTGACCATGAAGCTCTACAAAGGGAGCGAGCTGGTGTCCGAGGGCGAAGGCTCGGCTGTGCTGGGCGACCCCAAGGCAGCGGTGGCATGGCTGGCCAACTGCCTCTGGAAGTACGGCGTGGCGCTCAAAGGGGGGGAAGTGATCCTCTCCGGGGCGTTCACGGCGGCCCCGGTGGCGGCCAAAGGGGACGTGTTCACGGCGGAGTTTTCGGACTTCGGGACGGTGACGGCGAGGTTCGTGTGAGGAAGATCTACGGTCCGGGCCTGGCGGCGACAGCCCGAACGCAAAGCACAGTGTGCGGAGGATATGCAAGAAGGGGGTGATGGGGTTGGGCGACAGGGTCTGGGTCGGGATCATCGGGCCGGGCAATATCGGCAGCGACCTGATGTACAAGGTCATGCGCAGCAAATACCTGGAGATGGGCATGATGGCGGGCATCGTGGAGTCGGAGGGCATCAAGCGGGCCCGGGACCTGGGGTTTGCGGTGTCCACCGAGGGCGTGAAAGCCATCGCCGGGGACGGTGGCATCAAGATAGCTTTTGACGCAACCAGCGCGGCGGCGC
>JAISUG010000044.1 GCA_031272185.1 Lachnospiraceae bacterium
CAGTCACATATTGCGAATGTAGAGACACCCAAGGTGGCCGCAAGTTCATGACACGGAGCCAGTGTATGGGCCACCTTGTGTTCACCCAAGGTGGCCGCAAGTTCATGACACGGAGCCAGTGTATGGGCCACCTTGTGTTCACCCAAGGTAGCCGCGAATGCGCATTCCATCCCGACGGTGGTGGGTGCGCATTTTTTTGTTGGAGGCGGAAAATGGAAAAATCGCTGGAAATTGATTTCCAGTTTATATGTGAGAGCGGCTATGAAAAATGTGGACAAAGTGGACAACTTTGTGCATAACTGGCAATTCCAATGGATTCCAGCCTGATTTTTACGATGAAAATCAATTCAAATGTGGATAACTGCGTGCAGTTTGTCGAAATTCATGGCGGAAAATGTCTGACATTTCTGGAAACTGATTTTTTTCCTGGTTTTTGGAAAAATATACGGATTACTTGTAAAATATTGCACTGACATGCGAGGAGGGCGGTAGCGTGAATTGTAATTGCGAGGGGGGCGGTAGCGTGAATTGTAATTGCGCTGCTAGAGGCCACACCGACATCGGGCCCGCCCCGACGGCTCATCTACTCGCAAGTTTTCGTTGAACTATCGCATGGTTCGTGATATACTATATGGGATTTGCGGTCGCTTTGTCGTGTTGCAGCGTGTTCGCTGCGTTCGGCCGCAAGACACTGTTGTCGTTGTGATTGGGGCATGGGCGGAAAAAGGGCGTTGATGCGCGGGGCGCATTTGCGTATAGGGGCATTGACATGCGGGCGCATCGGCGCACCGGGTGAGTGCCGTTGCACATGGGATCGGGGAATCATGGGAATAGTTGAGAAACTGTTTGGCACGCACAGCCAAAGGGAAATAAAGCTGATACTGCCGCTGGTGGACCGGATCGAGGCGCTGCGCCCGCAGATGATGGCGATGGGCGACGAGGAGCTGCGCGGGCAGACCAAGATATTCAGGGACAGGCTGGAAGCCGGGGAAACCTTGGATGACATCCTGCCGGAGGCGTTTGCCGCGGTGCGGGAGGCGGCGCGCCGCACATTGCAGATGGAGCATTACCGCGTCCAGCTCATCGGTGGGGTGGTGCTGCACCAGGGGCGTATCGCAGAGATGAAGACCGGCGAGGGCAAGACGCTGGTGTCCACATCCCCCGCTTACCTGAACGCATTGGCGGGCAAGGGCGTCCACATCGTCACGGTGAACGACTACCTGGCCAAGCGCGACGCGGAGTGGATGGGGCGGGTCCATGAGTTCCTGGGCCTGTCCGTGGGCGTGGTGCTCAACTCCATGACGTCCGAAGAGCGCAAAGCGGCGTACAACTGCGACATCACCTACGTGACGAACAATGAACTGGGGTTTGACTACCTCCGGGACAACATGGCCATCTACAAAGAGCAGATGGTGCTGCGGGAGCTGGACTTCGCCATCATCGACGAAGTGGACTCCGTGCTCATCGACGAGGCGCGCACGCCGCTCATCATCAGCGGGCAGAGCGGCAAGTCCACGAAGCTCTACGAGGTGTGCGACGTATTGGCCAGGCAGCTGATCCGGGGCAAGGAGTCCGCCGAGTTCACCAAGATGAATGCCATCATGGGCGAGGAAATCGAGGAAGAGGGGGATTTCGTCGTCAATGAAAAAGAGAAAACCGTGAACCTCACCGCCGACGGTGTCAGGAAAGTGGAGGAGTTCTTCCACATCGAGAACCTGGCCGACCCGCAGAACCTGGAAATCCAGCACAATGTGATCCTGGCCCTGCGCGCCAACTACATCATGCACCGTGACAAAGACTACGTGGTCAAGGACGAGGAAGTGCTCATCGTGGACGAGTTCACGGGCCGCATCATGCCGGGGCGCCGCTACAGCGACGGGCTTCACCAGGCCATAGAGGCAAAGGAGCATGTGAATGTCAGGCGTGAGAGCAAGACCCTGGCCACCATCACGTTCCAGAACTTTTTCAACAAATTCCGCAAGAAGTCAGGCATGACGGGCACCGCGCTGACTGAGGAAAAGGAGTTCCGCAGCACATATTCCCTGGACGTCATAGAGATCCCCACCAATGTGCCGGTGATCCGCAAGGATCTGGACGACGCCGTCTACAAGACCAAGAAAGAGAAATTCAAAGCGGTGGTGGAAGAGGTGGTGAGATCCTACCAGAAGGGGCAGCCCGTGCTTGTGGGCACCATCACCATCGAGACCTCGGAGCTGCTCAGCCGCATGCTGAAACGCCAGGGCGTGCCGCACAAAGTCCTCAATGCCAAGTATCATGAGTTGGAAGCGGAGATCGTGGCCGACGCCGGCTTGCATAAGGCGGTGACCATCGCCACCAACATGGCCGGCCGCGGCACGGACATCAAGCTGGACGAGGAGGCGAAAGCCCTGGGCGGCCTGAAGATCGTGGGCACCGAGCGGCATGAGGCGAGGCGCATCGACAACCAGCTGCGGGGCCGTTCCGGCCGCCAGGGGGACCCTGGGGAGTCCAGGTTCTACCTGTCATTGGAAGACGACCTGATGCGGCTGTTCGGGTCGGAGCGTCTGCTCAACATGTTCAACGCCATGGGCGTCCCGGAAGACGAGCAGATCGAGCACAAGATGCTCAGCTCCGCCATCGAAAGGGCCCAAAAGAAGATCGAGATCAACAACTTCGGCATCCGCGAGAACCTGCTGCGATACGACGAGGTGATGAACGAGCAGAGGGAGATCATCTATGCGGAGCGGCGCAACGTCCTGGACGGGAAGAACATGCGGGAGACCATCCTCAAGATGGTGACGGACCTGGTGGAAAACGCGGTAGACATGACGATCCTGGACGAGCAGAGTCCGGAGGAATGGGACCTGAAGGAGCTGAACTCGGTGCTGCTGCCCATTATACCCATGTACCCCGTGCTGCCTGACGAAAAGCTCCTGTCCATGAAGAAAAACGAGCTGAAGCATTCCCTCAAGGAAAAGGCCATCAAGCTCTACGAGGAGAAGGAAGCGGAGTTCCCAGATGCGGAGCAGATGCGTGAGCTGGAGCGGATCATCCTGCTGAAAGTGGTGGACAACAAATGGATGACCCACATCGACGACATGGACCAGCTGCGCCAGGGCATCGGGCTGCAGGCATATGGCCAGAGGGACCCCCTGGTGGAGTATAAACTCAGCGGGTACGAGATGTTCGACGGGATGATCGCCGCCATCAGGGAGGACACGGTGCGGATGCTGTTCCACGTGCGGGTGGAGCAGAAAATGGAGCGGGAGCCCGCAGCCAAGGTGATGGGCACCAACAAGGACGACACCGCCCAGAAGGCCCCCAAACGCCGCTCCACCGAGAAGATCTACCCCAACGACCCATGCCCATGCGGCAGCGGCAAGAAATTCAAGCAGTGCCACGGGCGGCACCCGATGTAGGGGGATGCGCTTTCGCGGTGATGGGCGGCCATTGCAGGCGCCGTGGCATATCCTCGCAGCAACGACGCAAGCGGCGGATCATCCGATTGATGGTCCGCCGCATTATGTACAGCGTGTGTAGTGGCATTGCCCGGTCCGGCGGGAAGGACAAGCTCAGTGCGCCAGCCAGCCGATACGTGGATGCTGTTCGGCAAGGGGCTCACATCAGCAGGCCGGGCTCATTGCGCCAGCCAACCGTTGGACGTATATACTGCCCTTATAACCTGCCACAGCGTCGCCGGGATGGCGTCGCCGGCGCCCGGGGATGGGTCGGATGCGTTCCTGTCTGCCGTGTCGCCGCCTATCCGGATGCGAACACTGCCCTTCTCCCAGTCGGTGAATGCGAATCCCTGGTTTTGGCTGTTTTCCATGTCCGACACGTCGGCAAAGAGCGTGAACTTGTCCAGGTAGGGCGCGCTGTCATAGGGGCAGAACGTGCGGCAGTTCCCGCATTCGTTGCAGGCGAAGTCCAGGTGCAGGATCTGGTGGGAGATGCCGTCCCGGGGTGCGCACGAAAACCCGGCGGCGCCGGAAACCACAGCCGCAGTCCCAGCGGTTTTGCTGGGCCTATCGGTGGCGCCGGCAAGGTCATCGGCATATGCGGGGGTGTCTGACGGCGCCGGGGCGGGGACGGATGCAGCAAGGCTGCCGGGTTCGATGGGAACCGCCACCCGCACGTTGGCGCGGTTGGGGCAGACCTCCACGCAGTTTTCGCAGACTATGTTGCATGTGAGGCATCGGCCTGGTTCTGCTGCCCCCGGCTGTGGGTCGGAGAGTGAGCCGTGCCTTGCGGCGGCTTCGCCGTAGGGGATCTCGGGCATGTGGGGCGTGCCCACCCTCTGCCCGGTGATGGACTCTGCGGCGGCGATGGCATCGGCCATGGCTTCCACCACGGTGGAGGGGCCCCGCCGCCCATCCCCGATGACGTAGATGCCGGGGATGTTGCTTTCCATGGTCGCCGGGTCGATGGCGGTGATGCCTTGGCCCTCGTAAAACCCGGCGGGGGTCTTTTCGCCCACGGCGGCGACGACAGTGTCCGCGGGGAGGACGGCGGTTTCCCCGGTGGGCGCCACGCCGCGCCTGCCGTTGGCGTCCGGTGCGGACAGCTCCATGACTTCGCAGGTGAGCTGCCTATCCGCCCACGACAGGGGGGCCAGGAGCTCCCTAAACTCCACTCCGTCTTCCTCGGCAAGCAGCAGTTCCTCCTCGTCCGCGGGCATGTAGCGTTTCGTGCGGCGGTAGACGAGGGAGACCGTGGGGGCATCGCCGTCGGCACATTTGCCGTCGGCACATTCGCCGGCGGCACATTTGCCATGTACTGTCCCCTGTGCGTGGCCAGGCGCCGCGTCGGGTATGCTGCCCATAGGTGCTGCGGCCGCAGCCGAAGCGGCCGATGCCAAGGTATCGTCAGCCGAGGCGGCATATGCTTGGTCAAGTGCCCGCTTGGCCGCCCGGGCGGTGTCCATGGCGGTGTTGCCGCCGCCGATGACCACGATGTGCCGGCCATAAGACCGTATGTCCGGGAAAGCGCTGTGAGGTGTGGCGTCTGCTTTCCCGCCGACGGCAGCGTCAAATGGGGCAGCGGTGGATCCGCCTGGGGCGACGGTGGATGCGCCGGGGGCGGCGGAAGATGCGCCTGGGGCGGCGCAGGATCCGCCTGGGGCGGCGGTGGATGTGGGCGCACCGTTTGCGGAAAGGCGCTTCGCTGCCCCACCCTTGAGCCCCGCCAGGAAATCCAGCGCATTGATGGCCTTGCAGCCGGGGACGTCCAGCCGGCCGGGCTCGTATGCGCCCACCGCCACCACCACCGCATCGAATGCGGATCTTAGTTGCGCCAAATCACGGACGGCAAAACCTGTATGGATGGCTCCGCCGGAACTCTCCACCATGGCCCTGACCATCCGCACATCCCGGTCTATGGCGTCGTCGCCGATGCGGAATGCGGGTATGGCCCTGCGCACGACGCCCCCCAGGGTGTCCGTCTTTTCATAGAGGGTGACGCATGCCCCTGCCCTGGAAAGATAGAAAGCGGCGGCCAGGCCGGCAGGGCCGCCCCCGACGATGGCGACGGTGCGGGGTTTGGCCGCGCGCGGTTCACACCCGATGCTAGGAGGCAGTGATTCCACCGCCTGCCCCGGCTGCGGTGGCTTGGTTGCACACGTATCGCACGGCAGTGATTCCACCGGCTGACTCGACTGCGGGGGCTTGGTTGCACACGCATCGAGCCCGGCGCCAAGGTCCTTGATATAATCTTCGAACCCGCCCTGTGCGGCCAGGAGCTTCACGCGTCTGATGTCCACCGGGTCTTCGTAGAAGTTGCGGGTGCATTTGCCCATGCAGTTGTGGGCGCAGATGGTGCCGGTGATGAAAGGCAGCGCATTGCGCTCTGTGATGATGCGCAGGCTTTCCGCATAGTCGCCCCTCCCTGCGGCTTCCAGGTATGCCGGGATGTCCTGGTGGATGGGGCAGCCCTCGTGGCAGGGGGCCATGAAGCAGTCCGTCAGGGGTACCTTACGGGGCGATTTGCGCCCCGGCAGGGGCTTGACGGCCTTCGTGTGGCGGGGGTCTGCCACTGCCCGTGCGGCCAGTGCGGCAAGCTTCGGGGCGTCCACGCCGGAGAAAGTGTGGGGATAGCCTTCCAAGGCCACAGGGGCTTTGGGTGATGGGGCGCTGTCTGGGGCATCCTGCGTGACTCGCGCGCCATGTGTTCCACCGGTGGGTCCCCCCGGTACCGCGGCAAGGGGGATGGGGGCAGTTTGGTTTGCGGCATCGCCGGAGCCGCCGGAAGTGGCCTGTGTATGCAGGCATGTAGCCTCCGCCAGCTGGCGCAGCCGCTCGTACCCCCCCGCCTTTAGCAGGGTGGAAGCCACGGTGACGGGCCAGATCCCCACATCCACGATGCCGCCCACATTGAACACATCCGCGCCGCCGGAATAGGAAATGCGCAGCCGGCCACCGAAATCCGCGGACAGCTCCGAGGCCAGGCTCACGGTGAGCGGGTAGAGTGACTTGCCGGACATGTACATCTCGGCGCTGGGCAGCTCACCCTGGGTCACGTCCACGGGGAAGGTGTTGGTCAGCTTCACGCCGAACTCCAGGTCCTTTTCTTGTGCCAATGCCATCAGGCGTTTCAGCATGGGCACGGCGTCGGCGTACTGCAAATCGTCACGGAAATGGAAATCCCCGAAAGCGATGTAGTCGTAACCCATGGCGTCCAGGGTGGCGCGCGCGAAGTCGTACCCCAGGAGGGTGGGGTTGCATTTGACGAATGTGTGCAGCCCTTTCTCCCCAAGGAGGTATGCCGCGATGCGCTCGATTTCCTGCGGCGGGCAGCCGTGGAGGGTGGACAATGTGGCGCTGTTGCAGATGTGTGGGCTTATGGACTCCACGTGGTTGGGCTTCAGGCGTGAAAACTCGCCGATGTGCGCCAGCAGGTAGGCACGGCACTCCTCAAACACCGGGGAGGCCCCGGCGTCCTTGAGCGTCTCGATGAATGTGTCGATCTTTTCGGACCGGATGCCGGCCAGGTCGTAGCCCACGCTCATATTGAACTGGAAGCCGTCCGGGGCGCCCAGGCCCCACTCGATGGCCAGCACATGCAGCAGGAACCAGGCCTTGATGTACTCCGCGAGCGCATCGCTCACCCGCAGTTCCGTGGACCATTCGCAGTTGTAGCACTCGTCGTCGGCCTTGATGCAGGGCTTTGAGACGGGCAGGTCTTCGCCGTCGAGGGTCTGGACGGTTTTGAGTTCGAAGAAACGCGCGCCGGCATAGTATGCGGCGGCGATGTTCTGGGCGAGCTGGGTGTGGGGGCCCGCCGCCGGGCCCACGGGCGTTTCCAGTTTGCGCCCGAAGATGGTGCGGGGGACCACGTCTGGGCTAGTGCAGGCCCGGGCAGGGGCTGGGCCGCCGCTGTGCAATGTGTCTGACGGCCTCTCCCGGCCGGTTTGGCAGGACCGGTCGGTTTGGGAGGCCGGGATGGTTGGCGCATCCGGCAAAGCCGGGCCATCTGCACCGATGGCGCCGGTTCTTTGCGCGGCGCACTGGGCCACAAACGGCTTCCCCACGCCAAACACTGTGCCATAGGCGGCGTATTCTTGCTGCATCCACCTCACCATCCGCCCGAAGGGGATGGGTGTCATGCGATCGCTCATATGGACTCCTTATATCGTGATATGAGGCCCTGATGCGCCGTGGTATGTCGTGGCGGCATCGGCTGCGTGGTAGTAGGTGGCCAAGTGTCATGGCCGGTGACAGGGCCGGTGCCCAGCCGGGCTTCAGGCTCATAGTCGGCCATTGATCCTCGCCGCAAGTTTGCCCGCGGCCCGGCGGCAGTCCGCCATGACCTTTTCCTCGTCGATGGTCTTCAGCTCTCGGTTCTCCATGAGCACCCGCCCTGCGCAGACGGTGGTAAGCACGTCCCGGCCGGACATCCCGAAAAGGATGTGGCTGTTTGCGTTGGCGCCGTCCATGGGGGTGGGCGGGTCGTAGTCCACCACGATGACGTCAGCGGCGGCCCCTTCCCGGAGCACGCCCAGGGGTTTCGGGAAATAGCGCCCGGCGATGCGGGCATTGCCCGAAAAGAGCATCTGCGGCACTTCGCCCCAGGCGGCGGTGGCATCGCATAGATGGTGTTTGTGGAGGATGTTGGCCACTTTGTATGACTCCAGCATGTCGTGTGTGTAGCCGTCGGTCCCCAGGCCGCAGAGCACGCCCCGGTGCACCAGCTCCATGGTGGGGGGGCAGCCGCAGGCATTGCCCATGTTGGACTCGGGGTTGTGGACGACGCAGGTGTCCGTTTCTTTCAATAGGTCCATCTCGTGGGCGTTCACGTATATGCAATGGGCGGTGATGGTGTGTTCGCCCAGTATCTCCCGGTCGTAGAGGCGGTCGACGATGCGCTTGCCGTAGGTCTTCAGGCAGTGGTGGAGGTCCTCGATGCCCTCGGCCACGTGGATGTGGTACCCCGCGCCGTCAGGTTTGTGTGCGGCGGCGAAGTCCAGCGTTTCATCCGAAAGGGTGAAAGACGCATGGAGGCCCATCATGCCGGCCAACATGCCGGAACCGTCCGAGAGGGCGTGCCGGATGAAGGATTCATTTTCCAGGACGGACTCCCGGGCTTTCTGTACCCCCGCACGGTCGGAGACTTCGTAGCACAGGCAGGTGCGCACGCCGGCCTTGCGTGCGGCGCTTTCGATGCGGAAGAGGGATTCCCGTATGGCGCCGAAACTCGCATGGTGGTCGAACACCGTGGTGACGCCGTCCTTGATGCAATCCATGTAGGTGGCGGCGGCGCTCAAGTACACGTCGTCCAGGGTGAGGTTGCGGTCCAGGGTCCACCACATGCCGGAAAGGATGTCCAGGAAACCTTTCGGGTCATAGCCGTCGATGGACATACCCCGGGCGAAAGCGCTGTAGATGTGCTCGTGGGTGTTGATGAATGCGGGCATGATGACCTTGCCCTTTGCGTCGATCCATGCGGCATCCGGGTAGAGCGCACGCAGCGCCTGGGTTTCCCCCACCTGCCGGATCGTGTCCCCGTCCATGGCCACCGCGCCGTCTGCCAGCCATGGGTTTGTGTCATCGCGCGTCAGCACGCGGCCGTTCCCAACTATCAACATGGTAAGCCCCCTCCTATTGCTGCAAGCCGGTTTCGCATCGGGCCGCGCCGCCCGGGCGTTTCCCGATGCCGGGATCAAAATCACATCTGAAATCTGCTATGGGCTGCCGTCAAACGGCCGATGAGTTGCAAATCGCTCCGCCGTCAAAACAGGCCTGCGCAGGCGGCTCATCGGCTGGCCGGGGAGTGACTTGCAACGCCAATGGCATAAACTCTTGCGCCAAGTGGACGGCATGTCGTCCCTTGGCACCAATGGATGTACCGTTGCCATAAATGTAGCATATCACACAGAAAAAAGCAAGGGGGGCAAATAAAAATTATTGTGATTGCCTAAAAATAATTTAGATAGAGCGGTTTAGGAAATGATTGCAAATCCCCATGGCGGGTGCTATGATAGTGGAAAGGGGGATGGGGATGAAACGCCACACTACATTGGACATGCTCATACAGGTGGCCCACGGGATCGCCGCGCAGTTCGGGAAGTCCTGCGAGGTGGTCATCCACGACCTGTCGCGCCCGGATGCTGACCATTCCATCGTTTTCATTGAAAACGGGCATGTCACCGGGCGGAAGGCGGGGGACGGCCCTTCAGGCATCGTGCTGGAAACCATGCGGCGGGGTGGTGGGGCGGGGGGCAGTCAGGGCGCACCAGGCACGGTGGGTACTGAGGGTGCTTCGGGTGCGCCGGGCGCGGCGGGCACAGAGGGAGGAAACGGTGGGAAGGCACTGCGGGAGGCGGCGCGTATGGAAGACCGCCTGTCCTACCTCACCAGGACCGAGGGCGGCCGGATCCTCAAATCCAGCACCATCTTCATCAGGGGCGATGGGGAGGGGGTCGACTACATCCTCGCCATCAACTACGACATCACGGAGCTTTTGGCGGTAGATTCCGCCCTGCGGGGGCTGCTGGAGACCAACCCGGGCAAGGATACCAAGCCCCAGAAGATCCCACAGGACGTAAGCAGCCTGCTGGACAGCCTCATCGAGCAATCGGTGTCACTGGTGGGCAAGCCTGCCGCCACGATGAACAAAGATGAAAAGATAGCGGCTATCCGCTTCCTTAACGATGCGGGCGCATTCCTGGTGACCAGGTCCGGCGACAAGATATCGAGTTATTTCGGTATATCCAAGTTTACATTGTACAGCTATCTGGATGTAATCAAGCAAAGCGGCGGGGGGTGACATGGGCCGGGGCGGCAGTCGCGGGCGCAGCGGCAGTCGCGGACGCATACGGCGCCGTTGCTAAGGAGCAAGGTATATCGACCGGCTGCGATATCCAAAACGGTGTTACGCTCCACGGCGACAGAAACAGGATAAAGCAGCTTGTTATCATTCTGCTCGACAACGGCATTAAGTATAACCGAGAGAACGGCAGTATCAACGTTTCCCTCAGTGCCGCCCGGAATGACGTGCGTATAAAAGTATCCGACACGGGCATAGGGATACCCGAGCAAGAGCTTAGGGAGGTATTCCACCGCTTTAAACGCGGGGCCAAGGCACGGGTTAAAAATCCCGAAGGCACGGGTCTTGGTCTTGCCATAGCGTGGATGATTGCCAAAGGGCATGGCGGCGACATACTTGTGCAGAGTAAATCGGGCGAGGGGACTTGCATGACGGTACGTCTTCCTTTGCAGGCGTAAAGTCGGGCTTTAATACGGGAGCGATAGGCTTGCAAGTGGATGAATTCTTCGCTTTGCTATTATTCATCTGTCAATTTCCGGTTTTTGAAAACAAGTGCGGGAAATTCCCAAGCTATCGAAACATAAGCGGAAAAGAAAATGCGAACGCCTCACCGACGGGAAACCATCGGCAGGTGTCCGCATTAGTTCCTAATAGCGGAGGAAGAGGGATTCGAACCCCCGTGGGGTTGCCCCCAAACGGTTTTCAAGTTTCGAACCTTCGATTTATCCCCGTTCCTCCCCGTTGACTTGACCGGAAAGTAGTCGGTCACAAAATCGCGAAAAAGCCAGTTGGCACAAGGCTTTTCAGGCAAGAAATGCTGTAATTACAACGGTTGTGGGGAAAGTTTGAACTTGACGAAAATTCGGAAAAACGGAGAGAAACGCGAGAGAACTCGGTGAGCGAAATACGCTGATTTCTGCGGGTTTCCGATTAAATATAACGCATTTTATATGCGGTACGCTATAAAGAATCTATGTCACTCTGACCGATGCCTGCAATCACTACAAAATTCAGGCGGCAATAGCCGGAAAGTGAGTGACTGTAATGCAATACTATACCAATAAAGACTTTAAGAAAATCCTCTCAGAATATCCTGACGAGGTGACTAAGAAACAATTCTACCGCTTGTGCCACGTATCCAAGCGTGTGGCTTCGTACTATTTAGAACAGGGTTTTTTGCCCTGCGAGAAACGCAAATCCAAGACGCATAAATATATCATTAAGACGGCTGACATCGTGATCTTTCTCCGAAAGCGTCAAGAGGATCCCTGCGCTTTTCAAGTGCCAGCGGGCACTTCAAGAAAGTCCGTCGAAACCGAAGGTGCAATAAAGCATCGCGTGTCCAAAGAACGCCCTGTTGACCTGACATTGTGGCGTGAGTATCTGAACGAGACGTTAGCGGAGTTTTCTGATGTGTGCGAGGTCCGGGAAATCTGCCGTTTGTGCGGGTACTCAAAAGAAACCGTTCTTAAATGGTGTGAGGCAAAGAAGTTCATCTTCTTTAACATCAACCGGACATACCAAATCCCCAAGAAGTCCTTTATGGACTTTATGGCGAGTACGGAGTTTGCCACGATAATCCAGAAATCCGCGCGGCATTCCGAATTGCTGAAAGACTTTGAGAAAACGCAAATGAGGAGTCAGACAGAACAGTTGTGAAACAAACGCACAAGGTAATTCGGGAATCTGTTTCACAACCAATACATCCATTACATAGCCGTCCTCTTTCCACGGAAAAGGGCGGCTAAATTGCTTATCCAAATTGTAGCGGCATAACAAACGGCTCGGAAACCCTACGCCATTTGCCTTGCTTATATTTAATTTCCAATTGTCTTAAGATAATCTTCAACATTGAGATACTTAACGACTTCAGATTCAGTAGCCTCACCACGATAGATAACATATCTGCCAGTGATAGGACCAAAACGATGCTCTGTTTCTGCAGATTTATCTGCGCTAATTAGATGGCGGTACTGGGCAGGGACGACCTCCTTGCTGTATTTCACTTCAAAGATTTCGCAAGTAAG
>JAISUG010000072.1 GCA_031272185.1 Lachnospiraceae bacterium
AGAAGCAACAGAGAAACGAATAAAAAGAGAAACGCATAAACTGAGAAAAGAATAAAATGAGAAAAGAATAAAATGAGAAAAGAATAAAATGAGAAAAGGGAAAGGAAACGGTAGGATATGGTTTTGTGTGCGCCCAAGATGGAATTGCTCATCAAGGAATACAAAAAGAAAATGAACCCCGGCGATAAGGTGACGGTGAACCAATGCGCCACCATGTGCAAACTGATTGACTCGTTTGTGGAATTGCTGGACCGCAAAGATATGACGGTGGACAAGATGCCTGTCAGGGACGTGGCGGTGAGGGCGGGTTTCAGCCGTACCACATTTTACGTGCATTTCAGGGACGTGTACGACGTGATGCAGACCTTGGAGGAGATGTGCCTGTACCACACGGACCTGAACGCCAAGGTATACTGCCTGCTGTTCCAGAACAAGCTGTGCGACAGGGACACCGCCCGCATATACAAGATGCTGGATCATTATGGCAAATATATCCGGGTGCTGTTGGAGAAGGACCCCACATTCATGCCCCGGTACAAGGAAAAGTTCATCTCGGTCATGACCCATGGCAAGGATGTGCGCCGGTCCGGGGACATCGAACAGATCTACCACAGCGTGATTTGCGCGTCCGTGATGATAGAAAGCTACATCTTCTGGCTGGAACACCAGGACATCATGCCCTATGGCACCATCATCGAAACCAGCCACCGCGTGGCCGCAAACACCGTATATTACAAGGACTCCAAGCCAGCCGCCGGCCAGTATAGAAATGAGAACAGGCGCACGAGTTTTCTGGCGTGGGCGTGACCGTGTTCATATTTTTAGACAAAGATTTAATATTCGTTCATGATTCGTTTATTGATTTCGCCGGGGATGTGGGTTATAATAAGTACAAATATATAAGTGGGGTACGTATGAACCATAACATCGAACCTATCACGGAAGAAAATGTATTTGTACTGGATTTCACGGGCCTGGGCTCTCTGCCGGGCGATTTTTCCGAAGAAGCACAGCTGCTGCAGGAGACGCTGGGCGTGTATGCCCAGGCGATCCGGGTGATGCACGACAAGCTCGGGGCGCTCAAGCACGAGCTGGTCACGAGCAACCTGCGCTGTCCCATCGAGGCGGTGAAGTCCCGGGTGAAGACACCTGAGAGCATCGCAGGGAAGCTGGCCGGAAGGGGTTTCGAGGTATCGGTCCGATCCATGGTGCGCAACCTGGACGACATCGCGGGGGTGCGCATCATATGCCCGTACATTGACGACGTCTACCAGATGGTGGCACACCTGCAGGAGATGGACGGTGTGCAGGTGCTCTCCCGGAAGGACTACATCCGATCCCCAAAGCCCAATGGCTACCGCAGTTACCACCTGATCCTGGAGATCCCGGTGGAAGATAACACGGTCAAGGTCGAGGTGCAGCTGCGCACCATAGCCATGGACTACTGGGCCAGCGTGGAGCACGAGCTGAAGTACAAAAAGTCCATCATCAACGGCGCCCAGATCAGCGAGGAGCTGCGCATATGCGCCGAGGAACTGCGCAAGACCGAGGAGACCATGCAGCAGATACGCAGGAAGATCAGCGGGATGCTGCCGGCATGAGCGCAGGAACGGATGGGATGGGGCTTCGCACCGTCGGCGCAAGGATTCGGGCGGGGAAGCCGGCATGAGCGCAGGATCGGATAGGATGGCGCGGCGGCATGGCCGGCGTCTGTGGCATGACAGGGTTGGCATGGGGGCGGGTTCATGGGGCCGCACGTCAAGGAAGTTGATGGGGCCACATCAAGACAGCGGATGGGACAGCACGTAAAGACAGCGGATGGAGCAGCATGTCAAGGAAGCTGATGGGGCCGCACGTCAAGGAAGCCAAATGACCGCATACTCGTAGAAAGACAGGGTTTCGCATATGGCGAACCCTGTTTTTTGATATAGGCGAAAAGCGGCGACGTTGCGGTCGGAGACCTGGAGGTATATGTAGGGCGGCCGCACGGGCCAAGACACGGCGGCGGATTGCGCTTCGGCGGGTGCGGGCGGCGCCGATGTTGGCGCGGCGTCTGGGGTTGCGTCAGGTGCGGGCGGCGCCGATGTTGGCGCGGCGTCTGGGGTTGCGTCAGATGTGGATGGCGCCGATGTTGACACAATGGCTGGGGCGGCGTCAAGTGGGGATGGCGCCGATGTTGACACAATGGCTGGGGCGGCGGCGTGTGTGGACGGCGTGTGTGCACAGTCGCTGCCTGGCAAGTCCCGGCACGAGAGTGAGTACAGGAGTTGCCGGAGGAACAGCTCGCCATACCCTTTGCGGCGATGTCTTGCAACGATCTTGAAATCGAACAGGTACAGGCTCTTTCCGTAGGGGGTGAGCTTGCATGACCCGATACGCTCACCTGCCAGAAACGCTGTGCAGCGCTTACCGTCGCTGACAAGGCTGAAGGGGGCACCCGTGTGCGTGTTGGTACAGGGGGTGCGCTTCGTGTATTCGCTGCGGTTGGTGACTGCGCCATAGCGGAACGTAGCGCCCGCTTGCGTCGGGATGCGCATCATGTATTCGCTGTAGCTGTAGGCCGCCCCGATGTGGCTAAGCGCCGCCAGGGCCGAGGGTGATAGCCCGTCCGCAAGGATATGAACGCTGGGTGCGGGGGCATCCCAGGGTGCCCTTGCACCCTGGAACGCGGGAGCGTCCGCCGCCGCTTGGGCACTATTGGGGATTTGTGGGGTTGAGACATTTTGCGGCGGAACCCGGGCGCTGCATCGGCAGAGGGAACGCATTGCCCTGTGCAGCAGGGATCGGAAGTGCCCCCGCCTGCGATGGTCCGGGTGGGTGAAGCACAGTATTTCGGGATGGGCGTCGCCCGGCGGCGCAAAGAGGAAGAGGGCGGACACCAGCTGCCCGCTGTCGTAGCGCAGGAAATACATGGTGTCTGGTGCGCCGGGCTCGTCATCCTCTTCCGGCGGAAACGGGAAAGCGAGCGTCAGTGGCTCGGCCTGCTTGCAGGCGTCCACCAATGCCAGGATGCGTCTGCGTTGTGCAGGGTTCAGATGGTCGGTCTCGATGGTTTTCATATCACCAGTATACGACCGAAGAGATGGTTTGCCAAGACCCAAAATGGAAAAGGCGGCCTATGGGGCAATAACAAAAAACCGGCGCTTTCTAGGCGCCGGCTTTCGTGCTGCGGTTATGAGAGGCAAATGATTCGGCAAAGCGCCGCCCGCTTCTGGCCTGTCATAACTCTGCATGTCATTTACACTGTGGGCGTATGGGCCGCGGTCATGCGATGGGGATGAAGGTCTCCTTTTCCTCGATGGCCTTCGGGGACTCCTTGGGGAAAGTCAGCTTCAGAATCCCATTTTCGAAGCCTGCCTTGATGTCTTCTTGCTTCACCTGGTCGCCCACGTAGAATGTCCGCTTCATAGAGCCATAGTAGCGTTCCCTGCGCACATATGAGCCGTCTTTGTCCTTCTCGTCCTTGTCCTCGTTCTTGGACGCCAGGATGGTCAGGTAGCCGTTTTCCAGTTTCGCCTGGATGTCGCTTTTGTCAAGACCGGGCAGTTCCATCTCCAATGTGTAGCCTGCGCCATCGTCCTTGATGTCAGTCTTCATGAGGCTGTTGGTGTTCCCGAAACCCGAAAGGATATCTTTCGAGAAAAAGTCGGGAAACAGTGGCTCGTTGAAGAAATTGTCAAACAGCTGCGATTTATAAAGGTTCGTCCTGGGTAGTAACATAATGGTACCTCCTCATGATTTTTATATTTGTTCTAGATGTACTATAACATACTTTGTTAGCACTGTCAAGAGGTGAGTGCTAAAAAGTTCATTTTTTTTTTCGCTGCGACTCAGGGAAAGCCCTGCTGTTGCCATTCACACATCATTGCGAGCCGCCGCAGGCGATGCGGGAATGCCAAATGCCCAATGCCAAATGCCGATCGGTTTGCATATTGACAAGAAGCAGAATGCATACTATATTAATATCAGATGTTGAAATTGTATGGGTTTATTCGCTGGGGGAGGTGGACGGTGTACATTGAAAGGCATATCCAGAAAGCGCTTCGGGAGCGGGCGCGGTTCAAGGGCGCGGTGGTCGTGACAGGGGCCAGGCAGGTGGGCAAATCCACGTTGATGGAGACGGGTTTTCCGGATTTCCCGCGCATCACTTTCGATGACAAAACCGTGCTGGCGACGGCCGTAGACGAACCTGCCACGGTAAATACACCGCTGGCATCCGCCGATGCCATCAGTGAGCTGTATTTCATGGGTAATTTCAACCGTTACAACTAGGCGTTTGACGGCGTGGGAGACGTGCGCTGGTACACCACCAAAGACATACCTTCGTTCAGTTTCGTCCGCTTGGCCAATGGGAATTTCCTGACCGTGGACCAGTCCCACGACAGTTACAAACAGCTGTACCAGTTCGACACGACCGGCCGCGTGTTCACGGTGTATGTGCTGGACAACGACGCCCACCACTCGGTCCAACAGACCGCAAACGGGAATGTCATCCTGGCATCGGAGTACACTGGGCTTCGGCCGGGCGAGGACGTGCAGGATGCCACGGTAGAGGACGGTGCCTCGGTCATTGATCTGTCCACCGGTCTGGAGGTGGCGTACTATGCCGCCCACTTGCGCGGGGAAAGCGAGATGGAGAGAGCGATTTGACGCCGGGCGGGGAAGGTCGTTCCCCCGGAAGTGCGGGGGTGTCCAAACGAGGGTGTCGGAAACGATGCCCAGGGCCATGCAAAAGATCGTGACCCAGGCAGCGCGGGGGTGGCTGCCCCGGCAGATACAAAGCGCACTTCGCAGACGGGGATGATCATGCGCCGAGCAGTGCGAGGGGGACCACGCCGATGCCGTCGGGGCGGCGGTAGGCCAGGGGTCCGGTGGTGAGGATGATGGCGTCCGTCAGGCGGTCCCCCACGAGATGGCGGAACCAATGGAGATGCTTTGCGTCCTCGTCGCGCACGGTGGGGGCGAACTTGACCTCAAACGCGACGAGGCGGCAGCCCCTTTGTAGGATGAAATCGACCTCGTGGTCGCCATTGGCAGTGCGCAGCCATGACAGATCGGCATCGTTCACCGTGGAGTATGTGCGCAGGCTCAGCTGCGCCAATGACTCGAAGAGGCGGCCGATGATGTTCCCGTGGCGCAAATCGAAGCGGGTGTCGATGCGGCTTCCGGCTTTCAGCAAATCTGATTCATCGAAGTGTAACAGCTGCGCGGTCAAAGCGGGGTCGGCCAAGTAGTGTTTGGGCGTGCGCTTGAGCCTGGCATAATAATCCTCTCCCTCAGACCATGTGGGCAGCTCGTCGATAAGCCAAAGGTTCCCCAGCGCCTTGCGGTATGCGATGGTGGTTTTCGTGCTGGGCTTGTCCCCTTCGCCCGCCGTGGAGGCATCCAGTATCTCAGCGTACCCGGCATCCGTGGCGATGGCGGCTGCATATGCCCTAAGCCAGCGCAGCAATGTAAGGGGTTGACGGATGCGGATGCCCTGCTGGAGGAATTCGTGGGACAGCAGGTTTTCAATGTAGGTATCCAGCAACTTTTTGCGGATGCGGGCGCTGTATCGGCGGATGCCGGGCAGGCCGGAGGCCAGTATCTCGCGAATATAGTCGTCGGATGTGAGGGCGGTTTCGCCACGGAGTGGGCAGGCAAATGGCCCCGCATCCAGGAGCGCACCCATGGAAACTGATGGGGCGGCCAAACCCCGCTCCGCCAGTGAAAGCGGGTACATCCGGATGCGTAGGATACGGCCTGAACCTGAGTGGATATCGATGTCGGCGCAGGAAACTGACCCGGTCATCAAAAAACTACCTGGGGCGCACCCTTTGTCCACTGCGCGGCGCACATAGTCCCAGACAGGGGGGTGTTTCTGCCATTCGTCGATGAGGATGGGAGGGGCATCCAGTGAAAGCCTTTCGATGTTATTCGCCAGGAGGGTGTGATCCAACTCCCGGTCCAGATCATAACGCGTGGCCGACAGTGTGTCTGCGGTGACTGTCTTGCCCACGCCTTTCAGGCCATCCAATGAAATGGCCGGAACCTCTTGCAATAATTCGGATAAATATTTCGTCATATATCTCTCATAGTTTTCCATAGTCAAAGTATAGCACAAAAGCGTTGATTGTCAAGGGTTTTCGGAATGAAAGTTAAGGATTGCAACCAGTTTAGGGAAAGGATTGCAAGCAGTTTAGGTAAAGGATTGCAACCAATTTAGGGAAAGGATTGCAAGCGGTTTAGGTAAAGGATTGCAAGCAGTTTAGGTAAAGGATTGCAACTTTGCGCTTGGTTTAGTCGGCGGAGCGATAGTTGCGGAAGCGTAGGCGCATATTTGCGGGAAAATGTTTGCGGGATGTGGTGCAAACGGCTGTATCGGATCGAAATATTTCCGAAACAAAGAAAATATTTTAAAAACACAGAAAAACAGTGTTGATTTTCCATGAAACCTGTGCTATGATGTCCCTATGGAGGGCAGTGGACATGAAGGCATTGGCGAAATTCGGAAAAGCAAGCGATTTTGGGACATACCGCCTGATCGACATCCCCGAACCCGTCTGCGGGCCCCGGGATGTGGTCATCGAGGTAAAGGCCGCGGCCATCTGCGGCGCGGACATGAAGCATTATAAAGTGGACAACGGTTCCGACGAGTTCGGTTCCGTGCGCGGCCATGAGTTTTCCGGGGACATCGTGGAAGTGGGGGCGGAAGTCACCGACTGGAAGGTGGGGCAGCGGGTGGTTTCGGACAACACCGGCCATGTGTGCGGGAAGTGCCCTGCCTGCGAGCGGGGGGACTACCTGCTGTGCAGCGAAAAGGTGAACCTGGGGCTGGGGTATGGGTACAGCGGCGGTTTTACCAAGTATTGCCTGGTGCCCGGGGAGATACTGGCGATCCACAAACGCGCATTGTGGGAGATCCCAGAGGGGATCGACTATGAGGAAGCGGCGGTGATGGACCCCATCTGCAACGCCTACCGCGCCATCGCCCAGCGTTCCTCCTTGCTGCCCGGTGAGAACGTGGTGATCTTCGGCACCGGCCCCCTGGGGCTGTTTTCCGTGCAGGTAGCGAAGCTCATGGGCGCGGTGAACATCGTGATGGTCGGCCTTGCGGAGGATGTGGCCGTGCGTTTCCCGGTGGCAAGGCAGCTGGGGGCGAGCGCCACGGTGGATGCGTCCGCGGAAAACGTGGTGGAGCGCTGCCGTTCCCTATGCGGGGGCGATGACAGCATCGGCCTGGTGGTGGATTGCGCGGGGGCGAACATCAGCCTGAGGCAGGCCATCGAGATGGTGCGCAACAATGGCGAAATCGTGCGGGTGGGCATGGGCTTCGCCCCCTTTGGGTTCCCCATCAACGACATCTCCATGAAGGCGGTTTCCATCATCGGGCACATGGCCTACGACGCCACTTCCTGGCGGAATGCCCTGGCGCTGCTGCAGCATGGCAGGATCCAGGTGAAGCCGATGATCACCCACCGCCTGGGCCTTTCCCAGTGGGAGGATGGCTTCGAGGCGATGGCGAACAAAGAGGCGATCAAGGTCATCTTAACCTACGATTACCCGGAGTGATCCCCATGCCCAGGCACGTTTGCCGGACGCATGCACGAACCCCATCTCCGAAGCAAACGATATGTGTGTGTGGGCGGCGGTCGGCACGATGTTCGTCTGGGGAGACGGTTTGACGAAGTGACGCCGGGGCCAAAAGGACAGGTAAATGATGGAAACAATGGAACGAAACACAGCCGCGATACTGAAAAAGCCCGGCAGCATCGCCATAGAGGAGGCGCCCATGCCCCAGCCGGGGCCGGGGGAGCTGCTGATCCGGGTGGCAAGCGTGGGGATCTGCGGATCGGACATCCACGCATTTCGGTACGGGCCCTACATCCCGCCCAAAGACCCAAACCAGCGCATCGGGCTGGGCCATGAGTTTTCCGGTGTGGTGGTTGCGGTGGGGCCGGGTGTATCGGTACCCTTGGTACCGGTACCAAGGGTACTGGTACCAAGGGTACCGGAAGAAGATGGGACCGGCCATGGCAGCAAAGATGCCGGTGCCACCGGGTCTTTGGCAGGGGCGGCGCACATGGCGGAGGACGACAGGGGCATAGCGCGCCCGGTGGCGGGGGCTGCAAAGGCGGCAGGGGCGGCGCACAGGGCAGATGTCGACAGGGCAGGCCACAACTTTCGCGTGGGGGACCGGGTGCTGTGCGAACCTGGTGTTCCCTGCGGGAACTGCGAGTTTTGCAGATCCGGGCGGTACAACCTGTGCTGGGAGATGGATTTCATGGCGACACAGCCTCGCTACCGTGGCGCGCTCACGGATTATCTGGTACACCCGGCGCGCTTCACCTACCACCTGCCGGATGACATGGATTTCACGCAGGGCGCCCTGGTGGAGCCTGCGGCCGTGGGGATGCACGCCGCAAAGCTGGCCGGCGTGGCGCCGGGCGTCAAAGTCTGCATCCTGGGGGCGGGGTGCATCGGCCTCATGACACTGCAGGCGTGCATCTTGCTGGGGGCGGATGGGGCGTTGGTGTCGGACGTGATCCCCGGGCGCCTGGCCATGGCGAGGCGTTTCGGCGCAGCGATGGCGGTGGACGGGAAAGACCCGGACGCCCAGGGGCAGATGATGTCCTTTTTCGACGGTCAAGGGGCGGACGTGGTGTTCGAGACGGCGGGGAGCCCGGCGACGGCTGCCTTGGCCCTGCGCCTGGTGAAACGGGGCGGGCAGGTCATGGTGGTGGGGACCATCCCCGGGGAGACCCCGGTGGAGTTTTTGAAAATCAACCGGGAAGTGTCCGTGCGCACCGTGTTCCGCTACGCCGGGGAGTTCCCGCAGACCATCGATGCCATCCACACAGGTGCATTTGACGTGAACAGCATGGTGACACGGACGTATGGCTATGAAGAGGCGCAGCGGGCATTTGACGAGGCGGTGCAGGACAAAGATCATATCATCAAATCCGTCGTGCACATGCCGGGTTTTGCGGCCGACAGGTGATGGCGCAAGCCAAACGAGCAGCTTGCTGCCGCACCGGAAGTTGGTAGCAGCGTTTTGCGTCTGACAGGTGATAGCACAAGCCAAACGGGGAATCGATGATGGATCAGGCGCAATAAAATCAAAGCGCAATGAATCGAGGGGAATATGCTGGTATCGACTAAGGACATGTTGGTGAAGGCCCAGCGTGAGAAGTACGCTGTGGCGAATTTCTGCATCTGGAACGTGGAAATGCTCTCTGGGGTCATGAAAGCCTGCGAGAAGCTCCGATCCCCGGTCATCCTTTCTTTCGGGAGCGGGTTTTTGGTGAACACGGACATCAATCATTTCATACATATGATGCGATCATACGCCACCCAGACGGCCCTGCCATGCTCCATCCACTGGGACCACGGGCGCAGCTTCGAGATCGTCAGCCATGCCATCGACATCGGATACAACTCACTGATGATCGACGGTTCCGCATACCCATTTGAGGAAAATGTGCGCATCACCAAAGAGGTGGTGGACAAATTCCACCCCCTGTGCATCCCCGTGGAAGCGGAGCTGGGCCATGTGGGTTCCGAGACTGACTATGAAGAGGCGCTCAGCCATTATATGTACACGAAACCCGAGGAGGCGGCCGCCTTCGTGGCCCGGACCGGCATCGACTCGCTGGCCGTCGCCATCGGCAACCAGCATGGCGCCTATACCGCGCCACCGCAGATCAATTTCGGGATCTTGGAGAAAGTGCGCTCATGCGTGGACATCCCGCTGGTGCTCCATGGCGCATCAGGCATCCCGGATGCAGACGTGCGCCGCGCCATCGGGCTGGGGATCACGAAAGTGAACATCCATACGGAGCTGTGCGAGGCCGCGCTGTCCGCGGTGGAAACCCATGAACCCGGCGAGGGGTACCAGGCGCTGAACATCCGGGTGCGGGACAGCGTACAGCAACGGGCCGAGGAAAAGATCCTGCTATTCGGCAGCGACGGGAAAGCCGACGGGTGGTTCGAGAAGTAGGGAGTAGGGGATAGGGGATAGGGTGTAGGGGATAGGAAGTAGGGAATGGGGAGTAGGGAATGGGGAGTAGGTAACTGGGAATAGGAATGAGGGATAGGTAGCTGGGAATAAGAAAGGGCATGAGCTATGGAAGATAACGTCAAGGACGCCACGCTAAACCCGGTGGAGGTGGTGGTTATCGGTGGGGCCCACACGGACCTGCAGCTGTTCACCGTGGGGGACGACATATTGTCCGGGCCCACCTACAAAGTCCAGGAAATGCTCTTGGCTGTGGGCGGGGACGCCATCGACGAAGCCACCGTCCTGACCCGCCTGGGCCACAAAGTGCGGCTGGTCAGCTGCATCGGCGATGACCTGATCGGGTCGCTGGTGCTAAAGCACTGCAAGGACAACCACATCGACACATCCTACATCAAGGTGGACCCGGCCAAGGTCACTTCCATCAACGTGGGGCTGATACAGGCTGACGGGGAAAGGACCTTCGTCAACAACCTTAGCGGCAGCCTCTGGACTTTCTCAAACAGCGACCTCCCGCAGGATGCGGCGGATGCCGGGAAGATCCTCTCTTTTGCCAGCTTTTTCAACAACCCGCTCCTGGAAGCCCAGGGTATGATACCCTTTTTTGACCGCGCCAAAGAGCGTGGCATGACCATATGCGCGGATTTGGTGACCCCCAAGAAGGGGGAGACCCTGGCGGACATCCGGGAAGCCCTGTCCTATGTGGACTATTTTTTCCCGAACTACCCGGAGGGGGCGAACCTGACAGGGGAGAAGACCCCGGAGGGGATCGCGGATGCGCTCCTGGCCTGCGGCGTGAAGAACGTGGTGCTGAAGCTGGGGAAGGAAGGGTGCTTGTTCAAGAACACCGCCGAATCCTTCAGGACCCCTGCCTACCCGCACACGAAGTGCATCGACACCACCGGGGCCGGCGACAGTTTCGCATCCGGGTTCATCTGCGGGCTGCTGGAGGGCTGGGATCTGCGTACCTGTGCGGCCTATGCCAACTGCACCGCCAGCCTGGCGGTGGAAACCATCGGGGCGACCACGGGCGTGGTGAGCAGGGAAGCGGTGGATGAGCGCTACAGGGCGTATGTGGGGGCAGTTCGCAGTGCATAGTTCGCAGTGCATAGTTCACAGTGCATAGTTTACAGTTCGCAAGAAAGGACGGTCAGCATTTGAAAACGATCAGCATCGGGGATTTGGGCAAACCTGTTTCCAGGATCGGGCTGGGGACTTGGGCCATCGGCGGGGGGCCCGCCTGGGGGGGGGACAAATCAGAGGCGGCATCCATCGACACCATCCGCCGGTGCCCCGGGCTCGGGGTGAACCTCATCGACACGGCGCCGGGGTACAATTTCGGCAAGAGCGAGGAGATCGTCGGCAAGGCCCTGGCGGGGATGGACCGGGAATCGGTGGCGGTGATCACGAAGTTCGGCATCGTCTGGAAACGGGAAGGCGCGCTGTTCAACAAAGTGGGCGACGTGCAGCTGTACAAAAACCTCTCCACCCAGTCCATTTTGGAGGAAATCGACGACAGCCTTGCGAGGCTTGGGTGCGGGTACATCGACATTTACATGAGCCATTGGCAGGCGGTGGAGCCATACCCCACACCCATCGGGGAGACCATGGAGCTTCTGGGGAACCTTAAAGCCAAGGGGAAGATCCGGGGGATCGGCGCCGCCAACGTGACTGTGTCAGAGGTGGAAGAATATGTAAAATACGGGCAGCTGGACATCGTGCAGGCGAAATACAGCGTGCTGGACCGGGAAGTGGAAAAGGAGATGCTGCCACTGTGCAAGGAAAAGGGCATAGTGCTGCAGGCATACTCCCCCCTGGAGATGGGGCTGCTCAGCGGCGCGATAGGGCGCGGGTACCAGCCGGTGGGGGCGCAGCAAGGCAAGAAGTGGTTTTCGCCGGAGAACCTGCCCAAGGCCATGGACTTCCTGGATGGCCTGGCGCCTTTTTGCGAAAAGTACGGCTGCAAGACGGCGGACATGGCCCTGGCCTGGCTGCTGGCGCAGGGGGAGAACGTCATCCTCCTAAGCGGGGCCACCACCCCCGCGCAGATCGGCGACAATGCGAAAGCGGATGCGATAGGGCTGACGAAAGAGGACAGTGCGGCTATCAGGGAACTCGCCCAGGACTGTGAAGCGGGGCGCTAGATTCTGTGCATGTCAGCAGCGGGGCACGGAAAGGTGAAATTAATCCCCTGGTCAAGTCTGTTGGGGCGTGGTACAATGGATGATTGAAACAAAGAAAATGAGACTGCAACACGTACCGGTTTTGCGTGAATCGGGCAGTTGCGTTTCCGGGCGGAAAACTGCAGAAATGAAAGGGGTTTCCGTCCGCAGGTATTTACTGTGAGGTAGGACATGGCACAAAAAGACCGATTGGATCAGATCAGGCAGTTGGTACGTACAGAGAAAAAGGTCAGCGTGAATGACCTGAGCGAACAGTTTGGCGTCACGCCTGAAACCATCAGGCGGGACCTGGAGAAGCTGGAGGGCGAAGGGCTGGCGGTGCGTACCTATGGCGGCGCGGTGTTCAGCCAGACAGAGCCCATCGAGAAGATCGATTACGACCAGCGTTCCATGACCAACGTGGATGAAAAAAGGGCCATCGCGCAACTGGTGGTCCCGATGATCCCTCACGGCACCAGGCTCGGGTGCGACGCCAGCTCCACGGTCATGGAGACGCTGAACTCCCTTCGGGAGCGGGAAGACCTGCTGGTGCTGACCAATTCCGCCAGGGTCATCCGGGAGCTTGACAAGACGCGGTTCGGCGTGCTTTCCACGGGGGGGCGGGTGAACCGCCAGTCCTACTCTATGCAGGGCGGTGTGGCAAAAACCATGCTCCAGGAGTACCACCTGGATCTGGTCCTGGTCAGCTGCAGGGGCTTAAGCCGGGAGGGGGGGGTCTTCGATTCCCACGAACTGGAGACCGACGTGAAGCGCGCTCTCATCGAACGGGGCAACCGGGTGATACTGCTGGCAGACCACACGAAGTTCGGGCGGGTGGCGTTCGTGAAGCTCACCGATCTGGATCAGGTCCACATGTTGGTGACGGACCGCAAACCGGACGAGGAATGGCTGCAGCTGTTTGCGCTCCACGGCGTGGAGGTGGTATACCCGCAGTGAGGCCGCCGGGAGCACAGGAAGTGCCGGCGATACGCAGCCTGGGGCGGGGGCATTGGACCTGCCGACGGGGAAAAGGCATATGCGCCAAAGCAAAATGGCACAATGGTGTGCATCACAGGATTCTACGGGGGCTCCTGTGGCGTAAACCATGGTGCCATTTTTATTTCAAAAATATTTTATTTGAAACAAAGATATTGCTTGCATTATTTCAAAAAGTATGGTATGGTACTTGTATCAGTTCGCAGACCTATGTGTCCGAATCAAAAATTCTGCACAGCGGAAACGGAAACGGAAACGGGAACGGGAACGGGAACGGGAACGGGAACGGGAACGGAAACGGAAACGGAAACGGAAACGAGAACGGGAACGGGAACGGCTGCGGGCAAGGGGCTTCCTTTGGACGGGGGTATGGCCATGGGCATGTTTATGCAGGCATTGTTTGAAGGCGTTATCAATGGGTCCACGCTTGCGCTGGTCGCCATGGGCATCGCGCTGGTGTGGGGCGTCATGGGGATCCTGAGTTTCTCCCAGGGGGAATTCCTCATGATCGCCATGTTTTGCTCGTTCTACCTGAACCTCTACTTCGGGTTTGATCCCATCGTATCCCTGCCTTTCTGCATGGCTGTGATGTTTGTCATCGGGATCGCCATCTACAAGCTGATCATTTCCAGGGCGCTGCGGGGACCGGTCCTGTCGCAGCGCCTTATCACCTTCGCTTTGAGCATGGTGCTGATCAACATGGCCCTCCTGCTGTTCTCGGGCAGTTTCAAGACCATCCCCAAAGTCATGATCAGCGGCTCCATCGACCTGGGGTTCATGGTGCTGTCGAAACAGAAGATCGTTCCTTTCATCATTTCCGTCTGCGTGGCGGGGTTCATGTTCTGGTTCCTGAACAAGACCCGCATGGGCAAGGCCATACGCGCCGTGTCCATGAACAAAACCGCCGCGGGGCTGGTGGGCATAAACCCGGAGAAGACCTATGCCATCGCATTTGGCCTGTCGGCCGCCATCGCGGGGGCGGCGGGCTGTGCGCTCACCTATTTCTACTACATCTACCCGAACGTGGGGACCAACTTCCAGCTGTTTGGCTTCATCGCGGTGGTGATGGGCGGGTTCGGGAGCATCCCCGGCGCTTTCTTCGGTGGCCTGATCATGGGGGTGGCTGACGCCTATACCGGCGTCTATATGAACCCCGCATTCAAATACGTGGGCATTTGCGTGGTGTTCCTGCTGTTGGTCCAGTTTCGCCCCAAGGGGTTGTTCGGAGGGAAATGATGCAAAAGAACTTTTTGAAGACGAACCGGGGATGGTTTTTGGGGCTGGCGGTGGGCGTGGCCGCCGCGGTGCTGTTCCCGCAGGTGGTGCGGGTGCGTTTCGTGTGGAACCTGCTGACGTTGATCCTGGTCTGGGCCATCGTGGGCATGGGGTGGAACGTCATAGGCGGGTACTGCGGGCAGGTGTCCAACGGGCATAGCCTGTTTTACGGGCTGGGGGCCTACACGGTGGGGCTGGCCGCATACAAGTTCAAGCTCAGCCCGTGGGTTTCCATCTGGATAGGCGTGCTGATTTCCATGACGGTGGCGTTCTTTGTGGGCAAACCGCTGCTGCGCCTGAAAGGCCACGTGTTTGCCATCTCCACCATGGCCCTGTCCGAGTGCGCGCGCATCATTTTCATCAACTGGAAATGGGGCGGCGGCGCCACCGGGGTCTACATATTCACGAAAAATGCCAACGAATGGGCGTTCATGCAGTTCAAAAACCCACTTAACTACTATTACCTGTTCCTGGTGTTTGCATTGGCCGTGCTGCTGCTCATCAAGTACCTGGACAAGTCGAAGTTTTTCTACTACCTCCGCACCATCAAGGGCAATGAGACGGCGGCGGAAAGCGTCGGCATCGACACGGCGGCCTACAAACTGCGGGCATACATGCTCAGCGCGGCCATAGTGAGCATCGGCGGCAGCCTCTACGCCCAGTTCATCCTCTACATCGACCCGTCCATGCTCATGACGCTGAACGTGTCCATGATGATCGTTCTGACGGCGGTGATGGGCGGCGTGGGCACGGTGATGGGCCCCATCCTGGGCGCCATCGCGCTGACGACGATCTCAGAGTACACCAGGGTGTACCTGGGGCGTTTCGGGGGGCTGGACATGGTGCTTTACGGTGTGCTGGTGATCATCATCGTGCTGTACTGCCCGGGGGGCATCGTGTCCCTGCTGGGGCGGCGGCTCAAATTCGGGGCGCGCAGGGGCAAGGCCTGAAGCCGCTAAAAGGTCAGGGAGTGGTGTTCGGGCGAGGCTGTCAAGCGCTGACGGGTCGGGGATGGTATTCGGGCGAGGCTGTCAAGCGCTGACGGGTCAGGGAGTGGCGTTCGGGCAAGGCCGGAAGCCGCTAAAGGGTAGGCAAGAGGTATTCGGGCGGGGCTGTCAAGCATCGGGGGATCAGGAAGAGGGCTTGCGGGCCGGTGGGCGAAAGCGCAGGCAGGGGGTACCCATGGATCATATTCTGGTAATCGAGCAAGTGACCAAACGCTTTGGGGGACTGGTGGCCAACGAGGACATCTCCTTTGCGGTGACCACCGGGGAGATCGTGGGCGTGGTGGGGCCCAACGGGGCCGGCAAGACCACATTGTTCAACCTCATCAGCGGCGAATTTGCGCCTACCCAAGGCACGGTGGTGTTTTGCGGGACGGACATCACTGCCATGAAAGCACATGTGATCTGCCAGAGGGGCATCGGGCGGACGTTCCAGATCCCCCAGTCCTTGGATGACATGATGGTATACGAGAACGTGCTGGTGGGCGCATTGTGCAAACGAAAGAACATGGAAGAGGCATTGGCCCACGTGGACGAGGTGCTCGCACTTTGCGGGATGACGGAGCTCAAAACGGTTTATGCCGGGAAGCTGAACGTCCCCCAGAAGAAACGATTGGAGATCGCCCGGGCGATGGCAACGGACCCGAAACTGCTGCTGCTGGACGAGACCATGGCGGGGCTGACGGCCACGGAACGCAAGGATGCCGTGAGCCTGATCCGCAAGATCAATGCCACCGGCGTGTCCATCCTCACCATCGAGCACAACATGGACGTGGTGATGAGCGTTTCCAACCGGGTGGTGGTGCTGGTGTCGGGGCGGGTGCTGCTGGTGGGGACGCCGGAGGAAGTCACCTCGCACCCCGACGTGATCGCGGCATATTTGGGGGGAGGTGCGAACCAGGATGGGCAATGAATCCTTAGTGAAAACACAGGCAGACCCTGTGGGGGAGGCCGGCAAAGCAGCCCCGGACGGGGCGATTACAGACAAAGAAATCCTCCTGGAGGTGGTAGACCTCCAGGCGGGGTACAACGACATGACCGTGGTGCGGGATGTGTGTTTCACCGTGCGGAAAGGGGAAATCCTGGCCATCCTGGGATCCAATGGGTCCGGCAAGACCACGACGCTGCGGGCGCTCACCGGCACCATCAAGCCCATGGGGGGCACAGTGCGCTACCGGGGGGAGGACATCACCGGGCTGCCGCCCTATGAGCTGGTGGAGAAAGGGATCGCCATGGTCCCCGAGGGGCGCATGCTTTTCGGCGGGATGTCCGTGGAGGACAACCTGCTGATGGGTGCATACCTCAACCGGGACAAACAGGCCATCAAGAAGCGCCTGGACCTGGTATACGGGCTGTTCCCCAGGGTGCAGGAGCGCAAACGGCAGATCGCCAACACATTGTCCGGCGGCGAGCAGCAGATGGTGGCCATCGCCCGTGGGCTGATGAGCGACCCCCAGCTGCTGATCCTGGACGAGCCGTCCCTGGGGCTGATGCCCATCCTGGTGCAGGAGATCTTCCGTTTCGTGAAAGAGATCGCCGACCTGGGCGTCACTGTGGTCATCGTGGAGCAAAACGCCATGGACACGCTGGCGCTGTGCGATTATGCCATCGTGATCCAGAACGGGGAGTCGGTCATAGAAGGCGTGGGCCAGGAGCTTTTGGCCAACGAGGACGTGAAACGGGCGTACCTGGGGGGGTAAGATATGGATGCAAGGATAAAGACAGATGTGATGGACATGCTCATGGAAGTGGGCGCCGAGATGGAGGACATGGGGCTGGTGAACACATTCGAGGGGAACCTCTCGGTGCTTGATGCGGGCCTGCTCTACGTCACACCTGCCAGGACGAGCAAGAAGAAACTGAACCATGACAATATCTGCGTGTTTGACGAGTCTTCCGGCACACAGCTAAGCGGCGGCAAGGCATCCTCGGAAACGAAGATGCACAGGGGGGCCTATACGGTAAAAGCGGGGGTGGGCGCGGCCATACATTGCCATGCGCCCTACCTGACGGCGCATGCCATCACACATGTGCCCCTGGACTTTAGATGCCACCCGGAGCTGCTGTTCCATTTCAAGGACATACCCGTGGTGCCTTATGCCATGCCGGGGTCCGAGGATATGATCGAAACTGCGCGGCCTTACCTCCTCCACCGCAACCTGGTCCTTTTGGGGAACCACGGGGTCCTAAGCATCGCTTCCACGCTGGCCCTGGCCTGCCAGCGGATCGTGGCGGCGGAAAAATTTGCCCGGGTGATGTCCATCGCCAGGCAGATCGGCACCCCCGTGGACATCCCGGAAACGGAGATCATGCGGCTGCTGGCGCGGGAACTGGAGCAGTGAATGGCACGGGAAGCGCAGCGGTGAGTGGCGCGGGAACCGCGGCGGTGAATGGAACAGTGGCCGGAAAGGCGCTCATGTACACAAATCTTAACCCCCGTACCATGGGGCTCAACCACCACCCCTATGAAGTGTTGCTCCCTGCCGCAAAGGCGGCGGGTTTTGGCGGCATCGAGGTGCCCGCCCATGCTTTCGGCAGCGTGCCGGCTGCCAAGGATGCAGGGAAAGCGCTGGCCGGCCAAGGGATGCGCTTCGGCCTGATGATGGCGCCTTGCGACATGTTCAAGGCGGAGGATGCCGTGTTCGAAGAGGCGCTGGCCCAATGGGCAAGGTGGCTGGAAAGGGCAAGGGCGGCTGGGTGCACCAAGGCGTACAACCATTTCTGGCCGGGCAGCGACAGCCGCCCGTATGAAGAGAATTTCGAATGGCACCGGCGGCGGCTCCAAAGGATTTTCCATATCATGGAAGAAAATGGCATATTCTACGGCCTGGAATTCATGGGCGCAAAGACGGTGCGGGATGGTTTCCGGTATCCCTTTGCGGCCACGCTGGGGGAAACGCTGGCCCTGGCGGACAGCGTGAGCAGCCGGATCGGGGTGGTGTTCGACACCATCCACTGGTACACGTCGGGGATGGCCCCGGAGGATCTGGAATGGGCGGCGGGGATGCCACAGCGTGTGGTGAACCTTCACTTAAACGACGCATTCCCGAGGCGCAGCGCCACAGAGCAGATCGACAGTGAGCGCGCCTTGCCCGGGGAGTCCGGCGTCATCGACGCTGTGGCGGTGGTGCGGGCGTTTCACCTGGCAGGGTACGACGGGCCGGTGATCCTGGAACCCATGGCCCCCGCCACGAAGCGTTGGGAAAAGATGGAAGTCTCGGAGGCCGCCAAGGAAGGGGCTGATTGCCTGAGGGGTATCCTGCGCAAGGCAGGGGCCGATGTATAGGGGATTGGACGTATCGGGGATTGGACGTATCGGATGAAATGGATGCCGGTGCGGCATGGGTGAAGCACATGAAAAGGGAAACTGCATCGTGTTTGCGGGGGATCCACCGCAAAGGGCGATGTGAAAAAATACGAATCAGCAGGAGGAAATCAAAATGTTCAAGAAGACACTCAAGCAGATGTTGGCAGTGGCAGCAGCCCTGACACTGGCGGGCTGCGCAGGCCAGGCGGGTTCCGGCGCAGCCGCCCCGGCGACCCAAGCCGCATCCGCGGCAGGGGAAACCGCAGCCCAGGGCGCCGCGACCCAAGGCGCCACCACCGGGGCACCAAGCGCGACCACCGGGGCGCCGGCCGCAGAGCCGGAAGTGATCAAGATCGGGTTCCTGACGCCCCTTTCCGGCGGCAACGCCACCTATGGCATCCAGTGCAAGGAAGCGGGCCAGATGATTGCAGACATCATCAACGAGGCGCACCCGGAGCTGGCCATGCTCTTGGCCGAACAGGCGGGGCTCCCCAACCTGAACGGGGCCAGGATCGAATTGGTGGTGGCCGACCACAAGTCTGACCCCACCGTCGCCACGTCGGAGGCCAAACGGCTGATCACGGAGGAGAACGTGGTCGCCATCACGGGCCAGTATACCAGCTCCATCACCAAGGCGGTGGCCGTGGTGACGGAAAACTATGAGATCCCGCTGCTCACCGCCGGTTCCTCACCCTCCCTGACCGCGCCGGAGACCGGGCTGGAGTGGTATTTCCGTTTCGGGCCCAACGACACCTATTATATCCGTGACTCTTTCGAGTTCATCAAGAAACTGAACGAGGAGAAGGGCGCTGGGTTCAAGACGGTGGCTTTCGTGTCCGAAGACACGGAGTTTGGCGCCAACATCGCCCTGGAGGAAGTGCGGTTCGCGGAGGAATACGGGTTTGAAGTGGTGGCGAACATCACCTACTCCGCTTCCGCCACCAATGTGTCCGCAGAAGTCATGAAGGTGAAAGCGGCCAACCCGGACGTGATCATGATGTCCTCCTATGCGGCGGATGCCATCCTGTACCTGAAAACATTCAAGGAGCAGAACTATGTGCCGAAGATGCTCCTGGGGCAGCGGGGCGGGTTCGTGCAGACGGACTTCCTGGATACCATGGGCCTGGACACGGAGTACATCTTCACCACCGGCGGATGGTCGGCGGACATCGACAATGAGACCAGCAAGCAGATGATCGAGCTGTACAAAGAGTACACACCCGACGGCGCGGAGCTCAGCGAAGGCCATTGCAAAGACATGATCAACGTGCTACTCATCGCATTGGCCATCAACCAGGCGGGCACCACGGAATCCAAGGCGCTCCAGGCGGCGCTGCGGAACCTGGATGCGGACACTTCCCGCATGCCCATCCCGTGGGATGCCATCACCATGGACGAGTACGGGCAGAACACTTCTGCCAACGCTTTCGTGCTCCAGCGCAAGGACGGCGTCTACCAGACGGTTTACCCGGCTGAATATGCGGCGCTGGAATCCATCATCCCCATGCCCGCATGGAGCGAGAGGTAGTGACGGCATGTTGGCCACATTGAAAGAAGTATTGCCCGCATACCTGGAAGAAGACGCCGCCGTGGGCGCGTTCAACCTGGCCATCGCCCCGGATATCAGGGTGTTGGTGGAAGCGGCTGAAAGCCTCGGCGCACCGATCATCATGCAGGTGGGGCCGGCGGTGGCGGAGTTCATGGGATACAATGCCTGGGGGGAATTGGCCAGGGAACTGGCGGCGGACGCCAATGTCCCGGTGGTCATGCACCTGGACCACGCCAACAAGACGGAACCCATCTGGAAAGCGCTGGATGCCGGGTTTTCCTCGGTGATGTTTGACGGTTCCCAGCTGCCTTTCCGGGACAATGTGCGCATCACCCGGGAGGTGGTGGAACGCGCGGGCCGGTATGGCGCCTCGGTGGAGGCGGAGATCGGCTCCGTGGCGTACCTGGGCAAGGACACCCACAAGGATGCCCTCACCGATCCGGAGGAGGCGGAGGCTTTCGCCCTGGAATCGGGCTGCGACTGCCTGGCGGTGGCCGTGGGCACCACGCATATGATGAAGACACAGACCGCCAGCATCCGGTTCGAGCTGCTGGGCGAAATCGCCGAGCGGGTTGCCGTCCCGTTGGTCATCCATGGGTCCACGGGCCTGGGTGACGACCAGCTGCAGAGGCTGCGGGCAACCCACGTGTGCAAGGTGAACATCGGCACCGCTTTGAGGGTGGCGTTTGATGGCGCCCTGCGGGCGGAACTGGAGGCCAGGCCCCGGGAACACATCTTCCTGGAGCTGGTGAAGCGGCCCCTGGAAGCGGAAAAAGAAGTGGTCCTGGAGAAGATGCGCCTGCTGGGGTGGCATCGCCCCACCATCTAAACAACGCACGTCCGGCATCGGTCTCAACTTTGCGCAAGGTTTTGGTCGCCGGAGCGACAAAAGACAGGGTTCCCTCGATGGGAGCCCTGTTTTGTATTGGTGCGCCCGGCATGGCCGCAATCTCACGGGTGAAAGTCCCGAACCCGCCCGGTGGTGGGAAAGGTATAGCCCAACAGCCAGGGTGTCCGCCGGCAAACGCCTGGTTTCACAACTCCCGGATCAAAACTTCCAGTGGGCAAATCGACCAAAAACGGATGGGAAATTTATGCAAATCGCTAAAAAACCCGCTTACACTAGTGTAGGACACTGACTGCTGAAAATGCACTGTATCGTTTGTAGTAAAATATGGAAAGTTTGTTGCCGGTGACAAGGATGGCGCCATAGCCTTTTGCGGCATCATAAAACTTGCGGCCGCTTTCATCTGCGAAAGGGATCTCTGAACGTTTCGGTTCGATCGGCACGCCGTTTCTGCGGATTTTGCTGATCAGCCGGCCGATTTGCACGCGCCGGATGTCCTGCAGCGTTTCTTCGAAATCGTTTTCGCTGATATGGATCAGCAGGGCAGTGGGTTTGCCGTTATTGGTGATGACAATCTCCCCGTCGTTTTTCACTTTGGCCCAGATGGACTTGGATGCGTTCCTGAAATCCCTCACGGTGACGAACTGCATGCGTTTGGCCCTCCTTGATGCGGATGTGCGGTGATGCTATCTGATTCGGATATTATACACAATCGTAGGGCAAATGCCAACGTGATGTGTTCCGGGTTTCCGACCGTTCTGCGTTTGCCGGGTCGGGAAATGCAGCGGCAGCGCTATATCTCCTCCACGGTCACTTCGTCCTTGATAGTCAGGACCACCAGGCGGTGCACCCGGGCGCGGCTTTCCAGGTCTGCGATGGGCCCGTAGTCGCGGTAGCGTTCCAGCTGCTTGATGGCCTCCAGACGTTTGTCGGTGCGGTTTTTGGGGGTGTCCATGGCCTTGCTTAGGTATTTCAGCTCGATGACGTAGTAGTGGGCATAGGTGTGAAGGGGCGTGTCAAAGAGGGCCAGGTCGATGCGGCCGCCGGGGACGTCGATCTCGGACTCCACTCTCATGTTCTGGTAGAGGCGCAAAAACGCCAGAAAGATGTTCTTGATCCCCTGCTCGTTCATGTGGTCGAAGTCGTGGTCGTCCAGGTAGGAGAGGAAATGGTGGACATATCCGACGAAGGCGTCGGTATGCCCATCGAGGAGCATGTCGTTGACCGCCGCGGTCAGGGCGTCGATGCTGGGCACGAGGTGATGGTTCACATACCCCAGGTATATATGGCTGTACAGATCCTCGACCGTGCGGTTCGGTATCGTGAGAATCGAACGGTTGTCTGTGCTGTCTTGGATGGTCAGCAAGCCAAGATAGTACAGCATGGACACGAAGTCGTCCTGTTTTTCCATGAACTGTTCCTGGTTGAACTTCTGCTGTATGCCGGCTTCCAAGTTGCGTTTTTCAAATATGGCGCGCAAGGTATCCAGCTTGACGGCTGAATCCTTGTATAAATCAATCATTCTCCGCACTGCCGACGGATTGGTGGAAATCCGGGTGTCGATCAGTTCCATCGGTGGTTTGCCTTTCCCGACCATGCTCTTCAGGTAGTAGATGGCCAGGGTGGGATTGTACACGTGGTGAACCGCGCCCTCCTCCCCGGAGAACCTGTAACCGTCGTAATACTCTGCCATCACATCCCGGTGGACGGGTGGGATGTCGTAGTATCCTAGCATTTCGTCCAGTTCACCTTGGGTGAAACCGATCATGCCTGCGAGCCTGCCGTCCAGGGAAATGTTGTTCGCATGGTTGAACCCGCTGGTCAGCGCGTCCAGTGTGATGGGCGTCACACCGGTGATGTAGATGCGGTCGATGACGCTGCCTGAGTAGCTTTTGAACACCTCGTAAAAGGATCGGACGAAGCCGTCTTTCCAGGTGATTTCCGTAAAAAAACCGAAATCCTTCCCCAGCACCCCATTGGCGGAGTTATCATACTCGTCGATGAGGAGGTAGAGTTTCGTGCCGGTGGCGTTTTTGTACTTGCCTAAAAAATCTTTCAATAAATGGTTGGCTTTCGCTGCGGATTCGGACAATCTGAAATCAAACCCATTGGCTTCGATGAATCGTTCGATGTCAGACCTTACTGCGAAGGTAAAATCGGTCTCCAAATCATCGCGGTCGGACTCTATCCCGCTGAAATCGAACTTGAGCACATGGAAGGCGTGCGCCAGCTCCGTGGGGCGATCGTGGATGTACAGACCGCCGAAGAGCCTGTCGAACTCGTCTTTGTAGCGCACGTCATAATAGTACTGAAGCATGCTGGTGAACAGGGACTTGCCGAAGCGCTTGGGGCGCAGGAGGACATTGAACTCGCCCACGTCTTCCAGCACCTCGATGAATCGGGTCTTGTCGACGTAGTACCCGTTTGACTCTATGAGGGATTTGAAGTCTGGGTTGCCGTCCCTTATGCGTTTTTTGTCTGGCCAAGCCATGGGGAACCTCCATGTGGAACGTGTGGAAATCAAGGGCCGGCCGCCGGGTAGTGGCGGTTGGCTGTGTCCCTGAAACCTACAAACCCATTCTACCAAACGATATGCCCATGTGCAAGTCGTTTTCAGGTTGGCGTATGGATTTCTTTCGGGAGCGACTGATCCTGGGTACAGGCGGATACACGAAAAGCGTATACCCCACCGGGGGCGTGAATCCTGTGTACAGGTGGATACAAAAACCCCTTGCATAACGCAGGGGGTTTGTTTATAATCGAAGTGTGCGAATGGCGAAAGATATGTGCGTCATGGTTTGGGCACCAAGCCGATGGGGTGTTCGCCGGCAGACGCGCGGGGATTAGAAAAATGCCTGCAGCCGGAACGACGGAACTTCGTCCTATACTGATAAAGAAGTAGTTTCTACTTCAATATCACGATAGCGGCAAACTCGCTTGTAGTAAGGCTTTTCGCCAAATCGTGAACAACGGAGGGAGGCGATAAAGCCGTTTATACGAGCGGGGACAAGAGAGTATTGCCCCGCGCAAAGCCCCGGTTCGACCATAAACATCAAGCGCGGTTATACCCGCAGGAAGGAGGAAAAATGGAACTGACTTACAGTCAAGCCGGAGATTACTTGCTGCCGAATGTCGCGCTGTCCGACCCGCCGGACGCGCCGCCGCTCGGATGCTGCGGAATGATGCACAAGCGGTATCTCAAAGAACATCGCCCGATACTGTACA
>JAISUG010000073.1 GCA_031272185.1 Lachnospiraceae bacterium
TAAACGGCTTTATCGCCTCCCTCCGTTATTCACGATTTGGCGAAAAGCCTTACTACAAGCGAGTTTGCCGCTATCGTGATATTGAAGTAGAAACTACTTCTTTATCAGTATAGGACGAAGTAGCCCTGGGTCTTGCCGGTGTAGAGGTCCGCCAGTGGCTTTGCGGCTTCGGCGAAGCACGCCTGGCGGACTGGCTCAATGCGCATAAGGGCCTGGCGCCGGCCGAAACCCTCACGGGCCTGCGCTCGGACATCACGGCGTTTGCCCGGGGCGCGGAGCAGTACGACGACATCACGATGCTGATGTACGAGAACGTGGGCGCTGCGCCGGCGTCCCTGGCGGGCGAAGCCTGCGCCGAAAGTTTGTAGCCGTATGATGTGGAATCGAAGCACCGACTATCTGAAATGCCCTTTGGAATGACATCGGGGCCACGGTCGCTCGCCATCGGGGATCAGGTCGCTCGCCATCGTGGACCAGGTCGCCCGCCATCGGAACCCCGGTCGCCCGCATCATAACCGGCGCAATGCATCTGTCATGGGCAACTACGGCGTGAAGCAAGTGATCCGCCTGTCCGGCAAGAATGTGGGCGTCGCCGGGGCGGTGGAGTGTTTCCCGCTCTACGTGGCGATGTTTTTGTGATGGGTGGGGCGCCGAGGGGCGATGGCCTCGGCGGTGTGATCAATAACCCTTTATGTGATTGCCCTGGGTTTTAGTCTGTTATCGGGCTTCAATTCGTCTGTTTTCCTTGAAAAATATGTTGCGGTGCGGTATGATAGGGGAGAAGCGCGGGGCCGGGACACCGAGACCGGGACACTGACGGGACTGGCGTGAACGGCGACACCAGCAGGACCAGCGACACCGACGAGACAGGAGCAACCGAAGCAACCGGCGACACGTTGCGCTTTGTTGTTGGTGACTGCGGCGCAACCCGGGCACAAACCGCTTCGTGGGGAGGTGATGGCGTGGGGGTGTATCTGAACCCGGCAAGTGATGGTTTTCAAGAGTCATTGAACTCGGAGATCTACGTGGACAAGAGCGCCATGATCGGGAAACTGAACCGGTTGGCTGGCACCAAGCAGAAATACGTCTGCGTCAGCCGTCCCCGATGGTTCGGCAAGACGATGGCGCTGGAAATGCTGGCGGCTTATTACACTTCGGCCCATGAATCGCGCCATCTTTTCGCAGGTTTGGCCATCGAAGATGATCCATCCTTTGAGAAGCATCTGGGGCAGTACCATGTGATCTGCCTGAACATCCAGGAAGTGATGACGGATGCAGGGGATGTCACTGGGCTGGGATGTTTTCTGCACAAGAAATTGGCGGCAGACGTCAAAAACTCCCAACTGGGTTCGAGTGTGGAAGGGGAGAGCCTGACCGAGTTCCTGGGCAGTTTGTACCAGGCCACTGGCCAGAAGATTGTCTTCCTTATTGACGAGTGGGACTGTATATTTCGGATTCGGCGAGATGACAATGTGGCACATGGGGTTTATCTGGATTTCCTCCGCCATTTGCTCAAGGACAGAAGCTACGTGACCTTGGCCTACATGACGGGCATCCTGCCCATCAAGAAATATGGGATCCATTCCGCACTCAGCATGTTCGATGAGTATTCCATGACAGACCCCCGCAACCTGGCGGAGTATGTCGGGTTCACCGGCCCGGAGGTCGCAGCGCTTTGCGGGCGCTACGGGATGGATTTTGCCGACGCCGCGGATTGGTATGACGGCTACAGCTTCCCCGGGGCGCCATCCGTTTATTGCCCCAGAAGCGTCGTGACGGCGATGCTTTGCGGGCGCTACAGCAACTATTGGACACAGACGGAGACATACGAAGCTTTGCGGGCATACATCGAGATGAACATCGACGGGCTGCGCGACGACGTGGTGGCCCTCCTGGCAGGGGACAGGCGCAGGGTGAACACCCAGGGGTTCACCAACGACATGGTGACCTTTGCGGGCAAGGATGACATTTTCACGCTGTTGGTTCACCTGGGGTACCTGGGATACGACATGGACAGCGGGGAGGTGTTCGTACCCAACAAAGAGATCGCCGATGAGTTTCGCACCGCCACGGGAAACATGGGATGGCAGGAAGTGTTGGTGGCCGTCTCGGCGTCGGACGCCCTTTTGGAGGCGACCTGGCGGATGGACGGCGAGTCGGTGGCTGCGGCCATCGAGGCCGCCCACATGGAGACGTCGCACCTTTCCTACAATGACGAAAACGCCCTGTCCTACACCGTGTCGCTGGCCTACTACAGCGCGAGGAAGTATTATACGATCGTCAGGGAGTTCCCGTCGGGGAAAGGGTATGCGGACATGGTGTTCCTGCCCCGCCCCAGGCACATGGACAAAGCCGCCATGGTGGTGGAGCTCAAATGGGACAAAGGCGCGGCCGGGGCCATCGCCCAGATCAAGGACAAGCGGTATCCAAGCGCACTTGCGGACTACAAGGGCAATCTGCTCCTCGTGGGGCTTGGATACACGAAGAAGACGAAGACCCACAGGTGTGCGATAGAGAGGGTGGCGGTCTAGGCCTCAATACTGTAGGCGGTGAAGGAGGCCTCTTTGTCGTCCAGATAGATTTTGCTGCTCGTAGCTGTGGGCATCTTGGGGCCCGCGCACTTGCCCTCCATCTGCAGTTGCCTTAGTTTGCCCCACCGAATAGACCATCGGAGAGGGTAAAAAGGAGCCCCTGTATGGCCGTGCGGATAACATCCTGCGGATCGCACCATTCGGCATTTCTGTGATCAAACAGATCCTCAAGGACCATGCGCCGGGGTATAAAAATGAAGATTTGCTGGCATTGTATGCGATCACCGGTGGCATCCCGAAATATCTGGAGCTTTTCTGCGACAACAGGGCTTTCACGCTGCAAGCGATGGTGGAATATGCGGTGCGTGCAAACTCGCCTCTTGTGGATGAGGGGCGCAACCTGCTCATCGAGGAATTCGGCAAGAACCATTCCACGTATTTTTCGATCCTTGAAGCGATTTCCGGGGGGATCAACACGCAAAACGCGATCGAGGATCTCATAGGCGGAAAAGGCATCGGCGGGCATCTGAAACGTCTACAGGAAGACTACCATGTCATCGAGCGGTTCCGGCCCATTTTCTCGAAAGAGGGGACTCATTCGATAAAATACGAGATCAGCGATCCTTTCCTGAAGTTCTGGTTCCGCTTTTTGGAGAAAAACAGGTCCATGATCGAAATCGGGAACTACAGTTTGCTCCGGGAGACGATTTTGGGGCAATTCCATGAATACGCGGGGATGCTGCTGGAAAGGTATTTCAAGCAGAAACTTGCGGAGAGCGGCGAATATGCGCAGATCGGGTCGTGGTGGGAACCAAACAAAGACCAATACCAGATCGACATCGTGGCGATACGAGCGGAAAAGAAATGTGCGGACGTCATCGAAGTCAAACGGAACAAGCGCAGTTTCAGGCGCGGCGAGTTTGAAGCCAAAGCCCGGCATCTGCAGGACAAGGCGCTGCCGGGCTACAAAGTGGATGCATACTGCCTGGGCATGGAAGATATGTGAGCGTGGGTCCGACCGCTGCCCCATCCATTGGACCCAAATACATGTTGACAATGTGCGCATAGTTTGGTAGAATGTTGGCATATGAAAGGATGGGGGGCCGACCAATGGCGATGACCAATATCAACATCCGGACCGACGTTGAAGTCAAGGCACGTGCGCAAGCCTTGTTCGCACAACTGGGGTTGGACATGACCACCGCGATCAACATGTTCCTCCGGCAGTCTGTGCGGCAGCAGGCGTTGCCCTTGGAATTCACCTTAGGTGATGACAGGGAAGAGACACTGGCACAGAGCCTTGCCGATTTGGACTCCGGCATCAGCGGGCTGTCTTTGGATGAATTCGACCAGTTCATGAAGAATGCCATCCTTAGCGGGAGGGCGACAGGTGTCTGAGGGTCGATACCATGTGGAGGTTTCGCGCGCCGCCACTCGAAAACTGGCCGCACACATAGCTTTTGTCGCGCGTGTCAACCAAGCGGCCGCTTTGCGCTTGCACGAGGAAATCCTTGCGGACATGCGCGGTTTGGAAAACCATCCTGCCATTCATCCGCCTTACGATTCGGATAGGTTTCCCGATCTTGGTTTGCGTCGAAAAATCACAGCAAGGCGTTATCGCCTCGTCTTTGCCATCCGAGAGGAAGAAAAACTGGTCACTGTGGTGGATGTTCAGGACTGCCGCCAGGGCGAAGGCAAAAACCTCGTGTGATCATGGTATATCGGTTCATGGTATATCGGTTCATTATTAATGTCCTGGGTTTGCGTCTGTTTCCCTTGAAAAAAAGGCTGCGGTGCGGTATGATAGGAAAAGAGTGCGGGACCGGCGAGACCGCAAGACCGCAAGACCGCAAGGCCGGCGACACGTTGTGCACTTTCGGACTACAAGGGCGATTTGCTCCTCGTGGGGCTTGGCTGTGCGAAAAAGACGAGGGTCAACGGGTGTGCCCTGGAGAACCCTCGCCGTACCCGGAAGACATGAGCCGCGCCCGAAGGCCCATAGGTGTGCGATAGAAAAGGTGACGGTGTGAAGATCCCACTGCATTACCAACGGACGGAATATGACTGCGGGCCCACCGCATTGCTCAATGGGGTGAGTTTTTTGTTTGGGCGGGAGGAGATCCCGCCGGACATCCTGAAGTACGTGATGATGTACTCCCTGGACACATTTGACAAAGACGGCGAGGCGTGCAAGGAAGGCACCTCCCAGATGGCGATGATGTTCCTCTCCAACTGGCTGAACCAGTATGCGAAGAGCGGGAGGCTGCCCATCTCCAGCGAGTTTTTGAGCGGGGAGCAGGTGCAGGTGACGCCCCACAGCCCCATCGTCTCGGCGCTCCAGCAGGGGGGCGCGGTGGTGCTGCGCGTGTGGTTCGACACCGGGCACTACATCACCCTCACCGGCATCTCGGGCAGCCGCATCACGTTCTTTGACCCCTACTACCGGTGGCGGCCTTTCGCGGGGAAAGGGATCCGCATGGTGAAGGACAAACCCACCTGCGCCAACCGCAGCGTGGACATGGATGTGTTCGGGCGAGGCGGGAAGCGGCCATATGCGCTGGAAGAGCTGGCGAAGCGGGAAGCGGTGATCCTCTTCAACACCGCCAAGCGCAAAACGCCGGAGTCGACGATCGAGTTTTTCATATAGATATTGCCGGAGTCGATGATCGAGTTTTTCATATAGGGAGGTGTATGTATGGTGGTTTCGAAATCCTCGGTGGCTTCCCTGGTGATGGGGATCGTTTCTATGGCGGTGATGCCGTTTACGCTGCTGTACGGCGTGATACTGCAGCCCTCCCAGGGGCTGGTGGGCAGGAACCGCGACACATACCCGTGGTTCGGGTTCCTGGCGATCAATTCGCCCACGTGGATACTGGCGCTGCTGGCGGTGGTGTTCGGCGTGTGCGTATTGTCCAAGGGGTGGGGCGGGAAAGGGCTGGCCATCGCAGGGGTCATCTGCGGGGGGATACCGCTCATCCTGGTGGCCATCGTGCAGGTGGTGGTGCTGGGGTGGTGAGGGTTTGTGTTTCTTTTTTTATTGTGCATAATGGGTCTTTCATGTATAATGGCTATTGCCCCGCCGACTAAACCTTGCGCAAAGTTGAGACCAATGTCGAACGCGCATTGTCTGGTTGTTGGGGCAATATAACCGACGCATGTGAATGTTTGTGGGCGGTGCAGCGGGGCAGTTCGGGGGGGGATATGGCGAAAGCGGGGAAAAAACCAAGCAGACGGCAGCTGCGGGAGCATTGTTTCAAGCTCCTGTTTTGTGTGGGGTTCCACCCCGCGGGGGACATGCAGGCGCAGATGGAACGCTATTTCCAGGGGATACCCGAGGAGGAAAGCGATGGCCTTGACAGCGCCCCGCCGGAAGACCGGGATGGGTTTAAGGCATGGGAAAGCACCATGCCAGCCGCACCGGTCGGCAGAAAAGGCAGGCGGGGCGGCAAGGGAGGGGCCCTGCCGGGCGCCGGGCGCAGTTTCGGGGGTGAGGTGTCCCAGGGTGGGGCAGAGGCCCTGCCGGGCGCCGGGCGCAGTTTCGGGGGTGAGGTGTCCCAGGGTGGGGCAGAGGCCCTGACGGGCGCCGGGCGCAGTTTCGGGGGTGAGGTGTCCCGGAGTGGAGAAGA
>JAISUG010000087.1 GCA_031272185.1 Lachnospiraceae bacterium
CGCCAGTATCTAGGGTACAGCGGATTGATGCTTATACCCTGACATCAAATATTTCTTCCGCCGAACCCCTGAACAGCCACCTTGCGATATCCAGGGCCTGGGGTTCCGTGTACTGCCCCATCGCTATCTTCTCCGCCAGCACGTCCGCGGTGAATACCCTGATGAACCGCTGCTTGGCATACGCCCATTCCATGGTGTACGCATCGGAGAAGAACCCCACGACCTTACTCACCGCCAGCATGTCCAGCCGCTCCGACAGCACCCTGGGTATGAACGACGGGAAAAAGTTGTGCCACCAGTACCCGTTCAGAGACACATTGGGCAGTTCCCTGGCCAATGTGCAGAAAGCCTGGTTCTGGGCCATGTTGGACACGTGCAGGTTGAACTTGATTTTCGGATGTGCGGCAAAAATGCGGGCCAGCTCGAACACCGTCTTGGAATCCATCCTGCTCCCCGTCTCAAAAGGCAACGGCTCCGCCCCCGTGGAAAACTGCAGCACAGCCGGGTACCCGCCGGACTCATACAGCTCCAAATAGCGGTTGAAAATATAGTTTGCGTAAATATCCCGCTCCTTTGGCGTCGAGCGCCCCCGCCGGGAAAGTGCCTCCGCCATTTGCGGCGCCGATACCCCGCCATAGTTGATCTCGCACGAAAAATGTGATGCGATGGCCATGATTTTCCCGAAAGGTGTTTTTTCCAGGTAATGCGCCAGCGCCTCCTCCACGTCGTCCAACGTCCTGATCTTCTTCGGGAAATCCGCCTCCCCCTCCGTCAGTGTCACAGGCAGCGGCGGGCAGGGCGCATCGTGGTTCCAGGCGTGTTCCAGTTCGATGAGTGCGGTATCGTGACGCCCCCACTGGGCACGCGTGAAAAACGACCACTCCATGCTGTAGGTGAACACTTCGTCCAGCGCACCGTCCCTGCCCCGCCACAGCTCCGTGTTAGACATTACTATGTTCCCCTGAGCCATGATCTGCCCCAGGCGCCCTTCCCTGGCTGACCTGGCCTTGATGACCTCGTCCAGCCGCCACCAGTTCTTGATCGTCACGGGCTCGTCCCAGTCGAAGAGCTCCTTTAGGATCAGTGCCATTGCATAATAGCAACTGGTATTGGCAATCCTTGGCAGATACGGCAACGCCCCCTCTATGCGCCGCTCCACTTCTCCCGCGTCCGGGTCCTCGCTCAGGCGCGACCCATCCGGGCACCCTGCGCTGTACAGATCGGAAATAACCATGTGATACAGCAGGATATCGTGGATCCCCCGCGCCACCGGGTGTGCGGCATCGATGTGCGTGTGGCAGTCGAATGCGCCTATCTCGGCAATCTGCGAGTACAGGGACAAAGAACGTGAGACCATGGTGAGACACCCCTTTCGTTTGCTTTTGTACGGTTCCATGCACTTTTGAATAATTTATTTAATTCACATATTTAATTATATCCCACCCGCCACCCAAAGTCAACCTGCTTTTCAAATAAAAAAAGCCGGGGAACCCCGGCAAGGGCGATCCCTCCCGCGCTACGCGAAACGCCCCCCAGCCCGCCGCCATGGTGTGCCTCGTCCCGGGCAAGAGCCGCCGCCGCCAAGGCCCTTCCCGCCCGTCAACACTCCAGCGCCCCTCCCAGTATATTCTCCGGCGCCGGCGTGAATACGTTGTCCAGCACCGCCGTGGCCGCGCCCACCGCCCACACATTGGGTATGGTGTTCAGCCGGAGGGTGGGCTCGTTGCCCCGCACCCACGGGGACGCAAAGAACAGATCCTGAACTTTCCGGAAATACCCGGGCAATGACTCCAGGTATTTGCACTCCAGTACGATTTCTTCCGGATTGTAGGCTTTCACGATGTTTTCCAGGCAGATCGCCAGGTATCTGCACGCATCTTCCAGCTGTCCTTTGACGAATGCGTCGTCCTCCGCCATGGCCAGGACGTGCTTCATGGTGATATCCTGGTGTGTATATAAAGCAGCCCCCGATGCCGAGCCCGATGCCGGGTTTTCGTTGAGGTGGCGGACGATGCGGCCGATGAGGTATTTCTCTCCGATGAAGGTCTCCAGGCATCCCCTCTGGCCACAGCTGCACACTTCCCCATCCATTTGTATCGGGATATGCCCCACCTCGCTGGCCAGGTAATTGGCGCCTTTGAGTATCTTCCCCTCCACCAGAACGCCTGCGCCTACGCCCTCCCGCACCCCCACGAATACCAGCGGGTCACGGCACCTGCGGTTTTCCATCAGCTTTATGGCCAGCGCGTTGAACTTGTTGTCGTTGCCCATGAACACGGGGACCGAAAACGCCTCTTCCATCTGCGCTTTCAGTTCCATTGGGTTCACGTCTATGAACGGCATCGCCTTGCGGATGACCTGGGTCTTGGAATCCATGGGCCCGGGGACCGCAAAACCCAGCCCCAGGCAGCGCCTGTGGCTCTTTTCGTGGTTGCCGATGGCGAACGCCGCCTGCTGCCTGACAGCTTCCCCCAACTCCCCGTGTCCCAGTTTTCCTATTTCCAGGGAAAACGCCGAAATCTCCCCGCAGGCAAAGTCGTAGCTCACCGTGGTGATGGCGGCCGGGGACAGCGACTGGCCCACCACGAAACCATAGTAAGGGTTCAGTTTATAGAGTGTGGCGCGCCTGCCTTGGTTGCCCTGTTCCGTGCGCCCAGACATCAACATGCCCTTATCCAGCAGCTCATTGATGAAGCTGTGGGCGGAGACGGCGGACATGCCGGTCTGCCTGGCCACCTCCTGCTTTGTCATCTCGCCTTTTTCGTGTATGACCGCCAATGTTTCCATGAGGTTTTGTTTTTTCAATTCTTTAATATTTCCCATCGCCACCTATCCTCAATACACTCTTGTGACTTTGTTTGGCAAAAAATCGCGGGTTTCTATCAGCACAATATGCTAACACTTTGAAAAAATCGCTCGACCGGCAGCAGCATCTTCATCCATATCCATAGTTTGCCATAGGAATCCCGTGATGTCAACCATGTTTTGCTACATATATTTTCCACAGGATTCCTCTGATTTTTCTAAAAATTCTTGTTGACTTTTCTAAGCAATGTGGTATAATCAGGTTAGATAATTAAAAACTTTAATTTATAAGGGTGCGTAAACGGATTTACTGCCGCCTGGGGCGCAGGCCGCTCGGTGGCAGGCACCGGATGCGGAAATCGGAGGGTTCCTATGAAAATCGTCACCACCACATATGATTACGGCGCCCCCCATACCGAAGTCCGCGACCTCCACCCGTTTCCGGACGACGACAGAGTGGAGAACCGCGTCATAAACCTCTACCCTGACGAGCGGTACCAGACCCTCCTGGGGTTCGGCGGCGCATTCACGGAAGCTGCGGGCTATACCTTCTCCCTCATGGGCGAGGGAAAGCGCCGGGAGATCCTGTCGGGCTATTTCGGCCCAGACGGGTTGGGGTACACCCTCTGCCGCCTGCATCTGGACAGCTGCGATTTTTGTCTTGGCAACTACAGCGCCGTCACCGATGAAACGGATGCCGGCCTTTCCACATTTTCGCTGTCCAGGGACGAACAGTACATATTCCCACTGCTGCGGTGGGCGCAGGAATCCGGGGCTTGTGATTTGCAGTTTCTCATGTCCCCCTGGTCGCCCCCTGCATTCATGAAGACCAACGGCATGAAAAACTGCGGCGGGAAGCTGCTCCCGCAGTACAGGCAGCTCTGGGCAGACTATATGGCGCGGTACGTCCGCGCATACCGCGACCGGGGCGTGGACGTCGCCATGCTCAGCGTCCAGAACGAACCGAACGCCGCCCAGCCATGGGATTCCTGCATATATACCCCGCAAGAGGAAATGGCATTCGTCCGGGACCACCTGGGGCCGGCGATGGAAGCATATGGTTTGTCTGACGTGAAAGTGCTGATCTGGGACCATAACAAAGAGCGCGCATACGAACGGGCCAGGGCGGTGTTCGACGACCCGGTGGCAGAACGGTACGCACGGGGCGTGGCGGTGCATTGGTACTCCGGCGACCATTTCGATGCGCTCTCGCTCATTGCCAGGCGCTACCCCCACAAACTCATCATACACAGCGAAGGGGCATTCGAGCTCATTCCCGGCGAGGGCATCGACCAACTGGCCCAGGCCCAGGCCTACGCCCACCATTACATCGGCAACCTGCATGCCGGGGCACATGGCCTGATCGACTGGAACCTGGCCTTGCAGGCCAATGGCGGCCCCAACCATGTGAACAACCTGGCCGTGGCGCCCATCATGTGCGACACGGTGCATGACACCTATGAAAGACAGCTTTCCCATACCTACATTGGCCATTTCAGCCGTTACATACGCCCGGGTGCGGTACGCATCGGCACGTCCGTCTTCACTGACAGGCTGGAAGTCACCGCTTTCCAAAACACCGATGGCTCCCTTGCGGTGGTGGTGCTCAACCGGTGGAAAGAAGATATCCCTTTCCGCCTGCGCTACTTGGGACGGCTGATCCCCAAACTCGCTGCGCACCGGGAATCCATCTCCACGCTCCTGCTGGACTGACAACGGATGGGCATCCGGCATATATTCCACGACGTAAAGCGGTTTTTGCCTGCGGGCACCGCGATGTTGCCCAAGAGCTCTGCGATGTTGCCCAAGGGCACTGCGATGTTGCCCAAGGGTTCCACTAAAGAATGGGAGGTTACAAAATGAAGAGAAAGAACAACAGATGTCTGGCAGCGGTCCTCGTGGCTTGCCTGTCGGCGGGGTCGCTCTTGGCCTGCGCATCCCCTGCCAAAACCGCCACCACAACCGCGGCAGCGGCGCCTGCCGGGGCGCAGACAGCCGCCCCTGCGGCCACCGCTGCATCGGAACAGTCAGCGGCCCCCGACACCCAAGCGCCGGCCGCCCCATCCGCCGCACAACCAACAGAAACCTCTGCGCCGGCCGCACCCAAATCCGTTTCAGGGGAATTCACCATCTGGGCCCACGACGATTCGCTGACCGTCTACAACAGCGAGTTCGCCAAACAGCACCCCGACGTGAAAGTGAACCTGGTCGTGATGGACGACGACGACATCCGCACGAAACTCAAAGCCGTCCTTAGCGCCGGCGGCACGCCGCCCGATGCCGTGCTCATAGAGATCGGCATGTGGCAGGAGCTCATGGAACTGCCCATCTGGGAAGACCTGACCAAAGCGCCCTATGACGGCGGCTCGCTGTATGCGGAGCAGTACGACTACATCCGCCAGATGTCCACCAACGCCAAAGGCGAGCTGGTGGGGATGACCAACCAAGCCACACCCGCAGGGTATTACTACCGCCGAAGCATAGCAAAAGAGGCGCTGGGTACCGACGACCCCGCCGAGATCGCGAAACTGCTCCAAGACTGGGACACAGTGGCAGCCACCGGCAAAACCGTCTACGAGAAGACCGGGCGCGGCCTGTTCTCCACCATCAACGATGTGGTGCAGCTGAAATCAAACCTATCCGCAACGCCATGGGTAGTGGGAGACCGGATCATGGTCACCGAAGACATGCTATCCACGCTGGACATCACCAAAGCGCTGGACGAAAGCAAGGTTCTGGGGCGCTTGGAGATGTGGGGGCCCGAATGGACGGCTGATCTGGAAAACGGCGAGGTTTCCATGGGGCTTTTCATTGCCACCTGGCTCATGCCCTACAACATCAAGACCGACGCCGCCTCCACCAAGGGCGACTGGGGCTTCGCTCAGTTCATCGGGCCGCAGTTCATGGGCGGCAGCTGGTTCGGCATCCCCTCCGGGGCCGCCAACAAAGAGCAGGCATGGGCATATATCAGCACTGTCTGCGGCAACCACGAGTTCCTGGAATGGTTCGACACAGAGCTGGGCGATTTCTCATCCAACAAGGTGGTGAACGAGGCCATGGCCGTGAAATACGGCCCCGACGAATGGTGGGGCGGCCAGAACGTCCTCCAGGCATTCAGTGACGTGGCCGGGGCCGCCAACAGCTCCATCATGTACCCGTACCAGAGCACCGTCCTCTCCTGCATGAGGGGTGCGGTTCGTGAGTACTGCTACAACGGCGCAACCAGGGAGGAGGCGGTGGCGCTGCTGCTTAACAACTTCGAAACCAGGCTCCCCGACCTGGAGATCGTTCAAGAGTAAGCGGTGCCACCGTTTACTATACTCACAAAAGACGAAGCGGGGACGGGCCGAACCAACCCGTCCCATGCAAATAATTGTTGACAGGATCCAGGAGGTTCACCCGTGCGCAGGAAACGCGTCAATTTCGACCACTACGGCTACCTGTTCATCGCACCATTTTTCATCGCCACCCTCGTATTCGTCTTGTACCCCATGGTGGACTCGCTGTTCATCAGCTTCTCGGACTGGACGGGGTTCGGCGCCCGGAATATGGTGGGGTTTAAAAACTACGCACGGATACTGAGCGGCAAAGTGTTCTACCGGACCATCGCCACCACGCTGAAACTATGGGCTATCGGCAGCATACCCCAGATCCTCCTGGCGCTGGTGCTTGCGGCGGTGATGAACGCCCGCAAATTCCGGGGCAAGGGGTTTTTCAAGGTGGCGTATTTCCTGCCGAACATCATCACCTCGGTTTTCATGGGGCTTCTGTTCCTGTTTATCTTCGGCTGGCAGGGCGGTGCGGTGAACGTCGCCCTCATGCGCTTCGGGCTCATATCCGAACCCATCGGCTGGCAGCAGAGCGCCCTATACATGACATTGATCTGCGGGGGCGTCCTGTTTTTGCAATGGTTCGGCTACCAGACCATCATGCTGGACAGCGGCATGACCGGCATCGCCAGGGATCTGTATGAGGCGGCGGAGGTGGACGGTGCGTCCGGGGTGAGGATGTTCTTCTCCATCACGCTGCCCCTGATCCGCCCCATACTCCTGTACATCACCGTGACTTCCCTCATCGGCGGCCTGCAGAGCTTCGACATCCCTTATGTGCTGTCCGGGAAGACAGGGGACCCGAACCAGTCTTTGCTGACCATGAGCATCTACATGATGATCACCGCGTTCAACCAAGGCCGCTACGGTTACGGCGCCGCCCTGGGTTTTCTTTACTGCCTGGTGACGCTGCTGTTTTCCGTGGCCACCATGCGCCTGATGCGCCAGGAGGCGTGACCTCGCCCCCCCGGCGCAGCTTCCTGCGGCCACCGTCCCATCGGCCCGGCCGCTTGACCAACTTTGACGGTGTGCCCGACCGTCCAGGCAGTCCATGCATGGCTCGGTTGCGGCTGCCCTGCATCGGAATGGGGGCGTTATGCCGAAACACAGACGACGTGAATACCATTGGGGATCCATCATGGTCTGGGGGGTGATTTACGCACTCCTATGCCTGCTGCTTTTGTTCTGCCTGCTGCCGTTTTACCTGATGGTCATAGACGCCACCCACACCAACAAGGAAATCATCACCACGCTCCAGCTTCTGCCCGGCGCGGCACTCCTGGACAACATCCGCAAGGTGACCGCCCGTGTGGATTTCCCCACCGGCTTTTCCAACAGCCTGTTCGTGGCGGTCTGCTCCACCCTGCTCACTGCGTATTTCGGCGCTTTGACCGCCTATGGGTTCTCCAAATATCGCTTCAAGGGTAAGAACATCCTCTTCGTGGCCATGCTGATGACCATGATGCTGCCGGAGCAGGTGAGCATCGTGGGGTATTTCAAGCTCATGGGGTTCCTGAAACTGACGGACACACATGCCTCCCTGATCCTACCCAGCCTGGTGTGCGCCGGTATGGCATTCTGGTTGAAGCAGTACTGCGACGCCGCCATCCCCGACGAAATCATCGAGTCCGGGCGCATCGACGGTGCGGGGGAGCTGCACATATTCCACCGGTTGATACTGCCGCTCATGGCGCCCGCCATAGCCTGCATGGCGATATTCACGTTCATACACAGCTGGAACAGCTTCCTGAAGCCATTGATACTCATGTTCACGCCTGCAAAGTTCACCCTCCCTCTTCTGATGACCGCATTCACCGGCCAGCTCACCGGGGACTACGGGGCGTTTTACTGCGGGATGTCCATCGCGACACTGCCCATCATCGTCGTCTACCTGCTATTCTCCAGATACATCATCAGCGGCCTGACGCTGGGGGCGGTCAAGACATGAGGCAGATCACACATTTCATCGCACGGGGTGACCAAGGGCGGTATGTCCATATACCATTTTCCATCCCGGAAGATGCTGCTTCATTCGAGCTGCATTTTTCTTATGCAGACGACCCCGCCGCACCCGCCGGCCTCACATCCCGTAGCAGCATCATCGATTTCTCATTGCTAGGTCCCACCGGAGCACTATGTGGGAGCCGGGGCTCCGAAGCGGACGAAGTCTTTGTCAGCCCATGGTACTCTACCCCCGGATACCTGTGCCCCCAAATCCTATCAGGGGCGTGGACGCTGGTCATCGGCGCCTACCGGGTGGAGGGCCCCGGCTGCTTGGTGACTGTGGGTTTGAACGTCACGTCCAAACACCCCAGGTGGCTGCGGGGTGATTTCCACGTGCACAGCAACCACTCCGACGGCGCCCTGACCCCTGCCGAGCTTGCGGACCTTGCCCGGGACATGGGCCTGGATTTTATCGCCGTCACCGACCACAACAGCATCTCCGCTTGGGGTGAATGCCCCATGTCCCCTGATTTGACCGTCATAAAGGGCATGGAATGGAGCCGCTACGGCGGGCATTGCACCATCCTGGGGTATCCGGACATGGCAAATATCCACGTTTTCGGGGAATGCGCCGCATATCGAAAAACCGCATCCGGCCCTATTCCATCGATCCATCCGGCCTCGGGTTCAGCCGCACCTGCACCTTTCACTGCGAAATTGTCACAGTCAGGAAATCCAACATCAGCCCCAGCATCAACCCCAGCATCAGCCCCAACATCAACCCCAACGTCTCCTACAGCCTGCGTGGCGCAGGAAGTGTCGGCTGCGGGTGGCGTCCTCTCCATCGCCCACCCCTTTGACGACGACTGCCCATGGCGATATGGGTTTCCTGAGATTGACGCCTCAGACGAGCCTGCGCAGGTATCTGCCGGTTCTGCCGACACCCGCTCGCAATCGAACCGTGACGCAGTTAATGAGGGCATCGCCGCCGTACGGCGCCCTTGCGGTCCTGGTTCGTTTCAGCACGGCGATGTTCCTGGGTGCCCCGCCCCTTACCTCCTGGAGATCTGGAACGGCGCTTTTGGCGAAAAAGACATGAAAACACTGGCCCTGTGGCAGTCCTTGCTCGCTGCCGGGATTCGCATCTCCATCATCGGCGGCAGCGATTTCCACCGTGATGTCATAGATGCAAACCGCCGATGCAACAGCCCCGATAAGGCAATTGGGCCATGCGGCCCATCCAATCCAGATGAACCCGCCCAGAAACGACAACTCCCAACCCAGGATGGCGCAGGCAGGCCCCACCGCCTGGCGCACCCCCTCACCTACGTCCATGGCCTTTCTCAGGCGCCAGGGGACATATTGGAAGCCGCCCGCTTGGGCAGGGGCTACATTGCAGCCGGACCTGATGCACCCACCATGGATCTGGATGCGGGATTATGGGATGGCGCACCGGGGGACTTCACCGTCACATTCCGCGCACTCCCAACCGGGGCAATAGTGCGCCTCATCGACCAGGCCGGCTGTTTCGCCACATACATTTACGATAGCGGCGGCGGGCATCCCACGCCCCATGACGACTGTCACTTTGTTGCACTTGTCCGGGATGCCGCCCAGGAAAGGGTCTGTGACATCCACATGCAGCCCGCCACCCATCCGGGCCCCACCGCCCACCGTTTCGTGCGCTTTGAAGTGTGGGGCGCCGGCCGCCCCCTGCTCATTGCCAACCCCATATACCTTTTTTAGTCTTGTTTTGCCCGGCCGATGTGATATAATCAAGGCAAATGTCATTGCCGGGGTTACTGTTCTCCTGTTTCCGGATGCAAAAGGGCAGTTGCGCCCCTTTCCCCCGCAGCCCTGTGGCAGCGGCCGATATGATCTGATTGTTCAGATTGACGGTTGGGGCATGCCCCGAGGCCCCGTGATTTTGGAGGTGACTCACATGGAAGTGCTCTGCCTGGGACTTATGGTTTGCGACGTGCTGGTTTCGCCTGTCACGCCTTACGTGTTTGAAAAGGATTCCACGCATGTGGAAAATATTTCCATGTCTACCGGCGGCGACGCATTGAACCAGGCCGTGAACCTGGCAAAGATGGGGATAGATGTGGGTGTGGCGGGGAAGATCGGCCGTGACCTATATGGTGATTTCATCTTGGGGGCCATCCAAGGCATCGGCGTGGACACCGGCCAGGTGTTGCGCAGCGACAGCCTCGGGACGGCGGTCTCCATCGTCCTGGTGCGCCCGGACGCCGGGCGGCACTTCATCGTCGGCCTGGGGGCGATGGACGACTTTTCTTTGGATGACCTCGGGCCAGACCCCATACAACATGCGGGACCATCCCCCATCCGCGCGCTTACCATAGGCAGCGCAGGCGGCCTGGCAGGGTTCCCCCCCGTCGCCCTGGGGCGCCTGCTTCAGGCAGCCCGTGCCCATGGCGTGCTCACATTCGTGGATACCACTGGGAGGTTGGACGGGGCATACTGCAAAGAAGCGGCGGCCTTCCTCCCATACACGGATTATTTCCTGCCCAGTTTCAGGGAGGCATGCGCCATGGCAGGCACATCCGACCCCCAGGGGATCATCGGGCATTTCCTGGACATGGGCACAAACCATGTCATTGTGAAGATGGGGACCGACGGGGTGATGTGCGGGACCCTTCATGGCGATGGCACCGCGGCCCAGCCGGCCGGAGCCAAACCACCGTGCGCCGGCCAAGGATCAGGCTCTGTCGCCCACATGGCCACGGCTGGCTCAGGCGTGGGCAGTGTGAGCCCGCCGGGTGCCGCACGCCTCCCACAGATCTTCCATGTGCCTGCCACGCCCGATGTCGCGGTTGACACCACCGGGGCCGGGGATGCATTCGTCGCCGGGTTCGTGGCTGCCGCGCTGCGGGGCAGGTCATTTAAGGACAGTGCGGTATTCGGGTGCAAAGCTGCAGGGCTCTCGGTGACACAGCTGGGCGCCACCACCGCAACCACATCCTTTGAAGAGATCGACAGCCGCTGGCCCGGGCATTATTCTTGTTGAACCGACCAAGGCAAAGCTCGCTTTTATGCCCTTATGCTGCCCTTATGCTGCCCTTATGCTGCCCTCATGCATTTCAATTGTTCTTGTACTTCGCAAATGGCGTGAACCGCCCCGCTTTCACGTTCTTGACGGTGGCGCGCTCACCGGAAGCACCCGGTTCCCTGACGCCCCGGGCGGAGAAATCCCTTTCCCTGCGCTCCCCGCGGTCCCCGGAAGCCTGCTCCATGCGGACGTTCTTGCCTTTGATCTTCACGTCCTGCATGGCCTTGAGCACGGACTTGGCCTGCTCCTGGGGCACGTCCACGAAGGTGTAGTTGTCGAACATGTCTATGCTGCCCACCATCTTGCCGGGCATCCCCGATTCGCCTGCTATGGCGCCCAGGATGTCGCCCGGGCGGATGTTCTGGTTTTTGCCGATGTTGATGAACAGGCGCACCATATTCTCGTCACGGTAGTCCCTGTCGGGACGTGGCGCGCGCTGCCTGGACACCGATGGGCTCCTGTCATAGCTCCCCCGTCCGAACCTGTCGCGCCCGCGCCTGGAACCCAGGTCGTCCAAGGACCTGGCCACGCCGTAGTCATTGATGATGTCCTCGTTGCCCTCGCCCATGCGCATCTTCAGGAGCGCGGCCGCCAAGTCGATGGCCGCATAGTCCTCCTCCACCATCTTCTTTTCGATGAGGTTCACCATGAGCGTGAGGTCGCTTTCGGCAATGACTTCCCTCACCTGCTGCATGATCTTGTCCACCTTGATCTCGGTCACGTCGTTGAGCGAGGGGATGGCCTGGGGGATGATCTTGGTCTTGCAGTACCGCTGGATATCCCGCAGCTTGTACACGTCCTTGCCCACCACCAGGCTGAAGGCAAAGCCTTCCTTGCCGGCGCGGCCGGTACGCCCGATGCGGTGGACATAATACTCGTCGTCCTGGGGGATGTCGTAGTTGAACACCGCGCCCACGTTTTCCACGTCGATGCCCCGGGCCGCCACGTCGGTGGCCACCAGGATCTCCGTCTTGCCGCTGCGGAAGCTCCCCATCACTCGGTCGCGCTGCATCTGCTTCAGGTCGCCATGCAGGCCCTCGGCAAAGTAACCCCTGCCCTGGAGCTGGGATACCAGCTCGTCCACCATGTGCTTGGTGTTGCAAAACACCAGCGACAGGTGGGGTGAATATAGATCCAGCAGGCGGCACATGACCTCCAGTTTGGTTTTGTTGGTCACTTCATAATAGTACTGGGTGATCTGGGGGACCGTCAGCTCCTTTTTGACCACCTTCACCGTCTCGGGGTTTTTCTGGAAGTGGAATGCGATCTTGGCGATGGCATCCGGCATGGTGGCGGAAAACATCACAGTCTGCCGCTCCTCCGGGAGCTGGCTCAGGATGGTTTCCATGTCCTCCAGGAAACCCATGTTCAGCATCTCGTCCGCTTCGTCCAGCACCACCGTGTGGACATCGTCCACCTTGATGGTGCCCCGCCGCATGTGGTCCATGACACGCCCCGGCGTCCCCACCACGATCTGGCAGCCGTCACGCAGGCCTCGGAACTGCCGCGAGATGTCCTGGCCGCCGTAGATGGGGATCACCTTGATGCCGGCCATGAACTTGCCCAGCTTGCGGATCTCCTCCGCCACCTGGATGGCCAGCTCCCTGGTGGGGCACAGGGTGATCGCCTGGATCCGCCTGCTTTTCGGGTCGATCTTCTGCAGCATGGGTATGCCGAATGCGGCGGTCTTGCCGGTCCCTGTCTGCGCCTGGCCGATGATGTCCTTGCCCTCCATCTGCAGGGGGATGGTGCGCGCCTGTATCGGCGTGGCTTCCTCGAACCCCATCTCCATCACCGCTTTCTCGATGCGGGGGTCCAGCTGCAGGTCTTCGAATCTCATTGTTTCCATATAATAATATCCTTTCCGCAGGCACCGGTCACCCTACGCAGTCCGATCCCAGGCCACCGCCATCGTGCGGGGCGTCATAAGCGCACTGCCGCAATCGCAAGATTACCACCATCGGACATTTCATAAAAAAAGAGAGGACCCGGTGCCTGCAAAAGGCATACATCCTCTCGTTTTACACAATCTGGTATTCTACCAGCCCCCGCCCCAAAAGTCAATGAAGTTTTCCTTACGATTTACAGCCCCTGCCCACCCCAACAATCATCTTGTTTTTCCTCACCCCATATGATATACTCAAATCAGCATAGTTCCCGGATCCATTCCGACCCTGGTTTGGGCCCATGACACGTAGCACGCTGCAGCCACATACCAATCCATAGCAAAGGAGCTGATCATTATGCGTTGTACCATCACCGGAAGAAACATTGAGGTAACACCTGCACTGAAAAAGGCGGTCGAGGACAAAATCGGCAAATTGGACCGCTATTTCCGGCCGGACACGGATGTGAATGTTCGCCTGAGCGTCCAGAAAGAGGCCCAGCGCATCGAAGTCACCATCCCCATCAAGGGGAACACCATCCGCGCAGAAGAAACCAGCAACGACATGTACAATGCCATCGACAAAGTCGAGGAAATCATCGAACGCCAACTCAAAAAATACAAAACCAAGCTCATTTCCAAGAAGCAGTCCGCCCCGCAGTTCACCGATGCATTTGCGGAGGAGGCCTACGACGACAGCGAGATCAAGATCGTCAAGAGCAAGCAGTTCGCGGTCAAGCCCATGGATGCCGTGGAGGCCTGCATCCAGATGGAACTCCTGGGCCACAGCTTCTTCGTCTTCCTCAACGCCCACACCGACGAGGTGAACGTCGTATACAAACGCAGCGGCAACACCTACGGCCTGATAGAACCCGTATTCGAGTGACCGCGGCGCGATGCACCTTATGCTTCTCTGGCCCAGTCGTGTACCACCTGGGCCTTCGCCCACTACGAACCGGTGCGATGCACCTTATGCCGCGCTATCCGGGAATGTGAAGCAAGGCCCCTCCCCCCCCGCTTACTCCAGCACGTCCACGGCCTTGCAGGGGGTGCGGTAGTTGGCAGGGGAGATGATGATGCCCGTGGTGGAGTTACTGGCGTGGATGACCTGGCCGTTGCCGATGTACATGGCCACATGGTTGATGTAGCTGCCGCTGGCGTAGAACAGCAGGTCTCCGGGCCTTGCATCTTCCCAGGAGATCTCCCTGCCCATCCCCGCCTGCTCCCGGGAGTTCCTGCCGATGGTCACGCCGAAATGCGCGAAGACGCTCTGGGTGAACCCGGAACAGTCTGCGCCGTTTGTCAGGCTGGTCCCGCCGTAGACGTAAGGGTTGCCCAAAAACTGCTTCGCATATGCCACGATGGCGGTGCGGGTGGCGGCCATCACTGCGTCTTCGGTGGGTGCGGCGGGCCCCTTGGGCAAGCCCGGGCCCACTTCCGATGTATCTTCCGAAGCCGTCGGGGCGGATTCGACTGCGGTCGCCCCGGCGTTCGAACCGTCGGCGGCAGACGGCGCACCGGACCCGCTTGCCTCCGTCGGTGCGCCGGCGGCGGTGTTGGCCTCCACCGTGGCCGTCACGGTCCCATCGGAGCCGGGCGCACCTTCCGGCGGCGCTTCCCCGACCGGGGCGGTGTTGGCCTCGATGGTGGCGCTCGCCGCGGCTTCCGCGGCCTTTTTCGACTCTTCGGCGGCTTTCTTCGCCGCCTCCTCCTTGGCTTTCTTTTCGGCTTCTTCTTTCGCTTTCTTGGCTTCCTCGGCGGCCTTTTGCTCCTGCTCTTTCTGGGCCTTCTTGGCAGCTTCCAGGGCCTCCATGGCCTTTTTGGCTTCCTGCTCCCGTTTCAGCTCTTCTTGCTGCTTCGCCTTTTCCTCGGCTATGGAAACAGCCTGCCGAAACTCCACGTCCGTGGTGATGTATTCACGGAAGACATACCCCTCCAGGTCCGTGTCCACCAAAACCTTGGCGAAATCGCCCTCTTCACCTGTCACCAGGTACTTCGCGCCTTTGGACAGGAGGCTCAATGTCTCGCTTTCCAGGTTCGGCTGGGCGCGCAGGCGCAGGGTGTCCGCTTTGGACACCGTGGCGTAGACGTCCCCCACCTCCCTGGCCTTGGCTTCCGCCTCTTTGCCGGTAATGAAAAACTCGGCCTTGATATAGCCGTTCACCGTGCCGGACTGGATGCGGTACCATTTGCCGTCCTCGCCGTCCACTGTTTCCAATATCGTCGCCGCGCAGTTGTTGTAGAGTTTTCCCACCACGTCGCCGCCGGTGCCCGCCTGTGACCGGACATTCACCCATGACTCGCCGCTCACCTGGGAGATGGCCACATTGTCATATGGGGTGCCTTCCGACCCGCCCTGGCTGCCGGCAGCGGTCTGCTTGCCTCCATCGGGGCGGCTGTCGGCGGATGTTCCATCCCCGGTCGATTCACCGTTTTCACCGGTTTCGCCTCCCGCGGCCAGCGACTCGGCGGCCTGCGATTCGGCGGCCGCCCGTGACTCTGCCGCCGCCTGCTCCTCGGCGATGGCCAGGGCTTCGTCATCCGCCACCGCCTGCGCTATCCGTTCGGGCTCCAGGTCCTGCGTCATATCCTGCAAAGGGTGTTCCCGGCTGGCATAGTAGTTGTTCAGCACCACGGAGAACCCCGAAACGGGGGATTCCGTCTCCAGGTCATAGGCGGCATGGGAAACAGCGGGCTTCCACACGCACGCAAAGAACCCCGCCATGACAAATATACATGTTGTTTTCCGCCAGCCTATCCCCATCTGTCCCCTCAAGTCACTCCCCGAACACCTCTGCGGCATACTTCACGGCGCCCATGGCGTCCTTGCTGTACCTGTCTGCGCCGATGCGCATGGCGTAGTCCTTGGTCAGCACCGCGCCCCCCACCATCACTTTCGCCCAGGGGGCCCGGCCGCGCAGCAGCTTTATGGTTTCTTCCATGCCCGGCACGGTGGTGGTCATCAATGCGGAAAGCCCCACCAAGGGCACATGCTCCCGCACCGCGGTTTCCGCTATGAGGCCGGGGTCCACGTCCCTGCCCAGATCCAGCACGTCATAGCCATAATTTTCCATCAACACCTTGACGATGTTCTTGCCGATGTCGTGTATGTCGCCTTTCACCGTGGCCAGGATCACCTTGCGGCCCCCGCCCTTGGTCTGCCCGGCCGCCGCCATCTTTTCTTTCAATACTTCAAATGCTGCGGAGGATGCCTCCGCGCTCATGAGCAGCTGGGGCAAAAACAGCGTACCCTCCTCGAACCGCTGCCCGACGCCGTTGAGTGCGGGCACCATCACCTCCTGGATGATTTCCAGTGGCGCTCTGTCCGCCAGGGCCTCTGCGGCCCCCCGTCTGGCCTGTTCCCGTAGGCCTTTCCGTATGGCCTCGGACAAAACCCGTAATGCGGCCGGTTCTGATGCGTCAGCGCCACCATCTGCGCCCGCGTCGGTCGCTTTGCCTGTGCCACCGGCCACATTTGCGCCGGCACCGGTGCCGGGCTCCTTGCCGGTGTCACCGGGCGCACCGGAGTCTCCGCTTTCTGCCGGCCCGGCCTGCGCTTTGCCGCTTGCCCCCGGGCTGCCCTTTTGCCCGACGTCAGCGCCGCCACCCGCGCCCGCGCCACCACCTGCGCCCGCGCCGCCACCGCCCCTTGCGTCTTTCGGCGGCTCGGTACCCGCATACGCCCCGATGAACCCCATGCAGTTCGCATCCAGGGCGGACAGCGCCAGGAAACTGCGGTATGCCGCCATCATACCATCCGCGCCGGGGTTGATGATGGCAGCCGTCAGCCCGTTTTGCAAGGCCATGGTGAAAAACGACGCATTGATGAGGTCGCGTCGGGGCAGGCCAAAGGAAATATTGGACACCCCCAGGATCGTCCGGCCGCCCATCTGGGCGATGCGGCGGACACATTCCAATGTGGTGAGCGCCGAGCGGGCATCGGAACTCACCGTCAGGCACAGCGCATCCACCAGGATGTCCTTGGGTTTGATCCCATACCTCCCCGCGTTTTGATAGATCTTGTCTGCGATGGCCATACGCCCGTCCGCAGTGTCAGGGATACCCCCCTCGTCCAGCAGCAGCGCCACCACGGCGCCGCCGTACTTGGCCACCAGCGGGAACACCGCATCCATGCTTTCCTGCTTGCCATTCACCGAGTTGATGAGCGGCTTGCCATGGTAGATGCGCATGGCCCGCTCCATGGCCCCCGCATCCGAGGAATCGATCTGCAGTGGCAGCCCCACCACAGCCTGGATCTCTTTCACCACCGCTTCCATGGTAGCCGCTTCGTCGATGCCGGGCACGCCCACGTTCACGTCCAGTATGTGCGCCCCCCGTTCCTCCTGCGCGATGGCTTCCTGCAGGACGTATTCCATGCGGCCTTCGCACAGCGCCGCTTTCAGCTTCGGCTTGCCCGTGGGGTTCAGCCGTTCCCCTACGATGACGGGCGGGTTCACCCTGCCGGGTTTCGCCGCCGCGCCGCCTGTCCCGGCGCCGCCGGCGGAGCCGCTCTCAGACGGCTGGTGGCAGCGGTTCTCTCGGCTCTCACGGTTCTCTCGGTCGTGGTCGGCATGCGTCTCACCGACACCGATACCGCCGCCATCACCCCCCGACGGCCCCGCGCCGCCCGCCCCCCCGATATACACCGCATGGGAATATGACGACACCGCGCAGATCCCTTTGTCGGTGGGCCATGACACCGGCACGTCCCGGCATGTCTCCACCAGTTTGCGGATATGTGCGGGGGTGGTGCCGCAGCACCCCCCCACCAGCAATGCGCCCATACCGGCGATTTCTTTCATGGATGTGGCGAAATCATCCGGCCCGATGTCATACACCGTGCGCCCGCCCTCCACCCTGGGCAGCCCCGCATTGGGGTTCACTGCCACCGGGGTGGAGGAGATGCGCAGCATCTCCTCCACGATGGGCTTTTGCTGGACCGGCCCCAGCCCGCAGTTTACGCCAAGCGCATCCACCCGCAGCCCTTCCAGCAGTGCCACCGCCGCCGCCACGTCGGAACCCGTCAGCAGTTTCCCTTTCTCGTCGAAGGTCATGGTGACCACCACCGGGAGCGTGGAGTTCTCCCGGGCGGCCAGCACCGCCGCTTTCGCCTCGTAGCCGTCACCCATGGTTTCGATGAGGATCAGGTCTGCGCCCGCCCCCGCCCCGATGCGCACCACATCCGCATACAGCCCCACAGCCTCCGGGAAAGGCAAATCCCCGAATGGCTCCAGGAGTTTCCCGGTGGGCCCCATGTCCAGGGCTACCATGCCCCGCCGTCCGGTCTGCCCCTCCACATCGGCCACCGCCTTGCGGGCATTGGCCACAGCCGCGGTGACGATTTCCTCCAGGGAAAACTGCGGCAGGTGCCCCGATGCGGGCATGTGGGCGGGTCCGGCCGTCTTATCCACCCCGGCGGGCGGTGGGAATTTGAGCCCGTTGGCGCCGAAGGTGTTGGTGGTGATGATGTCCGCGCCCGCCAGCAGGTACTCCCTGTGCAGGCCCACCACATCCTCAGGACGCAGTACATTCCAAGTCTCCGGCAGCTCACCGGGTTTGAGCCCCCGCTCCTGGAGGCAGCTCCCCGTGCTCCCGTCGAAAAAAAGCAACCTTTTACCAAGCAAATCCAGCATTTGGCATCACCCTATGATATCGTCCAGCCACCAAAGCGGCGGGTAGAGATCCATGGGGAGGTCGTAGTAATCATACAGCTCGTCCGCCACGTCTTCCATGTCATCCAGGAAATTCTCGATGTTTTCCTCGATCTGGTCCGGGTCGTCATAGCTGTCATACCCCCAATACGAACCCCATTGCAAGGCGTTAAGCGGAATCTCGTACCCCTCGTCGTACTCCGGCAACGAGAGCTTGCTGATGGTCTTCCACCCATATGTCAGGGACCACTCGCCTACGTCGCCCTCGAACCAGTCCGTCTCCACATTGGCCGTGACGGCGATGGTCTGCTTGCTGCTCTTTTCGGACCAGGTGACCAGCACGTCCATGCCCACATCGTCTATGGTGTCGCTCCACTGGGCTTTCCCCGTGACGAACTGCCCCTTGACGTTGAAATCGGTCACGGTGACGCTAAATGAATAGCTGTCCCCGTAATATGGGGAGATGGATACCTTCGGTTTCCCGGACCACCCCTTTGATCCCTTGGTGAAGTCCCCTTTGAAAGACATGGACCCCTCGTAGTATACCTCACCGCTGGCCTCGATGTGGGCGTTCTTGCCATTTACCAGCACCTGGTATGAGCCCGAAAACGCATCCCCGACCACCTTGTCGATCTTGCGCCCGATGACCATGGGCCCTTTCACCCATGCCGTCATGCGGAAAATGCGCTCGCCGTCCTCGTCGTCCAGGTCATCCAGCTCGTCCTCGATGTCTTCGATGGCCTCGTCCAGTATGTCCTCGAAGTCATCGTAGTATCCGCCCATGTTTTCCATGTAGGCATTGGCGAATTCCATCAGGTTGCTGTTTTCCTTGATTTCCTCCAATGACCTAAGCGCGATGTTGTAGATGACCTTTTCATTGAAGTCGATGACGTACTCATCCACTTTGACTTTGGTCTGCCCGCCTGAGAGCTCCTTGTTTTTGTTGGTGGTGGTGACGGGCTTTATCTCGTCAAAATAGATATCGAGTATGTTGTTGAGGGTGGCCAGGAGTTTCTTCTGGTCCAGGTCCGGGATGTCGGCGAGGTCATCTTCATCCAGGTAGTCGCTCAGCCCCTGGGTCAGGTAATAGTCCGTCACCTCGGGGAATGCGAACGTGTAGTCCATCCCGTCAAATGAGATGACGGAACGAATCAGCTCCTCCCCGTCGATGCTCAGCCCCATGTCCGCCAAAATCGCATCCGCCAGCACCGACACCGTGCCCGAGGTCTCGAATGTGGCGATGTCGCCCCCCTCGTCCTCGACGTAGTCCACCAGGTCGTCCCCAGGCGTGAAGGCAAATGAGAAGTCGGCCTGGATGCCTTTGTCCTGCAAGAGGCTGCTCCCGGCCAGCATCGCCTTGATGGCGTTCTTCTCCGCCGCCTCGTAGGAAACGGTGCGCCCCAAAAACAGCCTTGCGCCCAATGCGACCACCGCCGCCAGCACCACCACTGCGGCAGCTATGATGGCCGCGCCCAGCAGCTTGCTTTTCTTTTTGGGCGGGGTGTCAACCGGTGTGGGTCCGGGTATGGGGCCTGCCCCGAATTGGCCGTCCCCGCCGTACCCGCTGCCCGCACCTGCCCCGAACTGGCCATATCCCGATGCGCCGGAGCCGCCGGAGGCGGCGGATCCGCCCGCACCAGCCCCGAACTGGTCGTATCCCGATGCGCCGGAGCCGCCGGAGGCGGCCGCGGCAGTCCCATAAGGGTCATAGGCAGGCGAAACAGAACCTTGCGCGCCTGCCCCACTGCCATACGGGTCATATGCAGATGCGGCGCCTGCCCCCGGCGGGGCCGGCAAATCCGGTGCCCCCGACACCCCCGGTGCTGAACCTGGCGCACTTGCAGGCGCCGCGCCTATCGACGCACCGCAAATCCCGCAGAACTTCGATCCATCAGGTATCTCTTTGTTGCAATTCGGACATAGCATGGTACCCTCCTTTTGCCGGTCGTCTCCCGGTTCCTCAGCCTATGCGTCAAATCGGTATATCTTGCAACCTCTTATCGTACTTACCCCGGACTGCCCGGTTGGGCCCTTTTAGCCGCCACCGGGTGTCGCCATGGCCAAGCGCTGGGTCGCCCTCGCCTCGCCGATGTTGCCATGGCCAACCGCCGGGTCGCCACCTGCCCCGCAGGCGCCGCCATGGCCAACCGCCGGGTCGCCCCTTGCCCCGCCGTCACCGCCTCCTAAGGCCAAAGCCGCCAAATATATGCGCCGCCACGGCGCCGCAAAGACCCACCCCCGCACCCAGCACGTCCACCACCCAGTCCAGGAAGTCCGTCTGGCGCCCCGGCACGAAATACTGGTGTATCTCATCGCTTGCGGCATACAGCGCACATATGGCGGCGGTGACCATCAGGTAATTGACAGTGTTTTTCCACTTGTCTTTCCAGGCGAACCACAGCAGTACCGCCAACACCAGATACTCCACAAAATGCCCCAGCACGTTCAGGTTCCCCAGGTCGCTTGGCAGGCCGTCGGCCGGTATGGAGGATGCATAAAAAATAATCCCCGCCCACAGCACGGCAAACAGCAGGAACATGTACCGCACACGGTCCCTTTTCTTTGCGGCCCCGGTTTCTATATGGATCGGTTTGCTGTAATAGTCGCTGTCGCCTTCGGGCATCTGCGTGTACCTAAACTCCCCGCGGGCAGACCCGCCTATGTCCACAAACCCACCCGCCTTGCCACCGGGGCTGCGGGTAGGCCCGGTGGTGGGCCGAGGCCCCGAAAGGGCGCGGCCCGCCCCGGTCCGGCGGTTTTTGTCACCAAGCATTCCTTGTTCCCTTTCATCTGATCTTCCCGAGGGGGGCGAGCCCCACCCCGGCATTCCTCACCGGCGCATCTGCTGCCTTTGTGGGCAGATATATCCCGAAAACCTCAAAGCGCCGATTCACCCCAATTATACTACCGCTTCGCCAAAAAGCAAAGCATTTTATTGTTTTGTCAGCTTTTCGTCAACCTTTTGTCAATCCGCTTGCATTTTTTCGCGATAATGTGGTAGACTGTGGCTCGTATCGCTTCGCCCGCCCTGGCGGTCCCACAGAAGGAACCGCCGCAGGGCAGACGGTTTGCGTATCGCCTGGCCGCCCTGGCGGCCCTCTGTGCGCCACCTGCCCAGGTGGGGCCATAGCGTACTCCGCCCGTGCCATCTGGCAGGCGGGCGATGTTTCGGGCACAACTGCTTTGATCTGGGAAATCAAATGTGTGGCATCCCCTCCCGCAGCGGCTTTCATGCATCCGGCCGCATCACCGATTCAGGTGGACAAACGAACCGCAGGCAGCGCACATGGCACTGATGTGTGCCTTGTGCCGCCCTGCGGTGTCTGTGACAGCGCCCCCGGTGCTTTGGCCTGTGGGCGTCAAACCTACAGCAGAAAGAGAGGAACCACACATGGGAAAAATCGGAGAATTCCTGAAAAAGAAACAAATCACGCTTTCGCCCAAGACTTATTTCATCGACGCATTGGGCGCCATGGCTTTCGGCCTGTTCGCATCCCTGCTCATCGGCACCATCTTCGGCACCCTGGGCGACAAGACCGGCGTGGCATTCTTCACCACCATCGCCACATATGCCAAAGCCGCCACGGGACCTGCGCTGGGTGTCTCCATCGCATTTGCGCTGAAAGCCCCCCAGCTGGTGCTTTTGTCTACCGTGGCCGTGGGCGTGGCGGGCAATGAGCTGGGAGGCCCGGTGGGTGCTTTCGTGTCCGCCGTCATCGCCACTGAACTGGGCAAACTGGTGTCCAAGGAAACCCGGGTGGACATCTTGGTCACCCCCGGCGTCACCATCATCACCGGCGTGGTCGCGGCGCAGCTCATCGGCCCCGGGGTGTCCGCCTTCATGACCGGTTTCGGCAACCTGGTGAAGACCGCCACGGAAATGCAACCTTTCGCCATGGGCATCCTGGTGTCAGCCCTCATCGGCGTCGCCTTGACGCTGCCCATCAGCAGCGCGGCCATCTGCATCATGCTGGGCCTTGACGGTTTGGCGGGCGGCGCCGCCACTGCCGGCTGCTGCGCCCAGATGATCGGGTTCGCCGTGCTCAGCTTCAAGGAAAACGGCGTGGGTGGCCTGCTGGCGCAGGGCTTGGGCACATCCATGCTTCAGATGGGGAATATTGTTAAAAACCCTAAAATCTGGATCGCCCCCACCCTTACGTCCATGATTACCGGCCCCATCGCCACGGTCGTGTTCCGGATGCAGAACATCCCCACGGGCAGCGGCATGGGCACCTGCGGCCTGGTGGGCCCCATCGGGGTGCTCACAGCCATGGGGGCTGCGCCGTGGTACCAGACCTGGGGGGCCATCCTCCTGGTCTGCTTCCTGCTGCCGGCCGCCCTGACATACGTGTTTGGCATGGGCCTGCGAAAGATCGGATGGATAGGGGAAGGGGATCTTAAGCTGAATGTGTAAAAGTTGTTGCATTTGCACCTGTTACCTGTTATACTGGTATACAGCGAATGGGCGCAGGGTGCGCTTGGCGCACCCTGCGCCCGCTTTATGTCGATCCGGCGCATACTCTTTGTCATCTTGGCGCAGCCGCATGTAAAGCAAATGTTTCGCACACAAAAACATCCGGAAGAAGGCCCTGCAGATGGAACTGTATACATCCCTGACCGTTTCACAACGGCAGCTGATAAGCCAAAACCAAGTACAGTCATTGAAAATATTGGCGATGAACAACCAAGAGCTAAGGGATTGCCTGAGCATTGAGTACCTCGAAAACCCTATGCTGGAGATGGACGGCGCCGCCGAACCCCCTGCCCGGGACGGTTATCCCGACCAGCCGGCGGACCCTTTCCCCGCGCATTCCAGGGAGCTGACTTCGCCCTGGGCCAGGGAAGACCTGGCCCGGCAGCCCGACATCCCCGACCGCCCCAAGAACACCGTGAAGCAGGACATCATGATGCAGCTGGGCCGGAAGCACTACCCGAAGAAGCAGTGGGCCCTGGCGGAGTACCTGTGCGACTGCCTGGATGACGGCGGCTTTTTCACCATGGGCATAGACGAGGCCGCCCGCGGCTTCGGTTGCCGCCCGGATGCGGTCGCCGCATGCCTGAAAGACCTGAAACGCTTGGAGCCCGTGGGCATTTTTTCCAAGGATCTGTCCGAGTGCCTGGAGCGCCAGTTGGAGGACAGGGGCATCGACGACCCGAACCTCCTGGCGATCGTCAGGAACCACCTCGCGGACGTCATGGACGGGCGCATCGGTGCCGTCACCCGCGCCCTTCGCCTTTCCACCGTGGAGGTCCGCAAATACATGCTGCAGCTTGGCAAACTCAACCCCCGCCCCCTCATGGTGGCACAGGAGGGCAAGACCCAGTACATCGTCCCTGACCTGCTGCTTGCTTTTGTGGACGGCGACTGGGTGGTTACGCCAAACGACCGTTGGGTGGGCGACTACCGCATAAACGACTACTACATCCACATGATGCAGGGTTCCAGTGACCCCGAGCTTACGGCTTATTTCCGCGAAAAGCTGGAACGGGCGCGGTTTTATCTGAACTGCGTGGAGATGCGGCGCTCAACCATCGCCAAAACCGTCCGGGCCATCGCCGAGATCCAGTGCGACTTTTTCATGAACCGGGGGGACCAGGTGCCCATGTCCCTGCAGGACGTGGCCGACCGCATCCAGATGCACCCATCCACCGTGAGCCGCGCCATCAAGGGGAAATACCTGCAGTACCTCCACGGCACCGTCCTCCTAAAGGATCTGTTCACAGCCACCCGTCTGCAGGAAACCCCAAAGGGCCGCCGCCAGCCGCGCGCGGCACTGGCCCTCGGGTCCGGTATGGATGCCGGTTCCCTTTCCATGGCCGACCCGCCCCTGGCTTTTGACGGCGGGACCGGGAAGGGCATATCGCCCAGCAGCGCGCACCACATGATCCTGGATGTGGTGAAACACGAGGATCCGGTGAATCCCCTCAGCGACGAAGCCATCTCCCATGCCATGGCGCAGCGGGGTATTTCCATCTCCCGCCGCACCGTCGCCAAGTACAGGGTGCAGCTGGGGATCATGAACTCCGACCAGAGGAAGTATCTGGCACCTGGGCCAGCACCACTGCGGCAAACATCAGCGCACACCCCAAAAGCTCACGCGCGCTCATCCGCTGCCCCAAAAGCACCCATCCCGCCAGCACGGAAAAAACCGACTCCAGGCTAAGGATGAGCGAAGCGACCACGGGGTTCATGTTTTTCTGACCCAATATCTGAAAAGTATACGCCACACCGCAGGACATGATCCCTGCATATACCAGCGACACCCTTCCCTCCCAGAGCGCGGAGAAAGTGGGTGTCTCCGTCAGCACCATCCCGATTCCCGAAACCGCGGCGGCTACCAAAAACTGGATGGCAGACATGACCGTGCCGTCCGTCCTGGGCGAAAAATAGTCTATAATCAATATATGAAACGAAAACCCCACCGCACCCAGGGTCAGGAACACGTCCCCCCTGCTGATACCCCCCATCCCGCCTTTCACGCACAGCAGGTACATCCCCAGCACCGCCAGCGCCACCCCCGCCCATATGATGGGGGAGCTCTTTTTGCCGCCCAGGCGGCGCAGGATCGGCACGATGACGATATACATCGCCGTAAGGAAACCCGCTTTCCCCACAGTGGACTCCATTATCCCCAGCTGCTGTATCAGCGTGCTGAAGGCCAGTGCCGCCCCGCAGCAAAGCCCGCCGACCAACACAGTGCGTCTGCCCGCGTGGGTTTTCGCGACATTCTCCCCATAGGTTTTCTCGACATTCTCCCCATGGTCCCCGGGGACGGCAGTTGCCTCCTTAGGCTCGCCGTCCATTGTGGCGGTTTTCGCCATCCCCCGTTGCGCTGCGCCTTTGTGGGAGATCCAGATGAACACCCACACAGCCCCGGAGCCCATGAGAAAGCGCACGGCATTGAACGTGAATGGCCCCATATAATCCATGCCCACACTCTGGGCCACGAATGCCACGCCCCAGATGATCGCTGTCACCAGCAGCATAAAGCTGCTTTTCAGTTGTTTGCTCATGTACTTCCCCGTCCTATTCATCGTGGCGCCTCGGCTCTGAACCCGGATGTCATCACCGCCGACCCGTCCGGCATGATCCACAGCGCCTCCACGCCGTCCAACCCCTCTACGAGCGCCATCCCCTCGTCGGGGTACATATTGAAAACAGCCGTGGACAATGCGTCCGCCAGCCCCGAGTCCTCGCAGAGGATGGAAACCGACTCATACATATCCCATGGCATCAATGTGTCCGGCCGGATGATGTGGTGGTACCGTTTCCCCCCGACCGTATAATACCTCTGGTACCCGCCGCTGGTCACCAGCGACAAATCTGCCATGGGCACCATGTACAGGTAGGTTTTGTCGCCAAGCAGGTCCGGGTTCTGGATCCCCACCTTCCAGGGTTCTTTGGCGCCGCCCGCCGCCTGGGGTTCCTTCATGCCCACCGTCTTCACATTGCCCCCCACGCTGGCGCAAAATGCCGGGATGCCCAGGCGGGCCGCCGCGCCCGCACCATGGCCTGCGCTGTTTTCCCCCGTGTATCCCCCACCCACGCCCCACACCGCAGGTACGCCTGGCGCCGCCGCGCCCGCCGCTGCGGCCTGTGTAGCGCCGTTTGCCACGGCCCCATCCACCGCTGCATTTGCCACAGCCTCATCCACCGCCGTGTTTGCCATCGTCACGCCCTCACACACCCGCTGGAGCGCATACCCTTTGGCCACGGCGCCCACATCCAGCCGCATGTCGGGGTCTGCGAGGAACACCGTGCCCGCAGTGCGGTCGATGATGACCAGGTCGATGTCCATGTGCTGGGCCGCAGCCCGCAAAGCATCCATGGGCGGCAGTTCACTGTTACTGGGATCGGCGCCGGCCGCATCCCTGTATTGGTGCCACAGGGCAAGCACGCTGCCCATGGCCACGTTCACCCTGCCCTGTGTCAGTGCGTGCATCTCTTTGGAAAATTCCAGCAAATCCAGTATCTTCGCGTCCACCGCCACGGGCGCCACTCCCGCCATGTCGTTTATGGTCTTAATGTTGTTCACGCCCGCATAGTCGTGGTATATGTCGTAGAGTTCATGGTAAACACGCAGCTCCCGGGCGAACTCCTGGGCAAACTCTTCAAATGTGCCCTGATCCCCGGCGTACGCGGAAAGGACGGTCACGGTGTCAAACATGTCGAAAAACTGTGTGTCGAAACGTTTTAATGATTCGCTGCTTTTGGGCTGCACGGCATCACTGTCGTTTCCGGCATCCGTCCCATACCCCAAAACGCTACCCTCGCCACTGTTGCCGGCATCAGCATCAGCATACCCGCCCGTATAGGCATGGTTTGCGGCGCCGCCCCCCACCCCGTCAAAGCCGCGCCCCGTCGCCCGCACCAGCGAAACCCCGACGAAAAAAAACGCCGCGCCGACGGCACATTTACGCACATACCCATGTTTCCAAAACCCACAGGACACAGGCCGCACCTACCCCCCGAAATCCACCGTGATGCCGTTGCCCACCATCGTGGCGACCAGCCGCCCCCGGTCATCCGTCACGTCGATACGGTACACGGACGCGCGCTTCCCGCCGGATATCTTGCTTGCGTCTGCATAGAGCGTGGAGCCCGGCTCGCCGGCACAGGTGTAAGAGATGGAGGCGGACTGGTTCACCGTCAGTCTCTTTTCCCCCTGCGCCAGGTGCCTGGCGTTGCTCGCCACGGCGAAAGCCGAGTCCGCCAATGTGTAGATCGCCCCACCCTGCACTTTGTGCCCCGCATTGATGTGTTCAGGGCCCACTTTGAGGCTCAGGCGGCAGCTATCAGCCTCGGGGTCCACGGACTCCATCACCACACCTGTCAGCTTCAGATACTTGTCATTTTCGAAAAAATCCTTGATAAAGTCCATCCACCGCCTCCTAAGGTTTCACACCATGGCATACGATAGAACAGCATTGGGACAGTTGACAGGCAGGAAGCAGATCCCGCGTCGTTTGCCCAATCATGCGGCTGTATCCATGGCCCGGAAAAGCCTTGCCACACAGTGTACCACAGAATCCCCCAGGTGTAAATCCAAAATTCGGTTGTCTTTTGCCTGTTTTTGTGGTATTATTCCACCGTTGCAAAAATCCCCGACGCCTTTGCTTGACGCATCGGGCATCAACGACGGCGCGGCGTTCGTGTTGCAAAAGTCCCCGACGCCTTTGCTTGGATATAGGAGATTGTATGATTTCTGACTCACATATACATACGAATTTTTCAGGTGACAGCAGCGAAGACCCCCATAACAGCGTCGCACAGGCGATAAAGCTGGGCATGGAAGAAATGTGCATCACGGACCACCACGATTTCCCGCTGCCCTTGTCCATATCGGCCGAGCCGCTGGAAGTGGGGCCATACGTCTCATACCTTCAGGACCTGCAGCGCACCTACGAAAAGCAGATTTTCGTGGGGGTGGGGATAGAGTTGGGGCTGGACCCCATGTGCGCCGACGCCCTGGCCGACTGCGCCCGCTCGTACCCATGGGATTTCATCATTGGCTCTGTCCACCACGTGCGCGCCATGGACCCATACTACCCGCTCTTTTTTGAGGGCAAGACCGAGAAGCAGTGTTTTGGGGAGTTTTTCGAAGCCACATTGGAGAACCTGCGTGCATTCTCGGATTTTGACACACTGGGGCACCTGGACTACGTGGTACGGTACGGGCCCAACAAAAACAAATTCTACCGCCCCGCGGACTATTTCGACATATTCGACGAGATCCTGCGCTTCCTCATCGACCGCGGGATTTGCCTCGAGTGCAATGTCTCCGCCCTCCGACGGGGGCTGGGGCAGCCGAACCCCCACCCCGACCTCCTGCGCCGCTACCGGGAGCTGGGCGGCGAGCTCATCACCATCGGTTCCGACGCCCACAAAGCCATCGACATCGGCGTCCCCTTTGACGTAGGCCGGGACATCCTGCTGGGCGCCGGCTTCACCCACTATGCGGTATTCAAAAGCCGCAAACCGCAGATGCGCAAGCTGTAAGCCCACCCCGGTTGAATTTTATGCGGTCTTCGGGCATAGGCCTTTGCAGGGGTCACGAACTCATCAGCAGTCACCCCGGTTGTTTTTCATGCGGTCTTCGGGCATAGGCCTTTGCAGGGGTCACGAACTCATCAGCAGTCACCCCGGTTGTTTTTCATGCGGCTT
>JAISUG010000093.1 GCA_031272185.1 Lachnospiraceae bacterium
GCTGGCCCGGTACCTGGACAGCTGCGGCCTGGACACGGGATACATCCTGATGTTTGACTTCCACAACAAGCGGGAATCCTACCCGGAGGTGGAGCAGCGCCTGGGGAAGAAGATGTACGTGGTGAAGCTGCCGTAACACATACATGCTATTTCCCCGCCGACTAAACCTTGAGCAAAGTTGAAACTAAAGTCGAACACGCATTGTATAGTTTGTCGAGCGGTACCATAAAAAATAACACTTGGAGCAACAGCCGTCTTGATGATTGCCGTTGCTCCATGTAGTTTTGTGCATTTATGCACATACGGTGGTTGGCGCCGCCGCCACGCCGATGGGATCTTCATCCGGGTGCACGAATGTGAACGCTTCCACCGGCTCACCCCTCAGCCACATTGATGCGGTACATGTTCTTGCGGGTGATGAGACCGGTTTCCTCCAAGGTCTTCACCATGCGGTACACGGTGGCCATGCCGATGTCGGGCTGGCGCTTCACCGCTTTGTAGTAGATTTCCTTGCAGCAACCGCATTCATCGCAGAGTATCACGTCCAGCAGCACCTGACGCTGCTGGGTGATCCTGCAGCCTTTCCTGCGCAGTTCCTGCAGCACGTATTTTTTCTGGTCATCCGTCAGATTGTCCATGCGCGGCATCACCTCACCCCTTTCCGTCTGCTTCCCGGCAATCATAGCTGTCCGGCTCGCATAACCGACTGCATCTTCACGAAACGCCGTGCGTCGTGCCCTCATGGCGAACCCAAGGGCGCTATTCTGGCCCCTGCAGCTGCCCACTAAACGCCGAACAACACCTTCCGCCAATCCTCGCCGGTGGTTATTGTCATCGCTCTGGCCCCGTCCCCAGCGCACTAAACGCTGCGAGTCATTCTCCCGTGGCGAACCTTGCCTCCCGGCGTCGCCCCGCAGGACCCGGCACGGCTGCATCCGCAGCTGCAACCGGTGCACTTCCCACACCTGCTGTCTTTCACCAAACCTGCGATGATGGCCGCCACGACGCCCACCAGTATCACCGTTACCAGGATCGTGCCAATGTTCGCGATCATGAAACCCCACATACGCCCGTCCCTCCGAAACACACTGCGGCATCCGCCCCCACACCCATATCAACCATATCAATCCGCCAACTCAGGTCGTAGACGGCAACACGGACGGCGTGATGTTCGCTCCCACACTCACATCAATCATATCAATCCGCAAACGCAGGCTTGCCGGCATATCCGCAACCATCTACGCCGTTTTTGCGGCCATCTTCCCCACCGCCGCCTTTGCGGGCCGCACCAGCAGGTATATGAACCCCGCCAGGAAGAGCGCCGCCGCCACCGTGCCCACGCCCACTTGCCCGGCAAGCAGCATACCGAACTGGTAGACGCACAGGGACACCACGTAGGCGAACCCGCACTGGTAGCCGATGGCGATGAAGAACCAGCGCACATTGTTCATCTCCCGCCGTATGGCGCCCATGGCCGCAAAGCAGGGCGCGCACAGCAGGTTGAACACCAGGAAAGAGTATGCGCTAAGTGCCGTGAAGCTGGCCGCCAGGGACGCCCACACCTCTGCGCCGTCCTCGGACACCTCGGCGAACCCGAATAGTATGCCGAATGTACCCACAACGTTTTCCTTGGCGATGAGGCCGGTGATGGCCGCCACAGCGGCTTTCCAGTTGCCCCAGCCCAGGGGCGCGAAGATCGGTGCGATCACGCCGCCGATCACCGCCAGGACGCTGTCAGACATGTCCACCATGCCGAACCCGTCCTCGCCGAACCCGAAGTTGGAGGTGAACCACACAAAGATGGTGGCCAGGAGGATGATGGTGCCCGCTTTTTTGATGAATGACCAACCACGCTCCCACATGCTGCGCAGGATATTGGTCAGCGTAGGCCAATGGTATGCGGGCAGTTCCATGACAAAGGGCGCCACGTCACCGGAGAAGAGTTTGGTCTTTTTCAGGATGATGCCGGAACACACGATGGCCGCCATCCCCACGAAATACGCACTGGGTGCCACCCATGCGGCGCCGCCGAAGAGCGCGCCTGCAATGAGGGCGATGATGGGCAGCTTTGCGGAGCAGGGGATGAACGTGGTGGTCATCACCGTCATCTTCCTGTCCCGGTCACTCTCGATGGTACGGGAGGCCATGATCCCCGGCACGCCGCACCCGGTGCCGATGAGGATAGGTATGAATGATTTGCCGGACAGCCCGAATCGTCGGAAGATCCTGTCCATGATGAATGCGATGCGCGCCATGTACCCGCAGGATTCCAAAAATGCCAGGAATATGAACAGGATGAGCATCTGGGGCACGAAGCCTAGCACCGCACCCACACCTGCCACGATGCCATCCAGGATCAGGCCTTTCAGCACTGCCTTGAAAACCGGCGTGTCATTGGCAGGGTCAGCGTCTTCGTCGTCATAGGCGTCCATGCCCAGCGCCGCGTCCAACCCGCCCTCCAGCAGCACCGGGATGCCGGGCACCCAGACGCCATACCCAGAGGGGTCCGGTTCTTCGTCGGTCTTCCCCTCGTCGAAAGCCACCACCGCTTCCTCATACGCCCCGGAGCCGATGCCGAAGAGATGCCAGCCCTCCCCGAACACGCCATCGTTGGCCCAGTCGGTGGCGATGCCGCCCACCGTGGTCACGGACACGAAATACACGATGAACATCACCAGGGCGAAGATAGGCAACGCAAGCCAACGGTTGGTTACGACGCTGTCGATTTTGTCCGACGTGTTCATCTTGCCCTTGTTCTTGATGGTGACACAGCCCTTGATGACCGAGTCGATGTATGTGTAACGCTCCGCATTGATGATGCTCTCGCTGTCGTCATCCAGCTCCTTTTCGCAGGCTTGGATGTCGGCTTCGATGTGTTCCAGTTTTTCGGCCGGGATCTGCAGCTTCTCGATGATCTTCTCGTCCCGTTCGAAGAGCTTGATGGCATACCAGCGCTGCTGCTCCTCGGGCAGGTCGTGGAGCACCGCCTCCTCGATGTGCGCCAGCGCATGCTCCACGCTGCCGGAAAAGCTGTGCTGGGGCACAGTCTTGCCGCCGTCGGCCATCTTCACCGCCGCTTCCGCCGCATCCAGCACACCCTGGCCTTTCAGCGCGGAGATCTCCACGATCTGGCATCCCAGCACCTTGGACAGCTGGGCGTCATTGATCCGGTCCCCGCTTTTTTCCACCACGTCCATCATGTTCACGGCCACCACCACTGGGATGCCCAGCTCCGTCAGCTGGGTGGTCAAAAACAGGTTCCGCTCCAGGTTGGTGCCGTCCACGATGTTGAGGATGGCATCCGGGCGTTCGTCGATGAGGTAGTTGCGCGCCACCACCTCTTCCAAGGAATATGGGGACAGGGAATAGATCCCCGGCAGATCCGTGACGATGACATCTTTGTGGCCTTTAAGCCGCCCCTCTTTTTTCTCCACCGTGACGCCGGGCCAGTTGCCCACGAACTGGTTGGAGCCGGTGAGCGCATTGAACAATGTGGTCTTGCCGCTGTTGGGGTTCCCCGCCAGGGCGATTCTGATAGACATGTGAAACCTCCTCTTCCTGACTGTACTCTACTCTACCCTACGAGATCTCTTCCACCTCGATGAGCTCCGCGTCCGCTGAAGCGGAATCGACTACAGTAAACTATTCGATACATGTAGCCTACGAAACCCCTTCCACCTCGATGAGCTCCGCGTCCGCTTTCCGCAGCGACAGCTCATAACCCCGGACCGTCACCTCCACCGGGTCGCCCAGCGGCGCCACTTTGCGCACGGACACCTCGATGCCTTTGGTGATCCCCATCTCCATGATCCGTCTTTTCACCGGTCCCTCGCCGCCGATCTTCACCACCCGCACGGTGTCGCCGGGCTTTGCCGTTTTCAACGTAGGCATACTCAAATCCCCTTTCTTGGTTTGGCCATGTACTCTATGGATTCCGTTCTTCCAAACGTACGGATATCTTGTCACATCCGAGCCATCTCATCCCGCAAAATGGCTTGCGCCACGCCGCATCCGTGTTAGCAGTGGCTAACGCGAGCACGCAGATGCAAGATCCCTTCGGCCCTTGTATCACTCACACCATGATCTTCATCGCCATCTCCCGGCTGATGGCCACACGGGACTCCTTGATACCGACGATCACGTTTCCGGCGTTTTTGGTGATCAGGCGCACTTTCGTGCCGGGGATAAAACCCAGGGTTTCCAGAAATTGCCGCACGTCTTCCTTGCCGCTCACTTTCTTGATAGAAGACCCGTCCCCCACGTTCATCATTGACAAGGGCATCATCTCACCATCCTCTTCCGGCCGCACCGACCGATTCGCTTTCTTCCGTATGTTATTTCTCCATCAACCAAACAACGCATGTTCGACATCAGTCTCAACTTTGTGCAAAGTTTTGTCGGCGGTGCCATATATCCCTCATCGGAACAGCAATTTACCCCGCACATGCCCGCATGTCTGCCGCAAGGCTATTTCCGCACATGCCCGCATGTCTGCCTCTATGCCAATCCGGTAAGCGTAAGCTAACACAATTGCGATAAAAACGTTAGCATTAGCTAACCTGACACCAGATTATCAAATCCCCGGTGGTTTGTCAATCATTTTTTCTCATTTCCCATTGAGATGTTTTAACCGTTTTCTATGGGATTTTTGTGCAATATGCCCGCCTGCCCGAAGACACACCCCGTCGACCGAAAACACGCACAGGATACACCCCGCCGACATGGGAGCACCTTTCTCGCCGGTTGAATCCCATAATTGTCGGAAGTCAGGACGGCGGGGGTGGGCGCACCGCTCCCCCTTACTGTATCGGTTTCTCGAAGTGCTGGTAGTCCTTTATGACCTCCCCGTCCCCGCTCCACAAGAACCCATGATTTATGAATATCTTGTACGCCACGTCATCATAGGTGATGACATGCGCCAGGCCGGTGTCCCGGGCGATGTAGTCGTTGGCGTTTTCGTGCAGCCACCATGCCTCGCCGCTGCGGTATGAGACATAGGGGTTTTGCTGGGGGTTAATGTCGATGGCCCGCCCGTATGCATGCCACGAAAGGTTTTCGCTCCCTGTGGCGGGGCGGAAGCAAAATGCGGAGGTGTTGTTCGCGTCAATGGACGCCGAGTCTGTGTCTGTCCCGTTGCCCACCCAGTAGTTGTCCACCAGGTACATGGACTGTATCTGGTACTGCGCCTGGAAGAGTTCCTTGAAAATGTTCAGGAAATCGTCCTTCACGTCCGCGTTCACCACCAGCTCCCCCACCTGGATCTGCCCGTTGAAATTGTAATGGGGCAGCTTCAGGTATTTCAGGGAACTCACCGGGACCACGTCGTTTTTCTGGTATGATTTGCCGTCGATGCGGGCGAAAAGGTTGTCGCCTTCCTCGATGTTCCACCACATGAAATACTTGTCGATGTCCTCAAAATCTATCTGGGCAGGGTCGATGACGGTCCCCGGCGCGATGCCGCTTAAGCTCTTTAGCTTGGCCGTGGAACCCAGCTGGGATTTGTTGCCCGCGTCGCTCACCCCCCCCTGGGTGAAGGCGTGCGCTTCTCCGGCAAAAAACACAGACAGGGCCAATGTCATCATCACAGCTGTTCCAAATAATGTGTATTTGCGTCTGCTGCCACCATTATCCATAACCACTCCTATCTCCACTTGCGGCTCCCCCTACCAGAACCATCTACCATCTACCGTCACATATGAAACGATGTTTGCAGCCGTACCATATTCTTCGCACAATGTATTGCTTGCGGCCGCAAACATCTATGCGTGCACGCTTTTGCACACATTGTGCGCGCACGCTATTGCACACATTATGCGCGCACGCTTTTGCACACATTATGCGTGCACGCTATTGCACACATTATGCGTGCACGCTTTTGCACACATTAGTATCCTCTCTCTTCCTTGGCCTGCCTGGCCAGGTCGGTGTTCGGGAACTCCATGATGACCCGCCCGAAGAGGCGGTTGGCCTCCTCTTCCTGGCCCTGCTGCTTGGTGACCTTGGCCAAATCAAATATCGCCTGGGGGTTGTCCGGCTTGATGGCCAGGCTGTCCTCGTAGTACTGGGCCGCCCGTTCCAAGTTCCCCTGCTGCCTGGCGGACGCCGCCATGTCCGCAAGCACCTGATACCCGGTAGAGAGCATGTCCCCGTGGATGCGGTCCGCGATGGTCTTGCTGGTCTCGTCTGGGATCACGGACGGGTCCCAGTCCGTGTAGAGCAGCACTGCGGAGCGCATGTCGTCCTTGGTGTATGCGTCCAGGATAGATGCCAATGTCTGGTATTGCTTCTGCATGTACCCCTGGCGCTCTTCCAGATCCTGGAGCGTCAGGCTGATTTCGTCGTAGAGTTCCTGCAGCCGGGACGCCTCTCCCCCCAGCCTCGCCGCTTCGATGTTCTTGTCATTGAGCTTTTCGTAGAAATCCAGCATTTCCTGGTTGTGCGCCTGGTTCACCAGCCTGGTGTTGGCGGGCATCACCAGGAAATAAATGGCCGCCGCGCCCAGGATCAGGCCGATGATGATATTGACCACGCTCTGCCACCCGGTGTTTTCCCGGTATGACGAGGGGAGGATCACGTCGTCGTCCAGCATCTTGCGGTGGGAGAGAATCACATTGCCCAGGGCATCCTTGCCGCTTTCCATCTCCTTGCCGCCAATCGGCTCTATGGGCCGCATTTGGTTCAAATAGCTGATGGCCACGGGGTTCTGACGGTCGTAGCGCAGGATCTGCCGCAGGTGTTTCTGCGCCTTGGAGTAGTCTTTGCCCAGTATCAAAAGCGTCGCCAACAACAGCTGCGCCTTGACGTATTTGGGGTTGTCCTCCACCACCCTGATCAGCTGCAGCACCGCCAGGTCCTCGCTGCCGCTGTGGACGTATTCCAACGCCTGGTTGTACTTGCGCAGAGTCTGGGAAAGCGCCTCCAGCCGCCCGGACTTCCTTCGCGCGGTTTCCAGCAGGCGCCTGGCGTCGTTGCCCTCGGGCTGCAGGTTGTCGCTTATCACCCATTGGCGCAATGCCTGGGCCACCTCCCCCGCCTCGCTGTAGACCAACCCCAGCAGGTTGCGGCTGTTTATGTTGTTTTTATTGAACCGCAGGCTCTGCTTCAGGCAATAGCTCGCCCCCCACAAATCCCTGCTTTGCGCCTTTTCCAGCCCCATGTTGTAGTATCGGTTGGAAATCCGGCCAAGCCGCTCCAGAAAATCCATCGCACAGCACCTACACTTGCTTCCCCATAGCCCGCATCATGTCCATCCAGATGTCGCCCATGTCCGTGAGGTCGCTCCCCACCAGCGCATCCTCGATGTCCTCCACTTCCAGGCTGGGCTTGAATTTTTCCAGCTCTTCCTCGAAATCTATCATATCAACCTCCATTCCGCAGCCAACCGTCGTTCACCGCGGTGTGCCCCCGTCGGCGCCACAGTCACATCCCGTGGCCTACCCCGGCGGCGCCACAGTCACATCCCGTGGCCTACCCCGGCGGGATGCCATGGCCTGCCCCGGCGGGTGCCGTGGACTGCCCCGGCGAGGTGCCGTGGACTGCCATGGCGAGGTGCCGTGGACTGCCATGGCGGCGCGCCCGCCCGCTCGGCGCTATCCCGCTTTCACCAGCAGCTCCCCCAGCTGCTTCTCCACCGCCTCCAGGAGCGCCATGTTCTTTTCCAGTTTCCCTTTTTCCTCGGCCACCTTGCCCTCGGGCGCCTTGCTCATGAAGCGCTCGTTGGACAGCATGGCGCGCCCCCGCTCCACCTCTTTTTCAAGCCGTTCTTTTTCCTTGGACATGCGCTCGATTTCTTTGCGCACGTCCACCAGCTGCGCAAAGGGCATGTACAGCACAGCTCCGGGGATGACCGCCGACACGGCGTCGCCGCCCACATCGGCGCCGGCATCCTCTTTGGATGCGGCAAACACCGTCTCCCCAGCGGCGCCCAGCAGCGCGAACACATCCCGGTTGTCACTGAACATACGAAGCAGCGCCCCGTCTTCGGACACCACCACCACTTTCACTTTCTTGGAGGCCGGCACGTTCATGTTCATGCGCACGTTGCGTATGGCCCGCACCGCTTCCTTGATGGCATCCACCGCCTGCTCCTGCGCGGGGAAATCCCACCCTGCGTCAAACACCGGCCAATCCGAAACCATGATGGACGCTTCTTGGTCCTGTATATTGGTAAATATTTCCTCGGTAATGAAAGGCATGAAGGGGTGCAGCAGCTTCAGCGACCTGATAAGCACCGTGTGCAATGTCCACAGCGCGGCGGCCCTCGCCTGGCCCTGCGCCTGGCTTTGCGCTTTCCCGGGAACCCCGCCTGCCCCACCGTCACAGGTAATCCCATCTCCAGGGACGGCGACCCCGGGTTCCCCGGCATCGGTTTGGCCCGCCGCCCACGCTGCCTCTGCGGCCTCGCCGCCGCGCGCGTCACTGCCACCCGGCATGGATTCCCACAGCCGGGGCTTCGCCATCTCGATGTACCAGTCGCACAGCTCGTCCCAGATGAAACTTTCGACTTTCTGCAAGGCCATGCCCAGCTCGTATTTGTCCAGGTTTTCCGTGACCTCCGCCGCCAGCCGGTTGGCCTTGGAGAGGATCCACAGGTCCGTGACCTCCAGGCCTGCAGGCAAAGCCCCGGAACCGCCCACATGGCCGCCCATTTCGCCCGTGCCTACGGTGACTGCCCCGTCGCTTTCCGCCCCGCCATTTCCGGTTCCTTCACCTATCGCCGGCTTGCCCGTGTCCGGGCCCGCCCAGGAACCTGCCCCGTCGCTTTCCGCCCCGCCGTTTCCGGTCCTGTCACCTATCGCCGTCTTGCACGTGTCCGGGCCCGCCCAGGAACCTGCCCCGTCGCCGGAGTACATCATGATGAACCGCGTCGCGTTCCAGAGCTTGTTGGCGAAATTGCGGCACGACTCCACTTTCTTCCAATAAAACCGCATGTCGTTGCCCGGCGCATTGCCCGCCGTGAGCGTCATGCGCAGCGCATCCGCGCCGTATTTCTCGATGACTTCCAGGGGGTCGATGCCATTGCCCAGGGACTTGCTCATCTTGCGCCCCTGCTCGTCCCGCACCAGCCCGTGTATCAGCACCGTATGAAACGGCAGCTCACCGGTCTGCTCGATCCCGGAGAACACCATGCGGATCACCCAGAAGAATATGATGTCGTAACCGGTCACCAGTACGTCCGTGGGGTAGAAATACTCCAGATCTTTGGTCCGGGCAGGCCACCCCAGGGTGGAAAACGGCCACAGCGCGGAGGAAAACCAGGTGTCCAGCGTATCCTCGTCTTGGAGCAGCTTAGCGCCTCCGCAGTGGGGGCAGCTGCCGGGCATGGCCTTGGCCACAGTCATCTCGCCGCAGGAAGTGCAGGTGTAGGCCGGTATGCGGTGCCCCCACCAAAGCTGCCGGGATATGCACCAGTCCCGGATGTTTTCCAGCCAGTTTAGGTAGATCTTGCCGAAGCTCTCGGGCACGATGGACAATGTGCCATTCCTGTAAGCCTCGATGGCGGGCTTCGCCATCTCTTCCATCTTTACGAACCATTGCGGCTTGATCATGGGCTCGATGGTGGTGCCGCACCGGTCATGCTCCCCCACGTTGTGCTTGTGTGGCTCCGTCTTCACCAGCAGCCCCGCCTCCTCCAGGTCCCGCACGATGGCTTTGCGCGCTTCGTAGCGGTCCATCCCGTCGTAGGGGCTGCCCGGCAGGTCCACCGTGGCGTCGTCGTGGAGGATGCAGACCTCGGGCAGGCCGTGGCGCTTGCCCACTTCGAAATCGTTGGGGTCATGGGCAGGGGTGATTTTCACGCACCCTGTCCCGAATTCCTTGTCCACGTAGTCGTCAGCGATGACAGGTATGACCCGCCCGGTGAGGGGCAGCTTCAGCATCTTCCCCACCAGTTGGGTGTACCGCTCGTCCGTGGGGTTCACCGCCACGGCGGTGTCGCCCAGCAGCGTCTCCGGACGCGTGGTGGCGATGACGACGTATTGTGCCGGCGCGGCGGGAACCGCACCCACCACCGGGTAGCGTATATACCAGAAATACCCATCCTGCTCCTTGTGCTCCACCTCCGCATCTGAGATGGACGTGCCGCAGACAGGGCACCAGTTGATGATGCGGGAGCCTCGGTAGATATATCCCTTTTCATATAATTTTACAAAAACTTCCAGCACCGCATCGGAACACCCCTCGTCCATGGTGAACCGCTCCCGGTCCCAGTCCGCGGACGAGCCCAGTTTGTGCAGCTGGTTGATGATGATGGATCCGTACTCCTTGCGCCACTCCCAGCACGCCTCCAGGAATTTTTCCCTGCCCAGGTCCGCCTTGTCGATGCCCTCGCCCCGCAGCTTGTCGATGACCTTCACTTCCGTGGCGATGGCGGCATGGTCGGTGCCCGGCTGCCATAGCGCCTCATATCCCGCCATGCGCTTGTATCGGATGAGTATGTCCTGGATGGTGTTGTCAAGGGCATGGCCCATGTGCAGCTGCCCGGTGATATTGGGCGGCGGCATCACGATGGTGAACGGTTTTTTTGCGGGGTTGGGCCGTGCATGGAAATACTTGCCGTCCAGCCACATCTTGTAGATCTTGTCTTCGATCTCCTCCGGGTTGTAGTTCTTCTCAAGCTCTTTCATTGTATCCTCTTTCCGAGTGTTGGCGTCGTTGCTGTATGGGCCATGACCGGTCCGGCGGCCGTAGTTTTGGCGAGGCCGCAACCCTTGGGCCTGGACCGGCTGGCCCGATTGCCGTCCGGCACTGCCCGTGGTCGGCGGCGGATTCACCCTCACACGCTGCGGTACTCCTGCGGCATGGGGCGACGGGCCTCTGGCCGTGCCGATTGCCCTCACACGCTGCGGTACTCCTGCTTCCAGGACTCCAGCAGCGCATCCACCGCAGTCTCGTCCATCTCCCCGATCTGCCCCCACTTGTCGTCGCCCCTTACCTCGTCCTGCATCCGGCCCACTTCTTGGTCCCACCTGGCGATCTGCGCGACGCCGATGATTTCCATATAGCCCGGATCCAGTGTCAGGGTGGGTTCCAGTATGGTCAGCACGTACATCTGTTTCAATATGTCGCCGCTTTGCAGGTATTTGTACGCATGGTCCAGCGCCTCCATGGCCGATTCGAATGCGAACATCCTCGCCCTGGCCGCCCCCAGCGCCGCCCACACCTCGCCCCGCCATTTGGGCCTGTCGTAAGGCTTGCCGGTGAGCTTTAGCATCTGCTCGTAGAGTATCGCGGCCTTTTTTTGCTGCCCCCGCTTCACATAGGCATCCGCCTTGGCCTTGGCATAGTCCGCCTCGTTGAGGCTGCGGTACACGTCCAGCTGTTTCTGGAACTGGTCCACCTCCCGCTGGGTGAAATACTCACATTCCTGGAGCACCGCCACCAATAGCCCCTCCGGCGCCTCGCCCATATCCGCGCCCCGTTCCAGCTTGGCCGCCAGGTGCCCCAGGTCCAGGTCCTCCCGCAAGAAACGCAGCAGGTCGTCGTCCAGGAAATGGTCCAGGGCCAGCAGCGGGAAATGGTATATGAAGTAACACAGTTCATAGGACGAGTACAGCCGCACTTCCAGGCTCTCGATGTATAGCGGCCTGGTGACGCTCTCCTCCCGGCACAGTATCAGCCCCACAGCATCACCTCCTGCTTGATCTGGGCCCCCGAGGACGGGAAGAGTTCCCCGAACCCCCGGTCACTCACCAGCACCACCATGGTCATCCCGTCCAGGAAACCCACCGTCAGGGT
>JAISUG010000014.1 GCA_031272185.1 Lachnospiraceae bacterium
GTGCCGCTCGATTTGCCACAGGATGTGGAGGTAAAGGATGTAACGCAGCCTCGTGAAGATACCAAAGCCGCAGTTCTTCGTCCTTTACAACGGCAAAGAGGAATGCGACGATATACAGACGATGAAGTTGTCAGACGCATTTGAATCAATAGCACCGGGGGAGGTGTTCGGTGCGGAGATTTCATTGGAACTGACGCTTACGGTGCTGAACATTAACAAAGGCCACAACACAGAACTCATCGGCAAGAGCGACATCCTGAGTGGATATGTGGAGTTCAGCGATCGGGTTACGTGCTACCAAGAAGAGGGCAGCGAACTGCCGGAAGCGATCACCAGGGCGGTACGGGAGTGCATAGATGAGGGGATTCTCAAGGATTACCTCTTAAAACATGGATCGGAGGTACACAACATGCTGATACAGGAATGGAACACTGAGACTTTCGCCGAAGTGCGGGCGAAGGAAGCGGCGCATCAGAACTCATTGGAGAATGCCAGGCGTATGCTGGCTCATAACTTATCACCGACGCTGGTTGCCGAGTGCACCGGATTGACCGAAGCAGAAGTCAGTGGACTGCAGCAGCAAATGGACGCACACAAAAGCATAAAAGCAATGTAGGAGTTCGTGTGAAAACATCAGCACGTTTTCATCACTATTTGTGCCGCCGACGTCAGCGGCGGAATAGGGGTTCTTATGTAGGAATCCAACTGTAGGAGTAATATAGGAGTAATGTAGGAGTAGTGTAGTTGTGGTGTAGACTTAGTGTAGACTTAGTGTAGGAGTGGTACGCATTTTCACGCGTTTTACCACTCCTACCTGCTTTCGCAAACCCTTGTGTATCAACGGTTCTTAGAATTTCCCGGCCTTGGCGGCTTCCTCCAGGGAGACAGCCACGGCTACAGTCATGCCAACCATTGGGTTGTTGCCGGCGCCAATGAGTCCCATCATCTCCACGTGGGCGGGCACGGAGGAGGAGCCGGCGAACTGGGCGTCGGAGTGCATCCGGCCCAACGTGTCGGTGAAGCCGTAGGAAGCGGGGCCCGCCGCCATGTTGTCCGGGTGCAGGGTGCGCCCGGTGCCGCCGCCGCTGGCCACGGAGAAGTATTTCTTGCCCTTTTCGGTGCATTCTTTCTTGTAGGTGCCCGCCACCGGGTGCTGGAACCGGGTGGGGTTGGTGGAGTTGCCCGTGATGGACACGTCCACGCTCTCCTTCCACATGATGGCCACGCCCTCCCGGACGTCGTTGGCGCCGTAGCAGTTCACCTTGGCGCGCAGGCCGGTGGAGTAGGGTTTGCGGAACACTTCCTTCACCTCGCCGGTGTAGTAGTCCATCTGCGTCTCCACATAGGTGAACCCGTTGATGCGGGAGATGATCTGCGCCGCATCCTTGCCCAGGCCGTTCAATATGACCCGCAGGGGTTTCTGGCGGACCTTGTTCGCCTTCTCGGCGATGCCGATGGCGCCCTCCGCCGCGGCGAAGGACTCATGCCCCGCCAGGAAGCAGAAACAGTCCGTGGTCTCCTCCAGGAGCATCTTGCCCAGGTTGCCATGGCCCAGGCCCACCTTGCGCTGGTCCGCCACGGAACCCGGGATGCAAAACGACTGCAGCCCCTCGCCGATGGCCGCCGCCGCATCCGCGGCCCTCCGGCAGCCTTTCTTGATGGCGATGGCCGCCCCCACCACATACGCCCATTTGGCATTCTCGAAGCAGATCGGCTGGATGCCCTCCACCAGTTTGTACACGTCCAGCCCGGCGTCCTTGGTGATCTTCTCCGCTTCCTCGATGGAAGATATGCCGTTTTCTTTCAGCGCGGCGTTGATCTGGTCGATGCGCCGCTCATATGATTCAAACAAAGCCATGTGTCGTTCTCCTTCTGACAACTCTCATTTTCACCCATCCGTCATTTCGTGCAGATCGCAGGGTATCGCCGCTGTGCCCGGAAGTCGTCGCCCCTTCGCCCGCCGGTGCGTTTTTTGCACAGGCATACATGAACGACGGCCATACGTCACCCATGCGGCAAAACCCTCTCACTCTTTCCTCGGGTCGATGATACGCGCCGCGTCCGCCACCCGCCCGTACTGCCCTTTGGACTTTTCGTATGCGGTGTTGGGGTCGTCGCCCTTCTTGATGAAGTCGGTCATCTTGCCCAGGTTCACGAACTGGTAGCCGATGATGAGGCCCTCCTCGTCCAGGGCCAGGCCGGTCACGTACCCCTCCGCCATCTCCAGGTAGCGGGGGCCTTTTTTCAATGTGCCGTACATGGTGCCGATCTGGGAGCGCAGGCCCTTGCCCAGGTCTTCCAGGCCCGCCCCGATGGGCAGCCCGTCCTCGGAGAATGCGCTCTGGCTGCGGCCGTAGACGATCTGCAGGAAGAGCTCCCGCATGGCAGTGTTTATGGCGTCGCACACCAGGTCCGTGTTCAATGCCTCCAGCACCGTGAGGCCCGGCAGGATCTCCGCCGCCATGGCCGCCGAGTGCGTCATGCCGGAGCAGCCGATGGTCTCGATGAGGGCTTCCTGGATCACGCCCTCCTTTACGTTCAGCGTCAGCTTGCAGGCGCCCTGCTGGGGGGCGCACCAGCCCACGCCGTGGGTCAGCCCGGAGATGTCGCCCACCTGCTTCGCCTGCACCCACTTGGCTTCCTCTGGGATGGGCGCCGCGCCGTGGTGGACGCCCTGGGCGACCGGACACATCGCCTCCACTTCGTGTGAATAGATCATGCAATAACTCCTTTCGGGCGGACTTAAAGCTGAAAATGCAGCCCACACAGATTATATTGTGACCGGCAACCCCTTGGGCCACAGGGTCATGTGCCCCGACGGTTGCCGCAACACCGGCTATATTTTCTCACCTATTGGCGGATTTGTCCAGCAAAAAATTGCACAAAAAATGCTGTTGCGCTGACGAAGCGCTGACGGTTCGGGCGCATCACTCCCAGGGCACCTGCTTCGCCACCACCACGAAACGCCCGTCGCTTAAGGTATACTCGCAGGTGGACAGTGTGATGAGCTTGTCCCCGTAGACGGCGCCCACGCCGGTGTCGTAAAATGCGATGCCCTTGACGCTTTCCACATAGGCATCAAACTCCTTTTCGCTGTGGGCATCCACGAAGTCGTAGTATGCGAACCCCTTGGCTGAGTCCGCCTCGGTCTTGAACGCGGCGATGATCTCATACTTCCCGAACCCATAGAGCGTGTCGAAGTAGATGTAGGGGTGCTTGTCGTAGAAAGCCTTTTTCTGGTAGGACACCAGCGCATGGAACATGGTGCCGTTTTTCATGTTGTGGCTGTAGATGATGAGGTTGTCGCTCACCACGTTCTTGGCGATGACGCAGTTCTCCTGGATGTAAGGCACGCCGTAGGCGCTGGCCTTCTTCTCGAAATCCTTCTTTAGGTAATAATCCGGTTCAGCCACAGTCTGCATCACGGGGTAATTGATCTGGGTGTCGGGGATGGAAATCCACCCCACCAGGTCCGGGTTGCGCTCGTACACGGCGATGTATGTTTCAAATGCGGTCTTGCCATCCTTGGACCCGATGGCATAGAGCCCGTTGGTGTTGGGGAAGACCGTTGCGGCCCCCGAAGGGACCTGTGAAGCTACCCCCGCCACTTCGCTGCCATCGCCGGAGCCTGAGCCGTCACCGGCGCCGCTGCCCGGACCGGCCCCTAAGTCGCCGGAAGATCCCCCGGAACCATCGGCGCCCGGACCGGATTCGCCGGCGCCGGATGCCGGCCCCGCTTCCCCCGAACCGTCCAAACCGCTGCCTGCGCCGGGGCCATCCACAGCGCCACCTGCGGCGCCCGCCCCGTCGCCGGCAGCGCCTGCCACCGCCCCGCCGGACTGCACCAGCGCCGCCAGGTCGCCAAACTCCCGCTGGCGCTGCCATTTTTCCAGCATCCCCCGAACGATCATGAACCCGCTCACCAGCATGACCGCCAGGCATATGACCATCCCCACAGTGTAGATTTTCTGCCGCATATAACCTCATCCTGAATGGCAAGACACGAAATCCGGCGAAACCACCGCACCATGCCATGCCGAAAACCCCAGTTAACTGATAACAAATCCCATTTTACCACACGCCCAAACCGAATACAATGAACTCATGATTACCATATTCTGTCTGTTTCGTAAAAGGTTACAGGCCATTCCCCAGTCGGTCGTGAGAAGGCCGTGGCGGCCCGGGTAACGCAAAAGAAAAGCCATATGCGTCGGCACACGGCTTCTTTCGTCGATCATTTTGCCGGGGCCATGCTTGGATCCGATCAGCATGGCAGCCGTTCTTGCCGGGATGCGCCTACTTACAGCTGCACCCTGTATTCGTCCTTCGCCTCGCCGTTGGCCACGTAGTAAACCGCGGACTCCTCGGGCTTGACGTAGAGCTCCACTTTCTTGAGGGCCGCGCCGCCGGAGAGCTGCCCATAGGACTCCTGCACCTTCTTCAAGATTTCGTCGGTGGAAAACTCCTTACCGCCAAACTGCAGGTTGACCACCGCCTTGGGGGCCGTCACTTTCGCCGCAGCGGCCTTCGTGGCCGTCGCCGCCTTCTTCGTGGCTGTGGCAGCCTTTTTGGCCGTGGTCTTCACCGTGGCCGTCACGTCCTTGGCCGCCGCTTTCGCCTCCCCGGCCGCTTTGCGCACGGAAGGCTCAGCCTTCTTCACTGCTTTTTCTGCCTTGGCCGCCACATCCTTGGCCGCCGCCTTTACAGGTTTTTCCACTGTCTTCACCACCTTTTCCGCCTTGGCCGCCACGTCAGAGGCAACCGCTTTCACAGGTTTTTCTGCTTTTTTCACCAGCTCTTCCGCTTTCGCGGCCACGTCCTTTGCAACCGGCGTCACTTTGTCTGCCGCATCCTTCACCACGGGTTTCACCTTGGCCACCACGTCGTCCGCCACGGGCTTCACTTTCGCGGCCACGTCCTTCGCCACCGGCGTCACCTTGGCCACCACATCATCCGCCACAGGTTTCACCTTAGCGGCCACTTTCTCAGCCACCGGGGTCACCTTGGCCACCACGTCGTCCGCCACGGGCTTCACCTTTGCGGTCACTTTCTCGGCCACCGGGGCCACTTTCTCGGCGGCATCCTTCACCACAGGGGCCACTTTGTCGGCTGCATCTTTAACCACTTTCTCCGCGTCTTTCAGCACAGGCGCCGCTTTCTCGCCAAGCTCATCCAGCTTCGTTTTTATCGTATCTTCTATAGGTGTGCTTTTCTTATCCTCTGCCATGGTTCCCTCCTTCGAGACACCGTTTGACATGCGCCAAAGTCCACGCCCAAAGACCCACAGGAATCAAAACTCCCTCAATCACCCAAAGTATATATCCATTTCCCATATTTGTCAACAAAACCTGTAAAAAATGGCATGCGGGCTGGGCCCTGCGTACATGTCGCTTCGGCGCCGATGCGGGCCGCCTCGTCGGCCAAGTGACCTGTAACTGGGCCCGCAATCACACCGTCACTTTCACCTTCTGCAGTTTCCAGACATCCCGCACGTACTCTTCCACCGTGCGGTCCGAGGAGAACTTCCCGGAGGACGCCACATTGAGCAGCGCCTTGCGGTTCCAGTCGTCCTGATCCCGGTATGCGCCGTCCACCCGCTGCTGGGCGTCCGCATAAGAACGGAAATCCTTCAGGATGAAGTACACGTCCGCAGGCGTATTGCCGCTGCGGTAGAGGAGGGAATTGTAAAGCTCCCGGAACAGCTCCGTGTTGTCGGGCGCGTAGAACCCGTTGACCAGCTGCATCAGCACCCGGCGGATCTCCGGGTCGTGGTTGAATATCTCCATGGGGTCGTAGCCGCCGTTTTTCTCGTAGCCGATGACCTCGTCCGAGGACATGCCGAAGATGAATGCATTGTCCGCGCCCACTTCCTCCACGATCTCCACGTTGGCCCCGTCCATGGTCCCCAGGGTCAGTGCGCCATTGAGCATGAACTTCATGTTGCCGGTGCCGGATGCCTCCTTGCTGGCGGTGGAGATCTGCTCGCTCACCTCCGCCGCGGCGAAGATGATCTCGGCGTTGGACACCTTGTAGTCCTCGATGAACACCACTTTCAGCTTGCCGCCGATGGTCTCGTCGGCGTTGATCACCTGGGCCACGCTGTTGATGAGCTTGATGGTGAGCTTCGCCCTGACGTACCCCGCCGCCGCCTTCGCGCCGAATATGAACGTGCGGGGCACCATGTCCAGGGAGGGGTTGTCCTTGAGTTTGTTGTAGAGGAACATCACGTGGAGGATGTTCAGCAGCTGCCGTTTGTACTCGTGGAGCCTTTTCACCTGCACGTCGAAAATGGAATCCGGGTTCACGTCGATGCCGCCGTGCGCCTTGATGTACCGGGCCAGGCGCAGCTTGTTTTCCCGCTTGATGTCCCCAAACTCCCCCAGCGCCACAGGGTCGTCCGCCAGGGGTTTGAGTTTCGCCAGCTGGGGCAGGTCGCATATCCAGCCGTCGCCGATCTTTTCCGTGACCCACGCCGCCAGCAAGGGGTTGCCGTGGAGCAGGAAGCGCCGCTGGGTGATGCCATTGGTCTTGTTGTTGAACTTTTTCGGCGTCATCTGGTAGAAATCACGCAGCTCCTGCTTTTCCAGGATCTGGGTATGGAGCCGGGCCACGCCGTTCACGGAAAAGCTCCCCGCGATGGCCAGGAAAGCCATGCGCACCTGCCCATTGTACAGGATGGCCATCTTGGCGATCTTGGAGTCGTCGCCGGGGTAGCGGTCCTTGATCTGGATCATGAAGCGGCGGTTGATCTCGTCCACGATCTGGTAGACCCTGGGCAGGAGCCTGGAAAACAGGTCGATGGGCCATTTTTCCAATGCCTCCGACATGATGGTGTGGTTGGTGTAGGCGCAGGTTTTCGTGGTCACGTCCCAGGCCTCGTCCCATGTGAGGCCCTCCTCGTCCAGGAGGATGCGCATCAGCTCCGGCACCGCCACCGTGGGGTGGGTGTCGTTGAGCTGGAACACGTTTTTCTCGTGGAACCGGCGCATGTCGGCGTGTTTTTCTTTGTACTTGGCCACGGCGCGCTGGACGCTGGCGGAGATGAAGAAATACTGCTGTTTCAGCCGCAGCTCCTTCCCCGCATAGTGGTTGTCGTTGGGGTAGAGGACCTCGCAGATGGTGCGCGCCAGGTTCTCCTGCTCCACCGCTTTCTGGTAGTCCCCCCTGTCAAATGACTCCAGGTTGAATGTGTTGATGGGCTGGGCGTCCCAGATACGCAGGGTGTTCACCACGTTGCTCCCATAACCCACGACCGGGAGGTCGTAGGGCACGGCCAACACAGACTGGTAGCCCTCCAGCACGTAGTAGCTCCTGCCGTCTTTCCACTGGGAGGTGACATAGCCGCCGAACTTCACCTCCGTGGCGTATTCATTCCGGCGCACCTCGAAAGGATAGCCGTTTTTCAGCCAGTCGTCCGGGGCCTCCACCTGGTAGCCGTCCTTGATCTGCTGTTTGAACATCCCGTAGCGGTAGCGTATGCCGCAGCCGTAAGCGGGGTAGCCCAGCGTGGCCAATGAATCCAGGAAGCACGCCGCAAGCCGCCCCAGCCCGCCGTTGCCCAGCGCGGGGTCCGGCTCCTGGTCCTCGATGATGTTCAAATCCACCCCCAGCTCGGCCAGGCACTCCCTCACGTCGCGGTCCGCCATGATGGAGAGCAGGGTGTTGCCCAGGGCCCGCCCCACCAAAAACTCCATGGACAGGTAGTACAGCGTCTTCACGTCCTGCTGCTCGTACACCTTGTGAGTGGCGATCCACTCGTCCACGATGATGTCCTTCACCGCATAGGCCACCGCCTGGTAGATCTCCTCCGGGGACGCATCCTCCAGAGTCTTGCGGAACAAAGCCTTCACATTGTAAATGACGGTGGTCTTGAACATCTCCCTGTCAAAACCCGCCTCCTTGCCATCCGCCTCCAGCTCATCCATGCCGAACTGGCGCAGCTCCTCGGCCTGGGCGCGCCCGTTTTCTTTCCCGTCCCCGCCGCCGGCCCGGTTTTTCACCCCGCCTGTGGCCCGGTTTTTCACCCCGTCTGCGGCCTGTTCTTTCTCCCCGACCGCGGCCCGGTCTTTCTCCCCGCCGTATCCTGTCGGGTTTTTCCCGTCACCGCCCGCGGCCTGGTTTTTCACCGATTGCGCCGCCCCGTCTTTACCATCTGTGGTTGTCGCCATGTCCGTCCCCTTATGAGATCTTCTCAACACCCAGTGCAACAGGTTCCCCATTGATATCCCACGCTTTCGTGTAGATGGCGCCTGCGAACCCGCCCTTGTCATTGTCCTTGTTTCCAATCATTCCCAACGCCACACTGTTCCAGGCCGCAAAACCGGCCGATGCCCCGGAATGCGCCGTAACGGCGTCGGCCCCTTGGGCCGCGGCGGCCGCTTCGTGCCCGGCGGCCTTGCCGGCATCGGCCGCGTGCAGGCCGCCCCCGTCCGCCCCCAGCTCCAGCGCGTCCGCCAGGACTTCCTTGCGGATGCGCGCCCCGTTGGAGGTGGCCACCCGTGCCAGCTTGTCATTGCCCGTCATGTACAGCCGGATGTGGTTCACCACCTCGAACCCGGCCTCCTTGCGCATGGTCTGGACCTTGCTGACGATCTCCCGCACATACCCTTCCTCGATGAGCTCCGGCGTCAGGCGCACGTCCAGCACCACAGCCATCTTCGCGTCCGTCTCCGCCACATACCCCGGCGTGTGGGCCACCTCGATGAGCAGGTCCTCCTCCCCCAGCACGATGTCCGTGCCGTCCACGGCAAATGACAGCCCGGAGGATGCTTTCAGCTCATCCATGGCCGCATTGCCGTCCAGCCCCGCCAGCACATTTTTGATGTGCCCCAGGTGCTTGCCGTATTTGGGCCCCACGGTCTTGAGCTGGGGCTTGAATGTGTATGTGGTGTACGCCCGCACGTCCCCGGTGAACGTGATGCGCTTGACGTTGAGCTCCTCTGCCGCGATGTCCAGGTAGTAGGGGGAGAGCTGCGCCTCCGACTTCACGAACATCTCGCCGATGGGCTGGCGGTTCTTGAGCCCTGCGGTGTTGCGCGCGGCGCGGCCCATCACCACGATCTTCATGGCCAGGTCCATCTGCGCCTCCAGCTCCTTGTCGATGTAGGACGCCTCGGATGCCGGGAAGTCGCACAGGTGGATGCTCTCTGGCGCCCCGGGGTCCACGGTGCGCACGATGTTCTGGTAGATGTTCTCCGTGATGAATGGCACCATGGGCGCGGCGGCCTTGCACAGGGTGGTGAGCGCGGTGTAGAGTGTCATGTAGGCGTTCACCTTGTCCCGCTCCATCCCGGGGCCCCAGAATCGGTCCCGGCACCGGCGCACGTACCAGTTGCTCAGCTCCTCCACGTACCCCTGTAGGGCGCGGGCGGCCTCCGTCACACGGTAGTTGGCCAGGTCGTCGTCCACTTTCGCCACCAGGGAATGGAGCTTCGAGAGCGCCCAGCGGTCCATCACGGGCAGCTGCGCGTACTCCAATGTGTGCCTGGTGGGGTCGAAGGCGTCGATGTCCGCATACAGCACGTAGAATGCGTATGTGTTCCACAGCGTCCCCATGAATTTGCGCTGGCACTCCGTCACCGCCTGGTCGTAGAACCGGTTTGGCAGCCAGGGCGCCGAATTCACGTAGAAATACCAGCGGATGGCGTCCGCCCCGTGCTTTTCCAATGCCTCGAAGGGGTCCACCGCATTGCCGGCGGACTTGCTCATCTTCACGCCGTTTTTGTCCAGCACGTGGCCCATGACGATGCAGTTGCGGAAAGAGGATTTGTTGAATATCAGCGTGGAGATGGCCAGCAAAGAATAGAACCACCCCCTCGTCTGGTCCACGGCCTCGGAGATGAAATCCGCCGGGAACTGCTTCCAGAACAGCTCGTCGTTTTCAAATGGGTAATGGTGCTGTGCGAACGGCATGGCCCCGGAGTCGAACCAGCAGTCGATGACCTCCGGCACCCGCCGCATCTGGGCGCCGCACTTGGGGCAGGTGATGGTCACCTCGTCGATGAATGGGCGGTGCAGCTCGATGCCCTCCGGGCAGTTGGGGGACATTTCCCTTAGTTCCCGGATGCTCCCGATGCTGTGCTGGTGCCCGCATGCACACTCCCAGATATTGAGCGGGGTGCCCCAGTAGCGGTTCCGGGACAGCCCCCAGTCCTGGACATTTTCCAGCCAGTCGCCGAAGCGGCCCTTGCCGATGTTCGGCGGCACCCAGTTGATGGTGGCGTTGTTTCGCAGCAGGTCATCCCGCACCGCGGTCATCTTGATGAACCATGACTCCCTGGCGTAGTAGATCAGCGGCGTGTCGCACCGCCAGCAGTGCGGGTAGTTGTGCTCGTAGGACGGCGCCGAGAAGAGCTGCCCCCGGGAGCGCAGTTCGTCCAGTATGAGCTTGTCCGCGTCCTTGCAGAACACGCCCGGCCAGGCGGTCTCCTTGGTCATCTCCCCCTTGCCGTCCACGAACTGCACGAAAGGCAGGCCGTAGACGCGCCCGATGCGGTTGTCGTCCTCGCCGAAGGCCGGCGCGATGTGGACGATGCCCGTGCCGTCGGTGAGGGTCACGTATTTGTCGCAGACCACGTAAAACGCCTTCTCCTTCGGGTGTGCGAAGGGGAAGAGCGGCTCGTATTCCATGTGTTCCAGGTCCTTGCCCGTGTAGGCGGCCAGGACCTCGTATGGGGCGGCGGGGGCGGCGGATGCGTGTTTCAACTCGTCGGCGGCAGATGCAGCGGGTGTGCCGGCGTCCGCATGGCCTGCCTCGGCGCCGCAGTCCTGCGGCCCGGGCTGGCCGGCCGCTGCCGCCCCCGGTATCGCTTGTCCTGCGCCGCCGGCTGCATGTCTCGCCTCATCGGCGGCACCGGATCCGTGCTTCCCGCCGCCCGCCGCATGGCCTGCGGCATCGGCGCCGCCCGCCGGTTTCGCGCCCCCTGCGCCCCCCAGCACCGTCTCGCACAGCGCCTCGGCCAGGATGTACACCTCGCCGCCCGCCAGCGCCTTCACGTACTTCTCGTCAGGGTTCACGCACAGGGCCACATTGGACGGCAGGGTCCAGGGAGTGGTGGTCCAAGCCAGGAACCACACGTCCTCCCCGTGGGGGCCACTCTCCCCCTTCATGCGGAACTTCGCCACCGCGGAGCGTTCCTTCACGACCTTGTACCCCTGGTCCACCTCGTGGCTGGACAGGGGCGTCCCGCAGCGGGGGCAGTAGGGCACGGTCTTGAAGCCTTTGTACAGCAGGCCCTTTTCCCAGATCTCTTTCAGGGCCCACCACTCCGACTCGATGTATTCGTTGTGGTAGGTCACGTAGGGGTGCTCCATGTCCGCCCAGAAACCCACGGTGTCGGAGAAATCCTCCCACATGCCCTTGTAGTTCCACACGCTTTCCTTGCAGTGGGCGATGAACGGCTCCAGGCCGTAAGCCTCGATCTGTTCCTTGCCGTTGAGCCCCAGCTTTTTCTCCACTTCCAGTTCCACCGGCAGCCCATGGGTGTCCCACCCCGCCTTCCGGGGCACCATGTACCCTTTCATGGCGCGGTAGCGGGGGATCAGGTCCTTTATCACCCGGGTGAGCACATGCCCGATGTGTGGCTTGCCATTGGCCGTGGGGGGGCCGTCGTAAAACATGTATGTGGGGCACCCCTCGCGGTTTTTGATGCTCTTTTCGAATATGTCGTGCTCTTTCCAAAACGCCTCGACCTTTTTCTCCCGCTCCACGAACTTCAGGTCGGTTGAAACTTTCTCGTACATACAGCCCTCCCGCTTTGTAAAAAAAGCCCCCGCCCCCTATCAGGGCGAAGGCCAAAGCATCACATCTTGTCGCTTTCCCGGCATCCTGCCTGCAAACTGGGCCTGGCTCTGGCAAACCGCCGACGCCCCGGTGGCCATACCGCCGCCGGTCGGGTTCTCACCACAAACCCACGCCCTCAACTCACATAGGCAGCTCCCCTCATCCAATAGGTCAAATTATATGCACCAATCCCCGAATTGTCAAGGCATTTATTGCCCCGCCGACCAAACAATGCGCATTCGGCATTAGTCACAGCTTTGCGTAAAGGTTAGACGGCGGGGCAACATCGAACAAGAGAATGTCCGTCGGTTCGACCGCTACAGGACGAGCCTCCGGGCGGCTTAGAGCCTCCGGGCGACTTAGAGCCTCCGGGCGGCTTAGAGCCGCTGAGCGGCTTAGAGCCGCTCTTTACACCGGGTACGCCTTGTTTCCTTTGTCCGCGGCGGAGGGGTCGATGTGGGTCTGCTGCGCCTCCCTGTACTCGAAGTATTCCTCCGCCACCTTGGGGAAGAGCGCATATGTGAGCACGTCCTCGTCCTGCTGTTTCCAGCGGGCCACCTCCTTCTCGAACTTGGGCAGCTCCGGCGGGATCAGGTCCGCGGGGCGGCAGGTGATGGGCGTCTCGTCGCCGATGGCTTTCTTCTGGACCTCGGGGTTGAAGGGCTCCGCGGTCTGCCCGAACTCGCCCATGAGGATCTTCTTGCTCTCCTTGGGGATGATCTTGTAGCGTTCCCCGGCGATGACGTTGAACACCGCCTGGACGCCCACGATCTGGGATGACGGCGTGACCAGGGGCGGCTCGCCGAAATCCTTGCGCACCCGGGGCACTTCCTCCAACACCTCCCGGAGCTTGTCCTCCTTGCCCGCTTCCTTGAGCTGGCTGATGAGGTTCGAAAGCATCCCGCCGGGGATCTGGTAGCGCAGCGCCTGGATGTCCACGCCCAGCACCTTGGGGTTGAGCAGGCCGCTCTTTATGGCTTCGTCCCGCAGTGGGGAGAAATAGTCGCAGATTTCCGTCATGATGTCCTGGTTGAGCCCCGTGTCGTAGGGCGTCCCCCGGAAAGTCTCCACCATCACGTCGGTGGAGGGCTGGCTGGACCCCAGCGCGAAAGGCGAGCTCGCGCAGTCGATGATGTCGCACCCCGCCTCCACCGCTTTCAGGTACGTCATGGAAGCCAGTCCCGACGTATAATGTGTGTGCAGGTCGATGGGCAGGCTCACGGTGGCTTTCAGCGCCCCCACCAGCTCCTGGGCGGCGTAAGGCTCCAGAAGGCCCGCCATGTCCTTGATGCACAGGGAGTCCGCGCCCATGTCCTCGATGCGCTTGGCGATGTCCGTCCAGTAGTCCATCGTGTACGCGTCGCCCAGCGTGTAGCACAGCGCGATCTGGGCGTGGCCCTTCTCCTTCTTGGTGGCGCTCACCGCGGTCTGGAGGTTGCGCAGGTCGTTCAGGCAGTCAAATATGCGGATGATGTCGATGCCGTTGGCGATGGATTTCTGCACGAAATACTCCACCACGTCGTCCGCATAGTGGTTGTACCCCAGGATGTTCTGCCCGCGGAAGAGCATCTGGAGCTTCGTCTTCTTGAACCCCTTTTTCAGGAGCCGCAGCCGGTCCCAGGGGTCCTCTTTCAAAAACCGCAGGGGCGCGTCAAATGTGGCCCCGCCCCAGCACTCCACGGAGTGGTAGCCCACCTGGTCCATCTTGTCGATTATCGGGAGCATCTGCTCCGTCTTCATCCTGGTCGCGATCAACGACTGGTGCGCGTCGCGCAGCACCGTCTCCACGATCTTGACAGGTTTCTTTGCGATTTCCGCCATATCTTCCCTCCATTTTCCGACACTGTCCACTAATGTATGCCGCTGCATATCCCTGCAAGGCAATTTCGGCCAAACCACGCACCGTTGCGGCGGGCCCCAGGATGCGCCATCCCCATGGCTCCTATGCCGCCGCCGTTTGGCGCATCACCATCCAGGCGGGCCGCCGTAGCGCGACGCAACTTACTTCACCCCGAATATCGCCATGAACGTCCCCGCCGCCACGGCCGTGCCGATGACTCCCGCCACATTGGGCCCCATGGCGTGCATCAGCAGGAAATTCGACGGGTCGGCCTGGGCCCCCACCTTCTGGGAGACGCGGGCGGACATGGGCACCGCCGACACGCCCGCCGAGCCGATGAGCGGGTTCACCTTGCCGCCGGTGAGCACCATCATGAGTTTGCCGAACATGATCCCCGCCGCGGTGGCGAATGCGAACGCCACCAGCCCCAGCAACACTATCTTCAGCGTGGTCGCTTTCAGGAACGCCTCCGCGCTGGTGGATGCGCCCACGCTGGTGCCCAGCAGGATGACCACGATGTACATGAGGGCATTGGATGCGGTTTCGGTGAGCTGGTTCACCACCCCGCTCTCGCGGAAGAGGTTGCCCAGCATCAGCATCCCTACCAACGGCGCCGTGGTGGGCAGGATCATGCACACCACGATGGTCACGATGATGGGGAACAGGATTTTCTCCAGCTTTGAAACAGGGCGCAGCTGCTCCATGCGGATCTTGCGCTGCTTCTCCGTGGTGAGGAGCTTCATGATGGGGGGCTGGATGATGGGCACCAGCGACATGTAGGAATACGCCGCCACAGCTATGGGCCCCATGAACTCCGTCTGCCCCAGTTTGCCCGCCAGGACGATGCTGGTGGGGCCGTCCGCGCCGCCGATGATGGAGATGGCCGCCGCGGACTTGTCATTGAACCCCAGGAAAATGGCCACGAAATACGCGGCATAGATGCCGAACTGCGCCGCCGCCCCCAGCAGGAAGCTCTTGGGGTTGGCGATGAGGGGCCCGAAATCCGTCATGGCGCCGATGCCCATGAATATCAGCGACGGCATGATGGCCCACTCGTCCAGCAGGAAGAAGTAGTACAAAAGCCCCCCCACGCCGGTGTCGGATTTCTCCGGGGAGACCATGATGGCCGGGTAGATGTTCACCAGCATCATGCCGAATGCGATGGGCACCAGCAGCAGGGGCTCGAACCCTTTGCGTATCGCCAGGTACAGGAACACGCAGGCGACGGCTATCATGATGATGTTGCCATATGACAGGCTGGCAAACGCCGTCTGCTGTATGAGATTTGACACAGTGTTTGAGATATAGGTCATGATACCCTCTCTTTTTCGTCTCTTACCGAATGTATCCGGTTTTCCCTTGCCCCCGAAACGGTGCCGGTTGACAATAAAAACCACATTGCCCGCATCAGTCCATCGTGATCAATGTGGCGCCCGCCTCCACGGAATCGCCGCTGCCCACGTTCACGCTGGCGATGGTGCCGTCCTGGGGGGCCACGATCTCATTTTCCATCTTCATGGCTTCCAGCACGATGAGCACCTCCGCTTTCTTCACCGCCTGGCCGGGGGCCACTTTCACGGCCAGGATCTTCCCGGGCATGGGCGCCGATACCGCCACGCTGCCAGCCGCACCCCCAGGCGCGGATGCCGGCGCGGGCGCAGGTGCAGGGGCCGGGGCGGCGGCGGCAGGCGCCGGTGCAGGCGTTGCGGCGGCCTTGGATGCCGCCTTGGTTTCATGTTTCGTCCCCGTGCCATGCGTCTCTTCCACAGACACTTCGTAGACGTTGCCATTCACTGTGATCGTATAATTCTTCATGGTTTCCTCCATCGATTTATGTACAGACGATTAATGTACAGATTCCCTCTTCCAACATCCGCCGCCCCCATTTGTCCCCTGGGCGGCCCATCCATCCGTGCTCACCGGCGCCCTAGGCGCAGGCGGCCGTGTTCACCGGCGCCCTAGGCACAGGCGGCCGCATCGCCCGCGGGCATGCGCCCAATTCCGCTTCCACTCTTTGGCCGGGCGCAGGTGTCGCCGCCCGGTGCGATCAAGTGGTCATGCGGTCATGCGCCCTAGGTCCGCTTCCACCCCCCGCCGGAGACCCGGCGTATGGAACGCACCACCAGCCCGTCCTGCACCGTCTCCACCGGGGCGCGCGCCACGCCCGTCACATGGACCGACTTGCCCGTGGCCGCCGCGATGGCAGCCGTGATCACCGCCACCAGTTCCAGGTCACCACCGCCGGACGGCGCAGCGCCGGCTGTCGAACCCGTGCCGGATGCCGCACCTGCCGCCACAGCGCCCGGCCCGGAAGATGCCAAAGCACCGGCGCCTGCCGCCACAGCGCCGCCACCCGCCACGGCCCCTTTCGCGGTGCCGGAACCGGAGGTCGCCTTTGGCGACGCCTTGCCTTTCGCGCGGTTTTCCCACTCGTTTATGAACTTGAAGCAGCTGATGACCAGGCAGATGATGATCAGCACGCTAAACACCGTGCCCATGCCCATCAGGGTGTTCATCCCCGCCTTGGCCATCCTTTCGCCGAATGTATAACGGGGGTCAAATGACATGGACGACTCGGTGGGGGAGATCGAGCTCCCGGTGGCGTCCAGCACGCAGCGGAACGTCACGTCCACCAGGCGGTCCTTGCCGAATATCGCCACGGCGGTGACGATGTAAGCGCCGTCATCGTCGATGCGCGCGGTGGCATTGGCCGGCGCATCGTCGATGTTGATGAACGGCCCCAGCTCCTTCAGGACGCTTTCAAACCCTTCCACCGCGCTGGCGGTCAGGTTGTCCTTTTGCTTCTTGGCGGTTTCCAGGGTGGTGGCTTTGTCAGCGGGGCTCATCTGGTTCAGCTGCGTCACCACATTGACCAGGATAGGATGCAGGCTTTCCACCATGTAGGCATCCATCTCACCGCTGCCTGACTCGGCCTGATCCGCGGCGCACCCGCCCAGGGCCAGCAGCATGGAGGCCGCCAGAATCACCGGCAAAATGCACTTGAATCTATGTCCCAATTTCATATCGCTATACTCCCATCATATGTTTCGCGCCGCCCGCACACCGGCCCCGGTCCTTCATAGGGCCATCGGCCATGCCCGCACACCGGCCCCGGCCCTTCGTAGGGCCGTCGGCCTTGCCGGCACATCGGCCCCGGTCTTTCATAGTGCCATCGGCCATGCCGGCACACCGGCCTCGGTCCTTCGTAGGCCCGTCGGCCATGCCCATACATCGGCCCCGGCCCTTCGTAGGCCCGTCGGCCATGCCCGTACCTGCCCGCGGCTTGCCGTCGCGCGGGCCATCCCCGGGCTACAGCGACCCGTGTTTCTTCGCGGGGCGGTCTTCGCGCTTGGTGAACAGCATCTCATATGCCGCCGCCACCCGCTGCCTGGTCTGGTTCGCCTCGATGATGTCGTCCACGTACCCCCGTTTGGCGGCCGAAACCGCGCCCGACTGGCCCGCGGCGATCTGGCCCGCCTTTTCGGCGATGAACGAAACCGCATTGTCAGACTTCGCTATCTCGTCCGCATAGAGGATCTTCGCCGCCGCCTGGGCGTCCATGGTGGCGATCTGGGCGGTGGGCCATGCATACACCACGTCCGCCCCCAGGGTCTTGCCATTCATCACCAGGTATGCGCTGCCGAAAGCGTCGCCGACGATCACGGTCACCTTGGGCACGGTGGCATTGGCGAAAGCATACGTCAGGGACGCCGCGGATGATGCGATGTGGCGCTCCTCGTCAAGTGTGGATTTGTACCCCCTGGTGTTCACCAGGGTCAGTATCGGGATGTCAAATGCGTCACAGAAATTCACGAACCTGGCGGCTTTCTTGCAGCCCTCGTAGGTGAGGCATGGGCCCAGGCTCTCCTTTTTCCCATCGCCGTCAGTGGTTTCCGAGCGGTTGGCCACGCAGCCCACGGTCACGCCGTTTATACGTATGAACCCGATCGCCATGCCCTTGGCATAGCCCGGTTTGAGTTCCAGGAAGAACCGGTCGTCGGAAATGATCCGCAGGGCCTCCCCGGTGTCCCCCGCGTAGTTTTCCAGCCCCGCGCACAGGCGGTTCAAATCGTCGTCGCAGTCCGTGTAGGACTGGTCGTCCTCGTTGTTTGCGGGCAGCAGCCCCACCAGTTCGCGGATGAGCTCCAGCACTTCGCTTTCAGTGCCGGCGAAATCCACCAGCCCCGCCTCGTCGCTCTGGAACTTGGCGCCGCCGTTGTCACATTTGGAGGCGTCGTTGCCGGGGATGGCATTGGGCGAGTTCACGAAGAGCTTCGCGGACTTGCTTTCCATCAACACGAAATCCGAAAGGCCCGCGGCCAGGGCCAGCCCGCCCCCGCAATGCCCGAATACAGCGGTGATCTGTGGGACCACCCCGCTGGCTTTCGTCTGGGCCAGGTACCATTTGCCGAACCCATGGAGGGCGTCGGTGGCCTCCTCCAGGCGCAGCCCCGCGCTGTCCAGCAGCCCGATGACCGGTGCGCCCATCTTCAGGGCCAATGTGTACAAGTGGGCGATCTTCTTGGCATGCATCTCGCCCAGGGAACCCCCCAGGACAGTGGCATCCTGGCTAAAGACGTATACCAGCTGGCCGCCGATGGTGCCATACCCGGTGACGACCCCATCCCCCGGGGTCGCTTTCTCTGCCATATGGAAGTCAGTGCTGCGGGCGGCCACGAAAGCCCCGACCTCCACAAAGCTGCTGTCGTCAAGCAGGTCAGCTATGCGCTTGCTTGCCGGCGTCTGTGATGCATTACCCATGGTTTCCTCCATTCCTGCATAAGGTACCAATGCGGGCTGACACCCGCGTGAGCACCTGCGGCCCCACCAATTCCTTGGTTTCAATGGTCATCTTACGGCCGCAAGATACTAAAGAACCGTCGGAACACGTGATTCGTGAAACTATGAAATCTTTGGGACGTTTGATCATGTACCTATGTAAGGTGCATGGGGTTCGTGCAAAACCGCACGGCGCCCCATGTGAAAATCTGCAAAAAACCGCATGTCGGCAGACGCTTGGTCGTGCAATATACACTAAAGGGAGCAAACCGCACTCTTTGACCCGCCGCAATCAAAACCCAACTTCCACCGATTACCATTCTATACCCAAATCGGGAAAAGTCAAGGGATATCGACAATAATTCCCCAACTTTTCCGTAAAATCTTTTTCAAATTTTCGTCATTTATTTGTTCACACTGCAAAGAAAAAGGCCTGCACCGCAGATTTTCCCCCGTCGGATGCAGGCCCAGTGCCCAATTATTTTCATGCAAAGTACCGCAAAAACACGCAACTGACATGCATTCCGATATGCACGTATGCTGCCATGCATGCATATCGGCACGCTCGCATATCAGCATGCTCGTATACCGGCATGCTCGCATATCAGCACGCTCGCATATCAGCACGCTCGTATACCGGCATGCTCGTATACCGGCATGTGAGCATGCCGGCAGCAAGCCCTGACTTTTGAAACATGCGCCGGCCATAGTAACTATGTCTGGCAGGGCGTTTCGGCGCACCCCGCCCTACACTTCCACGCTCCACCCCGCCGGCCCTTGGATCTGGCCCAGCTGGATGCCGGTTATCGTGTCGTAAATGCGCTTCGTCACCGCGCCGATGGTGCCGTCGCCCACGGACATGCGGTCGTTCATATACCGCAGCTCGCCCACCGGGGAGACCACCGCCGCCGTGCCTGTGCCGAAACACTCCTCCATGGCGCCGCTGCGGGCGGCCTCCACCACTTCATCCAGG
>JAISUG010000009.1 GCA_031272185.1 Lachnospiraceae bacterium
CCGGCCAGGAAGGCGGCGAAGTCCCGGCCGTGCCCCAGGGCGAGACCGGGGGCGCACCAACCGGGGCGGCCGCGGGCGTGCCATCTGGGGGCGACGGCGATGCATATGGAAGCGGGACCGGCCAGGAAGGCGGCGAAGTCCCGGCCGCGCCCCAGGGCGAGACCGGGGGTGCACCAACCGGGGCGATTGCGGGCGTGCTTTCGGGCGGCGCCGGTGATGCATATGGCAGCGGGACCGCCGCCGCCCCTTTCGGGACTGACTATGTGTCCTGGCTGGGTGAGGCGAAAGGGGCCGTGCTGTCGCTGGCCGCCGCAAAGGAAGAGAAGAAGCGGCTGGAGGACGAAACCGCCAAAGCGGCCAAGACATTGGACGCCGACCAAAAGGCCCTGGCGGCGCAGATCGCGGCCACGGTGAAGAAACGGCGGGAGGAGGCGTCCGCGAGCTACGACAAAGAACTGTCCGCTGCCGGGGATAAACTCAAGAAACAAAAAGCCCTTCGGGAAAAGGCGAAGAGCAAAGGCATGAAAGAGAAGATCCACGAGGACACCGCAGGCTTTTACAAAGAAAACAAAGAGCTTGTGGGCGAAGTGAGGACGCTTTTCCGACAGAACAAAGTGCCGGGTTTCTGCAACAGCGAATGGTTCTACACATTGTACATGCCTTCCCACTTTTTCCAGGTGCTGCGGCTGCTCCTAGTGCTGGTGGTGTGCTTCGTGCTCATACCTTATGGCGCATACCAGCTGATCCCCGGCAGGCGCACCATGTACCTGGTGCTGATCTACATAGCCGCAATCGTGGTGTTCGGGGGGCTGTACCTGCTCATAGGGAACCACACCAAGACCAAGAAGCTCGCCGTCCTGGAACAGGGCAAGGCACTGCGGGACCGAATACGCAAAAACAAAAAACAGGCAAAAGCGGTGAAAAAAGCCATCAGGAAAGGCAAGGACGACCAGCCATACGGCCTGGGGAGCTTCGATGACGAGATCGCGCGCCTGGAGCAGGAGATCGACGAGGTGGAGGCGCGCAAGAAAGACGCGCTGAACACATTTGACACTGTGACCAAGGTGGTCATAACGGACGAGATCACCCAGACGCACCGGAAGGCGCTGGATGAGGAGAGTGCGGCGCTCAACGCGGGGAAGGCCGACCTGGAGGCGATCCAGTCGCTTATCAAGGAAAAAACATTGGAAATAGCCGACAAATACAAGGTCTATCTGGGCGAGGAATTCCTAGGCGCCGACAAAATCGATGCCCTGACGAGGCTGCTGTCGGAAGGGACCGCGACCAACCTAAACGATGCCATCGAACACTACCGCAAGGGAGCCTAATTGCGCAACGAATCCACCGACAAACTGGATAACAAGCTGCAGCAGCACATTGCAAGGGTACGGCGCAGGCGCCTGGCGGTCTTTTTGGCAGTTGCCCTGCTGGCGGCGGGGGTGTATTTCGGGGTGCGCTACTACCGGGACCACCACCATTATGGCGGGTATGCGCTCCGATGGGAGAAGGCGCTGGAGAGCGGCGGCGGCGGCGCGCAGTACATGCAGTTCGGGGCCCATATCCTCAAATACAGCAAGGACGGGGCGTCATGCATCGACGCCAAGGGGAAGACCCTGTGGATGCAGAGCTTCGAGATGAAGGCCCCCATGGCCGCCGGCAAAGGCAGCTACGCCGCGGTGGCGGACCAGGGCGGGAACCAGATCTACATTTTCAATGGGGAGGGCAGGCAGGGCGTGGCGTCCACCCCCGCCGCGATACTGCAGGTGAGCGTGTCGGCCCAGGGCGTGGTGGCGGCCATCGTGCAGGACAAGAACGCAGACATGGTGCTCATGTTCGGAAAAGACGGGGCGCAGCTGGACATCAGCATGAAGGGTTTGCTGGACGGGGACATAGGCTTCCCATTTGACGTGGCGCTGTCCGACGACGGGACACAGCTGCTGGGCAGCTTCTTTCGCCTGTCGGGGGACAAACTCATAAGCAGCGCCGCTTTTTTCAATTTCTCCGATGTGGGGAAGGATGTGCCGAACCGTTTCGTGGGCGGGTTCGACGACCTGGGCGAAGGGAGCATGGCCGTGCGGGTGTGGTTTTTCTCGGACATCTATTCCCTGGTGGCCACGGATATGGGCATGGCGTTTTTCAGCACGCAAAATGTCAAGTCCCCGGTACTTCTGGCCAATGTGCCATATGCGGGGGAGATCGCGGCCATTGCGCCCAGCGAGCGTTACCTGGCAGTGGTGTCCAAGTCGGACGATGCCCTGCTGCCCTATCGGCTGGATGTGTACAAACCCGACGGGACACAGGCGTTTGGCAAGGAGACGGCATTTGCCTTCTCGGGGGTTTCGGTTTCCGGGGATTATATCATACTGTACAATGAAAACGGCTGCCAGGTTTTCAATGGCAAGGGGACCAATGTGTTCGAGCAGGATTTTGATTTCACGGTGGACAAGGTGTTTGCCGGGGGCGACGGGGCGAGCCTTTTCGTGGTGTGCCGGGATGCCCTGCGGGAAATCGCGATGAAGAATTAGGGCGTTGGGGATAGGGAGTAGGGGATAGGTAGCAGTGAATGGGGGACTGGGAACAGGGAACAGGGAATAGGTAGTAGGGAGTAGGTAATAAGGGAAAGCGGATTGGAAAGGGGCGGTATGGGAGAGAATGTCTGTTTGGGGCTGGATGTGGGCGGCACCAGCGTGAAGATCGGGCTTTTCACGGTGGACGGGGCGCTGCTGGACAAATGGGAGGTGCCCACCCGGACCCAGGAAAACGGCAAGTACATCCTGGCGGACGTGGCGGACTCCATCAAGGCGCGGTTTGCGCAGAGCGGACGGGCGATGTCCGACCTGGTAGGCTGCGGCATAGGCGTGCCGGGGCCTGTCATGCCCGACGGCTATGTGGAGGTCTGCGTCAACCTGGGATGGAAGGACGCCTATCCCGCCAAGGAGCTGTCGGATCTGCTGGACGGCGTCCCCGTGCGATGCAACAACGACGCCAACGTGGCGGCGCTGGGGGAGCTGTGGCAGGGGGGCGGCAAAGGCTACCATGACCTGGTGATGGCGACCCTGGGCACGGGCGTGGGCGGCGGAATCATATTGGGTGACAAAATCGTCTCCGGCTGCCATGGCCTGGGGGGGGAGATCGGGCATTTCCGGGTGCGGCGGGACGAAACGGAGTACTGCAACTGCGGCGGGCAGGGGTGCCTGGAGCAGTATGCTTCCGCCACCGGCATCGTGAGGGAGGCGCGCCGGGCGCTTGCGGCGGACGACAGGCCGTCTGCGCTGCGGGGATTCGAAGCAACGCAGGCTGTTGCGGGCGGCCCGACGGTGGATGGCGCTTCGGCAGGTGACGGTACCCTGACAGTGGATGGCGCTTCGGCGGTGCCGGCCGCACAGGGCGGGGAGGGGGCGGCAGGTGGCGGTACCCTGACAGTGGGTGACGCATCGGCGGTGCCGACCGCACAGGGCGGTGAAGGGGCGGCAGTATCAGCAGCGCCGCCGCTCAATGGGGTATTGACCGCCAAGGACGTGCTGGACGCCGCAAAGGAGGGTGATGCGCTTGCGCTGGAAGTGATGGACGACGTGGGGTATTATCTGGGGGTGGCTTTCGCCCACCTGGCGCTCACCGTGGACCCGGAGGTTATCGTGATAGGGGGCGGGGTGTCAAAGGCCGGGGAGTTCCTCATCGACATCATAGACCGGCACTACCGCAAATCCGCCGCGATCAGCGAGCGCAAGGCCAAATTGCGCCTGGCCACACTGGGCAACGATGCGGGGATCTACGGCGCGGCGCGGCTGATACTGGACTGACAGGGCGGCGCAGCTCCTTGGAGCCGGGACGGGTAGGCCGGTCAGCTAAGCGTCGCCGGGTTTGCACCGATTGGAGTGTTGGGGGGAGGCGGGATGCCGGATACTCAAAACAAAGCTACGATAGTCATTGGGCATAAGAACCCGGACACGGATTCGGTGTGTTCGGCGATTTGCTATGCCAGGCTCAAAGGGGCCACCGCAAAGGATGGGGGTTCTTACCTGCCCGCCAGGGCGGGCCATCTGAACGAGGAGACCCAGTTCGTGCTGAAGTATTTCGGCGTGGAGGCGCCGGCCCTGGTGGATAGTGTGAAAACGCAGGTCGGCGACATCGAAATCCGCAAGTCACCGGGCGTTTCCAAGTGGATCTCGCTCAAAAAGGCCTGGAATTTCATGCAGGAAAACAACACCACGACCCTGGCCGCGGTCACCGAAGATGGTATGCTGGAAGGCCTGATCACGGTGGGCGACATCACGAAATCGTACATGAATGTGTTGGATTCCAGCATATTGAGCCAGGCGAACACCCGCTACTCCAATATCGTGGATACCTTGGAGGGCGCCATGATGGTGGGCGACGAAACGAGGTATTTCGACCAAGGGAAGGTCCTCATCGCCGCCGCGAACCCCGACATGATGGAGTATTACATCTCGCCCCATGACCTGGTGATCCTGGGGAACCGTTACGAGTCACAGCTGTGCGCCATCGAGATGGAGGCGGACTGCATCATCGTCTGCGAGGGCGCCGCACCATCCCTGACCATCAAGAAACTGGCCACGGAGCGGGGGTGCACCGTGATGACCACCCCATACGACGCCTACACGGCGGCCAGGCTCATCAACCAAAGCATGCCTATCAACCATTTTATGAAGACACAGAACCTGATCACCTTCGAATGTGACGACCGCATCGAGGACATCAAAGACATCATGGCCAGCAGGCGTTTCCGGGATTTCCCTATCATTGACAAAGACGGGAAATATATGGGCATGATTTCCAGGCGCAACCTCCTGGGCGCCACAGGCAAGCAGGTGATACTGGTGGACCACAATGAGCGCGACCAGGCCGTGGACGGCATCGAGGGCGCCGACGTGCGGGAGATCATTGACCATCACCGCCTGGGCACCATCCAGACCATCGCCCCGGTGTTTTTCCGTTGCCAGCCCCTGGGGTGCACGGCCACCATCGTGTACCAGATGTACAAAGAGACGAAAACCCCCATCGAAAAGGACACCGCCGGGCTGCTCTGCAGCGCCATCATATCGGACACGCTGCTGTTTAGGTCGCCCACGTGCACCCCTGCCGACGAAAAGGCCGCCAGGGATCTGGCCAAAACCGCGGGCATAGGCATCGAGGGGTACGCCGGGGAGATGTTCGCGGCGGGGAGCAACCTGAAAGGCAAGAGCGACGAGGAGATATTCTACCAGGACTTCAAGGAATTCTATGCGGGGAAAGTGCATTTCGGCGTGGGCCAGATCAGCTCGCTCAATGCGGGCGAGCTGCGTTCCCTTAAGGCGCGGATGACCCCTTACGTGGAGGATGCCAGGGAGCGCCACGGCATGGACATGATGTTTTTCATGCTCACGGACATACTCACCGAGTCCACGGACCTGCTGTGCGCCGGGGCGGGCGCGCGACAGGCGGCCTTGGAGGCATTTGGCAAAGGGTGGGAGGGCGGCCAATCCCCCGAGGGCGGGGCGATCCGCCTGGAAGGGGTGGTTTCCCGGAAGAAACAGCTCATCCCCGCGCTGACCATGTCAATCGTGGGGTGAGCGGCGGGGCGTGCGTAAAAATTTTCATTTTCCCATTGACGAAACCTTGGGTATGTGGTATAGTCACATGTGCGAATTGGAAGCGAAGTTCTTTTTTTTGTGCTTAAAATATTATTGGAGGTGGGAACAGTGCGTACAAGGATTACTCTGGCGTGCACGGATTGCAAGCAGCGCAATTACAATACGACCAAGGACAAAAAGACGCATCCTGACCGTATGGAAACTAAGAAGTTCTGCAGGTTCTGCAGGACCCATACGGTACACAAGGAGACGAAGTAAGCCTGTCTGGCATTTTACAGCCGAAGAAGACTGAAAATGGCGGGGTGTCCACATTGGTTATGTGAAAGGCGTGATTGTGATGGGAGAAGCAAGCAAGCAGGAAAAGGAAAGCAGGGTCGCGGGCTTTGTCAAAGGGCTGAAAACCGAGTACCGCAAGATCGTCTGGCCCAAGCAGGACGACGTGGTGAAACAGACCATTGCGGTGCTGGTCACGACAGTTGCGCTGGCATTGGTCATCGCCTTGCTGGATTTGGTGTTCAAGGCGGGTTTGGACCGGATCTTTAGCTTGTTATGATGCAACCGATTAAGGGTTCGAGGTGAAAATGGCAGACGCAAGCTGGTATGTGGTGCATACCTACTCAGGCTATGAAAACAAAGTGAAGATGGATATAGAGAAAACCATCGAGAACAGGGCATTGCAGGAACAAATCTTGGAAGTGTCTGTCCCCATGCAGGAAGTGATGGAAACGAAAAACGGCGTGGAGAAACAGGTTGACAAGAAACTGTTCCCCGGCTATGTCCTGATACACATGATCATGAACGACGACACGTGGTACGTGGTGCGAAACACCCGGGGCGTGACGGGGTTCGTGGGCCCGGGATCCAAACCTGTCCCCCTCTCCCAGGACGAGATGGATAACCTGGGATTCCGCGCCAGGCAGGTGCTGGTGGAGTTCAAGGTGGGCGACACCATCGAAGTGGTCACGGGAGCTTGGATGGGCACCATCGGGAAAGTCACCGCCGTGAACGAAAACAAGAGGACCGTGACTATCTTCGTGGAGATGTTCGGGCGCGAGACCGCAGTGGAGCTGGGTTTCAAAGAAGTGAAGAAGATGTAGCGTGCAGGCGGGTTGGAGGAATGTGCCGGGCGGTTGGGGCTCGGGGCCAAGCGGTGAAGAAGGTGCAGCCGGCATGGCGGGCCTGTGGAATGTGCCGGGCGGTTGGGGCTCGGGCCAAGGCGAGTACGCAAGGGTGCGCCCGGCAGATGGGGCTGGGTTCAAGGAAGAAAATGTAGCGCAGGAAGTGTAAGGAGGCGTTTTTATCATGGCAAAAAAGGTAACAGGGTATATCAAGTTGCAGATCCCGGCGGGCAAGGCCACGCCGGCCCCCCCGGTAGGTCCTGCCCTCGGGCAGCACGGGGTGAACATCGTGCAGTTCACCAAGGAGTTCAACGCCCGGACGGCTGACCAGGGGGATCTGATCATCCCGGTGGTCATCACCGTCTATGCGGACAGGAGCTTTAGTTTCATCACCAAGACGCCGCCCGCGGCGGTGCTCATCAAGAAGGCATGCAAGATCGAGTCAGGGTCCGCCGTGCCCAACAAAACCAAAGTGGCTACCATCTCCAAGGAAGAGATCCAGAAGATAGCGGAGCTGAAGATGCCGGATCTGAATGCGGCCAGCCTGGAGGCAGCCATGAGCATGATCGCCGGTACGGCCCGTAGCATGGGTGTCACGGTAGCAAACTAGGGCTGCGCCGGTGGGCGTGGGCCCAGGGCACGGGATGACTGCTGTTGACTAGGGCTGCGCCGATGGGCGCGCGCCCGGGGCATGGGCGTCACGGTAGCGAACCAATGGCAGTTTAGGCTGCGGAAAGCATAGTGGGAGGGCGAACCCCGTTTGAACCACAAGGAGGTAACATGAAAAGAGGAAAGAATTACAAAGAGAAGCTCAAACTGGTGGACCGCACGGTGTTTTATGACACCGAGGAAGCCATCGCGCTGGTGAAAAAGACCGCCACCGCAAAGTTCGACGAGACCATCGAGGTCCATTTCCGCACAGGTTGCGACGGCCGCCATGCGGAACAGCAGATCCGCGGCGCGGTGGTGCTGCCACATGGTACCGGCAAAGTGGTCCGCATCCTGGTGTTCGCCAAAGGCGCCAAGGTTGACGAGGCTACCGAGGCCGGGGCCGACTATGTGGGCGGCGAGGAGCTGATCCCCAGGATCCAGAACGACGGATGGCTGGATTTTGACGTGGTGGTGGCCACCCCGGATATGATGGGCGTGGTGGGGCGGCTGGGCCGGGTGCTGGGCCCCAAGGGCCTCATGCCCAACCCGAAAGCCGGAACCGTCACCAATGATTTGGCAAAAGCCATCGCCGACATCAAGGCCGGTAAGATCGAGTACCGCCTGGACAAAACCAATATCATCCATGCGCCGTTGGGCAAGGCCTCGTTTTCGGAGGAGGCCCTGGCGGAGAATTTCCAGACGCTGGTGGACGCCGTCAACAAAGCCCGCCCCCAAGTGCTCAAAGGCATCTTCTTGCGGAGCGTGACACTCACCTCCACCATGGGCCCCGGCATCCGGCTGAACGTGGTGAAACTTACGAACGGGTGATCCCTGGCGCCTGGGTTGCACCGCCTTCTTTGGACTAATGTCGAATGCGCATTGTCTGGTTGGTAAAGCAATAACACTGATTTAGGCACGCCTTTGTAGGGGTGATTGCGGACCCCATGGGGTCATATATGAGCAGTTGATAGAAAAACCCCTCGCCTGGGATTCCTGCGGCGAGGGGTTTTTTGCAATGCTTTCGGTTGCCGGTGGGTTACTTCAGGGTGACTTTTGCGCCTTCGGCTTCCAGGGATGCTTTCAGGGCTTCGGCTTCTTCCTTGGAGATGCCGGTCTTCACGGCCTTCGGGGCGGAATCCACCACGTCCTTGGCTTCTTTCAGGCCCAGGCCGGTGGCCTCGCGGACGACCTTGATGACTTTGACCTTGTTGGGGCCGACTTCCGTCAGTTCCACGTCGAACTCGGTCTTTTCTTCCTCTTCCACGGCAGGGCCGGCGGCGGCCACGACGACGCCCGCAGCGGCGGACACGCCGAACTCTTCCTCACAAGCCTTTACCAAGTCGTTGAGCTCCAGCACGGACAGTTCTTTCAGGGCTTCGATGAACTCCGCAGTTGTTAGTTTTGCCATTGATCTTTCCTCCATGATAATGTTGGTGTAGCCGCACACCGCCTCGACGGCGGGTGTGGCTGTTTCCGATGCACAAGATATGTGCCATCGGGTGTTTATGATGCCGTAGCCTTGTGGCATCATGTGGTCTCAGTGATGCCGTAGCCTTGTGGCATCACGTGTTCTTTTTGATGCCGCGGCAATGTGGCATCGGTTTGCTTTCGATGCCGCCGCAAAGTGGCATCATGTGATCATGCGCTTTTCGCTTCCGCGATCTGGTTTACGACGCGGGCGAAGTTGGTGATCGGGGACTTCATGCTGCCAAACAACCTGCCAAGCAGGACCTCCCTGGAGGGTATGGTGGCGATGGCGCTGATGCCTTTGGCATCGTAGTACTCGCCTTCCACTATCCCGCACTTGAACTCCAGCTTGTCGGCTGTCTTGGCAAAGTTCGCAAGGAGCCTCGCAGGTGCGGTGGCTTCTTCTTTGGAAACCGCCAACGCCGTGGGGCCCTCCAGGTGCTTGTCCAGCCCCTCGAAAGCTGTCCCCTGTGTCGCAAAGCGAATCAAGGTGTTTTTGTAAACCTTGTAGAATATGCCGGCTTCACGCAGCTGCTTGCGCAGCCGTGTGTCCTGCTCCACCGTCAAACCGCGGAAGTCCACGGCCACGACGGACTTGGCGCCGTCAAACAGTCCCTTGATTTCGTTTACGATCGGTTGCTTTAACTCGACTTTTGCCATACCTGGGTCTACCTCCTATAAGATTTGCATCAACAGCCGGGAAAACTACGAAACCCCCGCCAAAAGGCGAGGGCGAACAATCACATGCAGTATACGCACAAGTGATCCTCCCTCGGCAGGCGGCGGTAGCCTTACGCCTTGCGGCACCTGCTGTCTCTGGCAGTCAACACAAGTGACACTCTACCACGGATAGGGGATGTTGTCAAGGGGTTTTTTGATTTGCCCCCTGCATTGACATAAATTAGCAATAAATGATTGGAATTTGCACGTTGGAAAAAATTACATAAAAATTTTTGTTGACAAGTGAACTGTTATGGTGCATAATAGGCTATGTCAAAACTATTCTGGTGGAACAAACGGGTGTCCGTTCTGGCATCCCGATTCCCGGTTTTAAGACGATTGCATTGCGTTTGATTTGCGCACGCGGTGGTGTTTGGGCCGCGTTGCGGGGTTCGGGCTTTATGACGATTGCATTGTGTTTGGTTTGCGCACGCACTTGCTGTCGCCTCCTGCTTTCCGTGCTGCGGGGGCTTCGGGTTTTCAAACGCAGGTCGATGTTGCGATTTTGCCAAGGGGGTATTTTTGTTATGTTGTTTGTCCTGCTTTTGTTGTTGGCGGCAGGCGCCTTTTTTGACGCACGCTGGCGCAAGATCCCCAATCCCCTGATAGCCCTGATGTTGCTGTCGGGAACCATACTCTGTGGGGCGTCAGGCGCATTTGTAGGCATGGCGGCGTTTTGGGGGCGGTTTTTCCTGTCGGTGTTGGTGCTTTTTCCGCTCTACGCGCTGCGGATGTTTGGTGCGGGGGACTTAAAGCTCATCGGGTGCATGGTGGCGTTCATGGGGTTTGCAAGGGGGGCAACCGCAACATTCCTGGGGCTTGTTATGGTGGCGGTCTGTGGCGGGGCCATGCTGTGCCTGCGGGGTGTGCTATGGGAGCGCCTGGCATATTTTGGGCGATATGCCCTATGCGTCATCCAGACGAAAAAGCTGATTCCATATGATGGGTTGGTGGAGGCGGGAGACAAAAGGGGCAAACGGGGCATCCCCATGGCACCCTTCCTGTTCCTGGGCGCGGCGGCCTATGTATTGTACGCTCTGGTAAGCGGCGCGGGCATCCCGGCTGCAGGGTGAAGCGGAAAAGACATGCGTCTGAAAGGGGGGAGCATGGACAGAACATTTGCCATTTATGATACGGACGGGGTGTATGCCACGAGGTTTGCGGCATATGCCAACCAGTCCGGGAAACTGCCGCCGCAGTTTTCCGGGGTGGCTTTTACGGATTGGGGAAAGGTGATGGAGTATGGCATGGGCAGGGAGATCGAGATACTGGCGCTGGGCAGCCTTCCGGAAGCCGTGTGCGGGGCCATAGGGTACCGGCAAAAGGATGGGCGGGGGGACATGGGCGGCCACACCAAAGACATATGGGGTGACATGCGCCCACCGGGACTGGTGGTCTCGCTGGGTGACGGGACGGAGGATGCCCGATTCCCAAAGGTCTGCAAGTACCAGCCATGCGAAACGGTCCTGTCGGAAATCATGTCCCTTTACAGTGATGGCGAAGAACCCCCTGTGGCCGGGGGGGGCGGCATGAGCTCCGCCAGGTTCGTCGGGGTGTATTCCCCCATCAATGCATGCATGAAGACATCTTTCGCACTGGCATTGGGGCAGGCGCTGGCGAAAAGGCGCAGGACGGTATTCCTGACATTGGAAGAGTATTCGGGGCTGACAGGGATGCTGCGGGGATGCCCCTGCGAATCGGCGGGCACATTGTCGGACCTGCTGTACTACTACCAGCAGGGGAGGATGGGGGCGGCTAGGGTGGCGTCCCTGACCGGGAACCTGAACGGGCTGGATGTGATCTTGCCGGCGGCAAACCCCGAAGACCTGGCGGCGACGGACAGCAGGGAGTTGTCGCAGATGCTGCGCGCCCTGACCAAGGAGGCGGCGTATGAGGCGGCGGTGATTGACATAGGGCATCTGGGCAGGGTAGCTTTGCCCTTGTTGGAACTATGCGACGAGATCTACATGCCCGTGCGCGAAGATGCGGTTTCGTGCGAAAAGATCAGGGAGTTCGAGGAATACCTGGAAACGGCCGATGCCGTCGATGTCGCAGGGCGGATGGTACGTTTTTCGCCGCCTGCGCAGGTGTTTGCCGGCCCCCTCCACACATATGCGGAATGGCTCATGTTCAGTGAGCTGGGCGACATGGCGAGAGCGTTCGCAGAGGGGCAGCGTGTGAGGATGTGAGGCTTCTCCTCTTTAAATGCCGGGCGGTGAACTGTACCTGCCAGCAAGCAGAAGACCGAAGGCGGAAGAAAGAAAGCAGAAGACCGAAGGCGGAAGACAGAAAGCGGAAGACCGCAAGCAGAAGAAAGAAAACAGAAGACCGAAAGAAGAAGACCGAAGCGGAAGACAGTAAGCGGGGAGAGAAAGCAGAAGACGGAAGGTGGGCGGATGGAGTTGTCGTTAGAGGTAAAAGAAAAACTGCGGGCGCAGGTTCGTGCGGTGCTTTGTGAGAGGACACAGATCACTGACGAGGAAGTGCACGAACTCATCGACGATGCATTGGCGGGGCATTCCCAGGAAAAACCATTGACGCTTAGGGAGAGGACGGCCCTGAGCGTGGAGCTGTTCAATTCTTTCCGCAGGCTGGGCAACTTGCAGAAAGTGCTGGATGACCCGGCGGTGACCGAAATCATGATCAACGGTGCGGACCATATCTACATCGAGAAATACGGGAAGCCCCAAAGGCTGGAGGGCTCGTTCTCCTCGCCGGGGGAACTGGAAGATATGATACAGCAGATGGTAAGCCGGATCAACCGGCGGGTCAACGTGGCCAACCCCATAGCGGACGCCAGGCTGCCTGACGGTTCCAGGGTGCACATAGTGCTGCCGCCGGTGTCGCTGTGCGGGCCGGTGGTGACCATACGCAAATTCCCAAGGGCTTTCACCATGGCGCAGCTGGTGGATACGGGCGCGCTCACCCCGGAGTGCGCCGCATTCCTGGAAAAGCTGGTGGTGGCGGGGTACAACATTTTCATAAGCGGGGGCACCAATTCCGGGAAGACCACATTCCTCAACGCGCTGTCCGCTTTTATACCAAAAGAGGAGCGTATCATCACCATAGAGGATTCCGCTGAGCTGCAGATCCAGCATGCGGAGAACCTGGTGCGGATGGAGACCCGCAACCCTAACGAAGAGGGGGAGGGGGGCGTGACCATCGGCGACCTGATACGGGCGAGCCTACGCATGAACCCCAGCCGCATCATAGTGGGTGAGGTGCGGGGCAAGGAGGCATTGGAGCTGCTCAATTCTTACAACACCGGCCATGACGGCGGCATGAGCACAGGCCATGCCAACAGCTGCAGGGACATGCTGGCCAGGTTGGAAACCATGGTGCTGACGGGGGCAAACCTGCCGCTGCCCGCCATAAGGAGCCAGATAGCGTCGGCACTGGACGTGATGGTGCATCTGGGCCGCCTGCGTGACAGGAGCAGGAAAGTGCTGGAAATCGTCGAAGTGGGGGGATACCGGGATGGTGAGATTCAGACATACCCATTGTACAGGTTCGAAGAGCATCGATGCACAGAGGATGCCGGCAGCGGAGAGGACGTCAAGGGACCGGGGAACGGGTTTACAGGGGAGACAGGCGGCGGAAATGGTGCCAAAGGGCCGGGGAACGGGTGCAGAGGGGATGCAGTCGGTGGGAAGGACATCAAAGGGCCTGGGATCGGGTGCCTCAGAAAAACAGGGGAACTTCGGTCGCTGGAGAAACTGGGTTTTGCGGGCATCACGCTGTGAGTTAGGGTCAGGAACGAATGTGATGGGCGCACGGAAGCGTATCAGGCAGTTTCTCATGGGTGGCGGCAGGGTTCCCGGACAGACACAATATGCCACATACCGCATGGGTGCATGTGAAATCCTTGGTGCGGCCGCCATGGGCATGGGGATCGCCGGGTTGGTGGCATACACATTTTACCGCAGTGTGATAGCATTTCTTCTGCTTAGCCCTTTTGCGTTGCTGTTTGTGTGGTACTGGGGACGGTTGCTGGGGGAAAAACGCCGCAAACGCCTCCGTAGCGAGTTCAAAGAGGGGATCACGCTGCTGGCCGCTTCGCTGCAGGCGGGGTATTCCCTGGAAAATGCCATCGGGCAGAGTGCGGCGGAGCTTAAGGATATGTTCGGCGAAGACAGCCTGATGGCGGGGGAGTTCGGCTATATCCACGGGCAAATTGGCCAAAACCGACAGGCCGAGGAATTGATCCGGGCTTTCGGGGAACGGAGCGCACTTAAAGACGTGGTGACGTTTGCCAATGTCCTGGCGCTGGCCAAAAGGAGCCAAGGGGAGCTGGTGCCTATCATACGGCACACGGCACAGGTCATCGGCGACACCATTCGCGTGGAGGAAGAGATAGAGACGGTCACGGCGGCCAAGCGTATGGAACAAAAGGTGATGGCGTGCATCCCCTTTGGGATCGTGCTTTACCTCAATGCGGCATCGGGGGATTTTTTCTCGGTGATGTACGAGGGGGCCGCGGGGCGGATACTGATGAGTGTATTTTTGGGGCTGTATGTGCTGGCCCAGGTGCTGGCGGTGAAGATACTGGATATCGAGGTATGAGTGTGGGCCCGCGGTCCGGTTGCGGGGTCGCTGGCGGGGCATGAAGAGATGTTATGTGGATGCAAGTGATTCTGCTTGAGAGCCGTGTATGGGGCACATCGGTGGAAGATATGGGGGGCATATGAAAAGGCGGGTGGCGAATTGGATGGGGAAACAGACACCGCACAAATACCTGCCGCTGCTGTGCGTGGCGGCGGGGATCCTTTTTTCGGCGGCGGCGTATGTGGCAGGAGGCCAAGGGGCGGGTGCAGAGGGGGATGGGGCATTGTACCTGGAACGCAATGCCTACGGGGAGGGTGGGCGCACTTACCAGTGGTGGGTCGAGGGGCTGGGCGAAGAACCGATGCCGGTGACGTTGGAAGTGGATGCCATCCGATATGGGGATGATGAGATCGAAGAGGTGTTTGACAGCGCAACAGAGTATCTGGGCACCCTGGTACTGGGGAACAATCCATCGGCACAGGAGATTCGGGAGGACCTGTATTTCCCCGCTTCCTTGGACACTTACGGCCTGCGCGTGCAGTGGTTTGCACAGGATGGCGGTCCCATAGACGACAAAGGGCATATTGACCCGAACGCGTGGGCGGAAGGCGCAGCGGCGCCCATCCCGGCGCAAATCCTGGCCAGGTTGTTCGACGAAGCGCACAGCCGGGAGGCGACATTTGATTTCATGGTGTACCCGCCGAATCAGACCCAGTCAGAAAGGCTGCTGGCGGAGTATTACGAGGCTCTGGAAGCGGCAGACAGGGAAGCCCGGAGCGAACAGGGGTTTTGGGCGCCCAGGGAACTTGGGGGCAAGACACTGTCCCTGAAAACGGCGAAAAAGGCATTCCCCCAAGGGTATGCGCTGTTCGGGGCTTTGTTGGGGGCGCTGCTGTATTTCAGGGAAAAGCAGGGGAAAAAGGATGCGGACAAACTGCGCAGGCGGCAGCTCCAGATGGATTATGCCCAAATTACGTCCAAACTGATGATATTCATCGGTGCGGGGCTGTCCGTCCGCAAAGCCATGGAACAGATGGTGGCTGAACATGATTCGGGGGGCGCAGACGGGGCGGGCGGGACCGTTGGGGCGTATAGGGTCGGCAGGACGGGCAGGGCCGGCAAGGTCATCAAGGCCGGAAAGGCTGGTAAGTCCGGCAAGTCTTGGAAACCTGACATGCCGGAACGGTTCGCTTATGCGGAGGCCAGGGTCTTCCTCGCCCAGGTGAGCCAGGGCATCCCGGAGCGGGCGGCATTGGAAGCTTTCGGGTTGCGGTGCGGCTTGCCTTGTTACAGGAAGCTGTGTGCGCTGCTGGAGCAGTATGTCCAGACCGGAAACAAACAGCTGCGGTTTTTGCTGGAAGAGGAAGTGAGAAGCGCATTGGAGATGCGCAAGCAACTGGCCCTACGGGCCGGCGAAGAGGCTGGGACGAAGCTCATGGCGCCGCTGATGCTGCTGCTGGTGGTGGTCATGGGGATGGTGATGGTGCCTGCGTTGTGGTCGATGATGTGACGATGCCAAAGAAAGCCAACGCAGTCACCTCGAAATGCCGCATTGCTGCCCGCAAGGGAAGCATAGTGATGCGGCGGGGAGTTACACGAAGAAAGGAAGAATAATATGAACGAACTGAAAAACTTGATGCTGGCATTTGTGGATGAAGAGGATGGTATCGGCGTCATCGAGGTGGTGCTGATCATGGTGGTGCTCATCGGGCTGGTCCTGATTTTCAAGACGCAGATCGAGACATTGCTGAAGAACATTTTCACCCAGATCAACAAAAAAGCGAAGGATGTGTATTGACCCGTAGGCGAAAGGCTGCGCGCCTCCCTTGCGCGGCAACAAAAAAGCAAAGGATGTGTATTGACCGATGTGCAAAAGGGCAACAGGACAGATAACGGTGTTTTTGAGCTTGATTTTCCTGACGATGTGCGCGCTCCTGTGCGTCTTTTTGGAGGCCGCGCGGACAGCGGGCGCCAGGTGGTACCTGCAGACAGCGCTCAACTCCGCCACGGAGTCGCTGTTTAGCGAGTACCACAGGCTGCTGTGGGACCGGTACAATATCTTCGGGGCGGAAATGGACTCGGCCCAGGCCGAGGCGCATCTGGCGCAGTTTTTGGAGCCATACCTGGAAGAGACCAACTGGTACCCGTGTGCACTCGCCGCCACCACGCTGGCATCCCCGAAGACGCTGGCAGATGAGGAGGGCGCGTATTTCGAGCGGGAAATCGTGGCTTTGATGAAATATGCTGTCTGGAAAAATCTGGACTTTGACCCCAATGATGCCGACAAGACCGCCGCACAGATCCAAAGTGCGGCGGCTGCGGCCGGCATCGCGGGGGAATACAGGAAACAGACCAAAACCGTGGTGGAACTGGAAGGGAAGCTGGAGGACATCCAGGCTTTGCTGGAACGGGAAAACGCATGGGTGGCCCAGGGCGAACAGGCGCTGGCCAGGTACGACGGAAAGGGTTTTTTGAACATACTCGCCCAGCTCCAGAGGGAAAATGGCAGGATGCCGGCGCTGGTGGAGTCATACGGGGAGATCGCCGACAGACTGGCGGCGGAACTGGATGAGGCCGAGGAAACCATCCGCAGGGAGCAGGAAAAACTGGACGACGAAGCCTTGGAACAGCTTCCTGGATGGGCCACGCAGTATGCCTCCTATGTCCGTGAAAACGGGGCAAAACGGGCGCAGATACGGGCCCTGGGGCCATTGTCCGAGAGAAACGACGCCCTGATAGAACGGCTCAAAGCCCAGGCGCAGGCAGTGATGGACGAAATAGACAGCTACTGCGAACCGGAGGACGAGTACGACGAGGAGACCGGGGAGCTCATATACTCCGGCGCATCGGACGCCCCTGACGAGGCAGAGCTGTGGGGTGGCGTCGCCCGCACATTTGCCGGATGGGGCAGGGGGGACCTGGGGATTTCCAGGGGCAAGCCGGACCGGGAAAAGCAAGGTTGGCTGAAAACCATCCAAAACCTGGCCGGGGATGGGCTTTTGGGCATCGTGATCCCGGCAGGGGCACAGGTGTCCAAGGCTAAGATGCCGGATGGGCGGGTGGCCCTTGGCGCCAAACCGGCGAGCGGCGGTGCGGATGCATATGGGTACGGTACCGGCACCTATGGTGCCGGAGGTTATGGAACCGGAGCCAATGGTACCGGTGCCTACGGTGGTTACGGGGGCAGTGCCGCAAACGGCGCCCCTGCGGCAAGCGGTGCAAGTTCTTGGGGGGGCGGCGGTGCGGATGCCCATGGATACGGTACCGGCACCTATGGTGCCGGAAGTTATGGAACCGGAGCCAATGGTACCGGTGCCTACGGCACCGGCGGGTACAGCACAGGTTATGGCTTGGGGTATGGCACACAAACGGGCGCCGGGGAAGTAGATGGGGTGGCGCTGCTGCAGGCGGGCGTGACCGCCGCGCTGGTAGGGGAATACTGCGGGGGATACTTTACGGATTTCCTTAGCGCAGAGAAAAAGCCGGTGCAGTATGAACTGGAATACCTGGTGGGCGGTTGCGATAAAGATACGGACAACCTCCAGGCCACACTGCTTGGGATACTCGCGGTGCGGGAGGGGTTCAACCTGATACACCTTTTGTCAGATAGTCCCAAACAGGCCGAGGCCAGGGCATTGGCCGCGACGCTGGCCGGCGTGACCGGCATGGCGGTCCTGTTGGAAGTGTTTTACTATTTCGTGCTGCTCATCTGGGCCCTGGGCGAGGGCGTCATGGATCTGCGGACGCTCCTGGCTGGCGGCAAAGTGCCTTTGATCAAATCCGCCCAGGACTGGAAATTGTCGATTGAAGGCCTGCTTAGCCTGGGGAAATCGAAAAATGCACCGGTGGAAACCGAAACAAACATAAGCGGGGTCGGGTATGTGGGATATGTCAAGATGCTGCTGCTGTGCATGAAACCCTCTGACAAATATGCGCGGATGATGGATGTCATGCAGATGAACATCCGGCGCAGCCAGCCGCAGTTTGTCATAAGCGAGTGCCTTTGCGCCACGGGCATCAACGCCACATTTGACGCAAAGCATTTGTTCTTCTCACTGCCGTTCGTGGAGCGGGTGGTGGGCGGTGGCGAGACCGCATATACGATAAGCGTTTCCACATACAAGAAGTATTGAGTTGGGTGCAGGGCGCCGCAGGCGACAGAAAGGCAGATGAACGTGTTTAACAATTCTGGAAAAGAGAGCACATCTTCCCCGGCATATATATTCCCTCCGCCGGCATGGGCATCTGCCTTTCTGTCGGCTGGGGCATGCAGGGGGAGAAGTGACGATATGCCCAAGAAGATGGGGATGGGCGAAGCAAATGGGGTGGTTGAAACGGGTCAGGAGCGAGCGTGCAGGGAACGTTCGGGCGTGGAACGCGCGGACGTGGTGCGTGCGGGTGTGGGTGGTGCGGACGTAGGGCTTGCGGATGTGAATGGTGCGGACGAGGAACGCGCGGACGTAGGGTTTGCGGATGTGAATGGTGCGGACGAGGAATGTGCGGATGTGGATGGTACGGATTTGGGGCGTTCGGGCGTGGGCTGTGCGTTCGGGGTGACGCCTCCGAGGATAGGGAAATGGGCTCGGCTGGCGGAAGGGATGCGGGGTTCCATGGCGGTGGAGGCGGCATTGGCGCTGCCGATGTTCCTGTTCGCATGCATATTGTTGCTGTTCCCCCTGCGGCTGATGGACACACACCGCAAAGTGCAGATGAGGGTGGAACAGTGCCTGGAACACCTGTCACAATATGGCTATACTTACCAGCAGTTCCAGAAAGGCAGGAACCCGGCGCTGGAAAAGACCGCAGTGCTTGCATCGGTGAGCGCAGTCGTCGCCGGCTGTATGGAAGAGGGGCACATCCTGCTGTTCTCGCCCCTGCGCTCAGAGATCCTGGAGGACGGGGAAACCATGCAGGTGGTGGTGGACTACTGGGTGAAAACCCCTGTGGCGTTTTTCGGGTTCGGCTCGTTCCCCCAGACGCTGACGGCGAGCAGGCGGATCTGGGTAGGCGCGGGCCCCACCGCCACCGGGGACGGGGCCGGGGACACAGACCCCATAGTGTACGTGGGGAAAAACAGCACCAGATACCATACGGACTCACATTGCCATTATCTGTACAACGACCTCCAAGGGGTTTCGGTGGGGGATGTGGAGAACATTCGCAACAAAAGCGGGGGGAAATACACGCCCTGTGCCAGGTGCGGCGCAAACGCCATCGGTACGGTTTACGTGATGCCTTACGGGCAGCATTACCATTCAGACACGCAGTGCACGGCCATCATTGCCTATGTGAGGGCGGTGCCTCTGTCACAGGTGGAGCATCTGGGCGGGTGTTCGTACTGTTCGAGGAACTAACACAAGGCAAAACCGGATATTGCTTTTCCGGCGAGGGTTTTTATTGCGGTTTATACGGTGACTATACTTATTTGGGTGGAGGGCAGAATTGATAGCATATTGTGGGAAAGCGGTTCTTTGGGTGTTTTTATGCACGGCGGCCGGGGAGGACTGGCGACGGGGCAGCATTCCGGCCTGGATGTTTGTGGCCGGGGCTTTGGCGGGGGTGGCGCTGGGTGCTGCGGCAACCCTGTGCCATGCAAATGCGCTGACGGTACCGGAAATCGCGAAAAGTGTATGCGTGGGGGTGGCGCTCATCTTGGTCTGCGCGGCAAGCGGCGGTGCGGTGGGCATGGGGGACGGCCTGTGCCTGGCCGTTTCAGGGCTGTACCTGCCATGGGAAAAGAATTTCTCGCTGCTCTTTGGCGGGCTCGTCATAAGCGCTTTGGCCGGGCTGGTCACATTGGCCAGGGGCAAAGGCCGAAAAGCGAAAATCCCATTCCTGCCCTGTCTGCTGTTGCCGGGACTGGTGGTGGTGTGCCTATGAGGGTTCGGGGCAGCTTCACGGTGGAAGCGGCGATGGTGATGGGCGTCGTCTTTTTTGCATTGTTTACGGTGATCCGTGTCGGGTACCAAGAAGCCGTCGTGTTGGCGGATGTTTTCCAGGTCTCGGATGCCGTGGCCCGTTTGGGGTATGTGCAGGAAGGCGGTGCGGGCCAGGGCGCTATAGAGTGGTCGGGCAAAAACGGGAAACTCACGGCCAAACGGGAACTCCTGGGGGTAAGGGGGAGGGTCGAGAACGACATGTTGGAGCTGGAAATTGAAAAGGCAAGGTTTGCGCCCGAAGAGTGGATACGGATGTCGGTGCTGCTGGAGGGGCTTTTCGGGGGGGAGGAAACAGATGAAAGCGATGTTTCGCAGGGGGATTGACGGGAATTACCTGCAGGTGGCATCCGAAGGGGATGCGGGCTACATGCGGCAGATGCTGCGGCGTTGCCATTTGGACGGGATGCTGCGTTTCCATACTGAAGAAATCGACCGGAAGCTGTACGATTGCTATGACGTCACGTCCAAACAGCCTATGGCTCGGTTCGCACAGGTGCGCCCCTTGGTCAGTTCGGACATTGAGGCGCTGGTTTTTGCGCTCGGGAGGCTGTCAAGGGAACTGGCCCGGTATCTGCTTGGCGAAGAACTGATATGCTTGGACAAAGACTTCATATTCGTGGACCCCGGTGATTTCGGGGTTTCATTTTGCGTCATACCCTGGCTTCAAAGCGACTTCCCAAAAGAGATGGAAAAACTCTTCCAATTCCTGCTAAAGGAAATCGACCACAGGGACAAAGACTGTGTGGTGCTGGTCTATGGTCTTTGCCAGGCTTGCCAGACCGAGTCATGCAGGGTGCAGGATCTGGTGCAATATGTCCGCTCATACCAAAGCCGGATACACCAGGGGGGGTGCCGGGCCGGTGGTATGGACGTGGCAAGGGGTGTCACAGGGGGCGTGGCAGGAGGTGTCGCAGGAGATGTGGCAGGGTGTGTCACAGGAGGTGTCACAGGGGGCGCAGTTGGGGGTGTCACAGGTGGTGTCACAGGAGGCGTGGCAAGGGGTGTCATAGGTGGCATCGCAGGGGGCGTCCCTGGAGGCGCAGCAGGAGGTGTCACAGAGGGCGGAGGAACGATTGGAGTCAATGGCTGGGGTGGTCTCCCAGGCACCTATGACACGCCGACGGCCAGAGAATCGTCGAAAAGGCCCAGATTGTCGAAGAAAACGCGGCGTGCCCAACCCGATGGGGCGGTCTTGGCGGCGAAATCCCCTCGTGGCGGGTGCTTTTCTGAGGGTACGGGTTTCGTCCAGGGCGAGAGCTTCGCCGAGGACTCAGGTTTCGTCCAGGCCAGCAGCTTCGTCCGGGGCAGGGGCCTTTCCCGGGGGGGGCGTTTCGCCATCAGCCCCGTGAAATGTGTGGTGGCAGGGTTTTTGGTGGTGCTGGCGACAATGTGGTTTTTCGGGGGCGTGGGGGCATGGGCGCGCCATGGGGTACAGCTAGCAGGGGCGGCGCTTGTGTGCGCCGCAGCGCTGATGTTCGCAAAGATACGAAATGGTGTGGAAACGGGTGACGACGATGGGGGTGCCCACAATGCGGATATCGACTGCATTAGGACGGATGCCCCTATAAAGGGAGCGGCTCCGTCTGCGGTAAGACCACAAAGCCGCGGATGGGATGGGGGCGACCGTGTGGCTTTTGCCGGTGGCATAGAGTGGTTCCATGAAGAACCGTTTGCGCCGCAGTTTGCCCATGCCGGAAATGCAAATCCCGGAAATGCAAATCCCGGGGCATGCCCGACGTATGCGGGGGAGCAATATCATGATGGCCGGGGGCTGCAGACAACTGGGCATGCCCTGTCTGGCGGCGATGAGCCTTCCGAGCAATATCATAATGGCCGAGGGCTGCAGACAACCCTGCTGGCCCATATCGACGATCAGGGATCCGTGCCCCGCTTGCTAAGCATGGACGGGCAATGCGATGAGATAGTGATGACGTACTTCCCTTTCGTGATCGGCAAACAGGAAACGATGGTGGACTTTGCCATCAAAAGGGATGCCATCAGCAGGCTGCATGCGCGTTTTGACAAAGAGGGGGACTCATACTATGTGACAGACCTCAACACCACCAATGGCATATGGGTGGACGGCCGGCTGCTGGAGGCCAATGCCAGGGAGCCTATCTGTGCAAATGCCGAAATACGGCTTGCGGACACAAGTTTCCGCTTTTTGGCATAAAGTGCTTAACAGAAAAAGCGGGATGTGGTATGATATGACCATGCCGGCGCTAGCCGGCGGACGGAGGAGAGGGATAGACACATGGAAGAAAACTGCATCTTCTGCAAGATAGCACGTGGGGAGATCCCATCGGCTACGGTATATGAAGACGAGACTTTCCGCGGGATATTGGACGTCAACCCCATGACGAAAGGCCATGCGCTGCTGGTGCCCAAAGCGCATTATGCCGATTTGTGCGCATTGGACCACGGTATCGCCGCAAAAGCGCTGCCGGTGGCAGCCCGGATCGGCGGTGCCATGAAAGATGCGCTGGGGTGTGACGGGTTCAATATCCTGCAAAACAATGGCGCAGCCGCGGAGCAGTCGGTTTTCCATTTCCACCTGCACATCATACCCAGGTATGCAGGGGACGGAAAGAGGTTCAGCGGGGGGCAGCAAGGGGCGGATGCCCAGGAGCTGCAGGATACCGCCGCAAAGATCCGCAGTGCGGTGGGGTAGACGGCGTTTCAATGCACAGGGCAGCATGGCAAGGTAAGTCCGTTCAAACTGCAACCACTTGGTGAGGGTGTAGTCGGCGTTTCAGTGCACGGGGCAGCATGGCTGGGCTGGGATCGCCGTCCCGGAGCGTCCAGGCGACGTTCGTAGCCGGCGTTTCAATGCAAATGGCACTATGGCGGGCATACGTTGCCACAGGTGACATTGCCACAGGCGGCTCATGCTTTCGCATATGACCCCACCAGCCCCACGATGGTTTCGATGGCGTTGCCCTGGTTGGCGCTACGCATCCGCCCGATGAAGCTGTCCCGGTTTTCGTAGACGCTCCGGATGGCCCCTGACAGGGCTTCGGGGGATAGGTCTTCTTCCTGGAGCGTGGCGCTGAAACCCTGGCGGGCGAAAGAGGCCGCATTGAGGATCTGGTCGCCCCGGCTGGCCTTGGTGGACAGGGGTATGAGGACGTGGGGCTTTTGCAGGGAGAGCAGCTCGCAGATGGCGTTGGCCCCTGCACGGGACACGGCTATATCCGCCACGGCGAACAGGTCCTTTAATGGTTCGCCCACATATTCGAACTGGGCATATCCCGGGGTTTCCATCAGGGTTTCGTCGGTGTTGCCTTTGCCGCATATGTGTATGACTTGGAAATCCCGCAGCAGGTCAGGGAGCACACAGCGGATGGCGGCGTTCACGGCCACGCTGCCCAGGCTTCCCCCTATGACCAGGATCACGGGCTTGTCCACGGAAAACCCGGCGATGCGGGCGCCTTTGGCCCTGTCGCCTTCCAGGAGCTCCCTGCGTATAGGCTGGCCGGTGAGGATGGATTTCCCCGAGGGGAGGTACTGTGCCGTTTCGGGGAAGTTGTAGCATATCTTGGCGCAAAAGGGCATGCAGATGCGGTTGGCCAGGCCGGGCGTCAGGTCCGACTCATGCAGGATGACGGGGATGCCCAGGCTTCGGGCGGCGACGGCCACAGGGACACCCACGAACCCGCCTTTGGAAAAGACCACGTCCGGGCGCAGGCGTTTTAGGATCCGGCGGGCTTGGGCGAATCCTTTCAGCACGCGAAAGGGGTCGGTGAAGTTTTTCGGGTCAAAGTAGCGGCGGAGTTTGCCCGTGGCGATGCCATGGTACTCCAGGCCGGCATCCGTGGCCAGCTTTTCCTCCATGCCGCCCAAGGAGCCTATGTATTTGACGGTGTACCCGGCCTCTGCCAAGCCGGGGACCAGCGCCAGGTTGGGGGTCACGTGGCCTGCGGTGCCGCCCCCCGTAAGGATTATGGTTTTCATCAATGCCTCCGATTATCGTTTGACGGGCGTTAGGCGCAACAGTATCGCGTATCCACATTGGCAGTAAGCACATGCGGGCTTCAGTTCACATTGGAGCCATTGCGGACTTTTACAGCCGCAACCACCATCATAATCAATAAACCGGTTTGCGTCAACCCCAAAATCGGCGAGCCTGATGGCGGGCAAGGCCCGGCTGCAGGTCACTGTGGCGCCGGGGCGGGCCCTGGCCGCCCAGACGGCTCATCGGCCGGCTGGGGAGTGGCCGATCAATGCCGACCGGTGGGCGGTTGCCGCGGCGGGGCCGGTCATCGGGCTGCAAAGGCACAGGAACATGCTGCAAAGGCACAGGGACAATCGAAAGGGACCAAAGACATGATAGGTATCATAGGGGCCATGGACGAGGAAGTGGATGCGCTCATCGAGGCCATGGAAAGCACCGGGGGGGCCGTCACGAAAGCTGGCATGGTGTTCCATGCCGGCGTTTTGCGCGGCGTCGAGGCGGTGGTGGTGCGTTCGGGCATCGGCAAGGTCAATGCGGCCGTCTGCGCCCAGATCCTCATAGACGACTACCATGTGGATGCACTGGTTCAGTCAGGGATCGCGGGGTCGCTCAACAAAGACATCCACATCGGCGATGTGGTGCTGTCAAGGGATACGGTCCACCATGACGTGCAAGCCGGGGCATTTGGGTACCCGCCGGGGCAGATCCCCCGCATGGACACATTTGCATTTGAGGCTGACGCAAAACTCCTGGCAGCGGCGCAGCGCAGCGCAGCCAAAGCACTGCCGGACGTTCCGGTGCATGTGGGACGTGTGCTCTCGGGGGACATATTCATCAAGGACCAGGAACACAAAGATAGGATAGCGCAGACGCTGCATGGTGACGCGGTGGAGATGGAGGGCGCCGCGGTGGGGCAGGCGGCGTACCTCAACAACACACCATACCTGGTGATACGGGTCATCTCGGACAATGCGGACCAGGACGCAAACATCGACTATGCGCTGTTCGAACGGATGGCAGCGGGGCGCAGCGTGGCGCTGACGCTGGCGCTGGTGGAAGAATTGGCCGGCAGGCGGTGCGAATAGCCGGCGGGCGGCGGACAGAACCGGTGGGCGGCAGGAAAAGCCGACGGGGGGCAGGAAAAGCCGGCGGGCGGCGGGAAAAAGCCGGCGGGCTGCGGCATGTGCGCACTGTACGTGATAAAGGACCATGGAGGGAATTATGGGAAAAGGGAGAGAAGTGACGTTTGACTACGGCAAGGCGGCACAGTTTTTGGGGGCGGGCGAGCTGGCGGGGATAAAGCCCTCCGTCTGCCTGGCCAAGGACACACTGCTGCAAGGGGATGGCCCCGGACGTGAATTCCTGGGGTGGGTGAACCTGCCGGCGGACTATGACCGTGAAGAATTCGCCCGTATCAAAGCGGCGGCGGCGAAGATCCGCTCCGACAGCGACGTGTTGCTGGTCATCGGCATCGGTGGGTCGTACTTGGGCGCGCGTGCCGCGGTGGAGTTTCTGGGGCACAGTTTCTCGAACCTTTTGGGGAAAGACCAAAGGAAAGCGCCCCAGGTCTTCTTTTTGGGGAACAGCATCAGCTCCAAGTACCTTGGCGATTTGAAAGATTTGCTGGAAGGCAAGGACTTTTCCATCAACATCATTTCCAAATCCGGCACCACCACGGAGCCGGCCATAGCTTTCCGGGTGTTTCGGGAGCTGCTGGTGGACAGATACGGGAAAAGCGCGGCGGCGGGGCGGATCTACGCCACCACGGACAAAGCGAAAGGCGCGCTGAAAGCCCTGGCCACCCAGGAGGGGTATGAGACTTTCGTGGTGCCTGACGACGTGGGGGGGCGGTTTTCCGTGCTGACGGCGGTGGGGCTGCTGCCTATCGCCGTGAGCGGCGCGGACATAGATGGGCTGATGGCGGGGGCGGACGCCATGCGGGTGCGCTGTGCGGGGGCATCTTTCGATGAAAACCCGGCACTTTTGTATGCCGCGGCGCGCAACATCTTCCTGCGCAAGGGCAAGACGGTGGAAATCGTCGCCAACTACGAGCCAAGCCTGCACTACATCGGGGAGTGGTGGAAACAGCTCTACGGGGAGAGCGAGGGCAAAGACGGCAAAGGTATCTTCCCGGCTGCGGTGGACCTGACCACGGACCTGCACTCCATGGGGCAGTACATACAGGACGGGGCGAGGATCCTATTCGAGACGGTGCTGGACGTGGAGGAGCAGGGGCCGGAAATCCTCCTGAAAGAGGAGGAAGTGGACACAGACGGCATGAACTACCTGGCGGGCAAAAGCGTGGGGTTCGTGAACCAAAACGCCATGAAAGGGACGATATTGGCCCACACCGAAGGGCAGGTGCCAAACCTGGTCGTCCACATACCGGACCAGTCGGCATACAGCCTGGGGCAGCTGTTTTATTTCTTTGAGTTCGCCTGCGGGGTCAGCGGGTATCTGCTGGGGGTGAACCCATTTGACCAACCCGGTGTGGAGAGCTACAAGAAAAACATGTTCGCTTTGCTTGGCAAACCCGGATATGAGAAAGAGCGGGAGGCGCTGCTGGCGGCGCAGGCGTAGGGGGCGGCGCAGGGGTTCAGCCGTCCCCCTCCGTGAACGCATTCTCCTTGACCTGCTCCTCGGTGAGCGTGAACACCTGGCGTTTCCTGGCCATCTCGTCGCTTTCCAGGTACTCGTCGTATGTGGTGATCTTGTCGATGAGGCTGCCGTTCACGATTTCCATGATGCGGTTGGCCGTGGTCTGGACGATCTGGTGGTCCCGGGAGGAGAAAATCAGCACGCCCGGGAACTTGATCATGCCATTGTTAAGCGCGGTGATGGCCTCCATGTCCAAGTGGTCGGTGGGCTCGTCCATCAACAGCACATTGGCCCCGGATATCATCAGCTTGCTTAGGAGGCAGCGTACCCTCTCGCCGCCGCTTAGGACGCGCAGCTTCTTCACGCCGTCGTCGCCGGCGAAGAGCATGCGCCCCAGGAAGCCGCGCACGTAGGTCGCATCCTTTTCCGGCGAGAACTGGGTGAGCCAGTCCACGATGGTGTCGTCGGAGTCGAACTCCTGGGCATTGTCCTTGGGGAAATATGCCTGGGTGGTGGTAAGGCCCCACTTGTAGGAGCCGCTGTCCGGCTCCATCTCCCCGGCCAATATCCTAAAAAGCACGGATTTGGCCTGTTCGTTGGGTCCCACCAGGGCCACTTTGTTGTCACGGGTGAGGGTGAAGTTCAGGTCGTCCAGGAGCTTCACGCCACCCACCGTTTTGGAGAGGTTGGTGACGGTCAGCACTTCGTTGCCGATCTCCCTGGCCGGGCGGAAGTCTATGTAGGGGTATTTGCGGCTGGATGGCCTTATGTCGTCCAGCTCGATCTTTTCCAGCGCGCGCTTGCGGGATGTGGCCTGTTTGGATTTGGACGCATTGGCGGAGAAGCGCTGTATGAACTCCTGGAGTTCCTTGATCTTCTCTTCTTTCTTGCGGTTGGCTTCCTTCATCTGGCGCACCATGAGCTGGCTGGACTCGTACCAGAAATCATAGTTCCCGGCGTAGAGCTGGATCTTGCCGTAGTCGATGTCCGCGGTGTGGGTGCAGACTTTGTTCAGGAAATACCGGTCGTGGGAGACCACGATCACGGTGTTTTCGAAGTTTATCAGGAATTCTTCCAGCCAGGCGATGGCATCCAGGTCCAGGTGGTTGGTGGGCTCGTCCAGCAGCAGTATGTCCGGGTTGCCGAAGAGCGCCTGGGCCAGCAGCACCTTGACTTTCTGGGCGCCCAGCAGGTCGCCCATGAGCGCCCCGTGGTACTGGGTGTCGATCCCCAAGCCGTCCAGCAGGCTGGCGGCGTCGGACTCCGCCTCCCAGCCGCCCATGGTGGCGAACTCCCCCTCCAGCTCGGCGGCCTTCACGCCGTCCTCCTCGGAAAAGTCCTCCTTCATGTAGATGGCGTCCTTGGTCTTCATGATCTCATAAAGCCTGGCGTTGCCCATGATGACGGTGTCCAGGACCTGGAAGCCGTCGTATTTGAAATGGTCCTGCGCCAGGAAGGAGAGGCGCTGCCCGGGCGTGATGATCACGTTGCCGGTGGTGGGTTCCAGCTGGCCGGAGAGGATCCGAAGGAAAGTGGATTTGCCCGCCCCATTGGCCCCGATGAGGCCATAGCAGTTGCCCTCTGTGAATTTGATGTTCACGTCCTCAAACAGCGCCTTTTTGCCGACGCGCAGGGTGATGTTGCTGGTACTGATCATGTGACAATGCTCCTTTAATGGTATCGTCGAAGCGCATGACGCCGCCGGATATGCGCCAGGCGACGGCTCATGGAAAATGCGGCGCCTCGCCTACCCCTCGTGGTGCGCCAGCGCCGCGCCGATAAACCCGCGAAACAGGGGGTGGGGGCGGTTGGGGCGGGACTTGAGCTCAGGGTGCGCCTGGGTCCCCACGAACCATGGGTGGGACGGCAGTTCCGCCATCTCCACTATGCGCTGGTCCGGCGACATGCCGCACAGCTTCATGCCATGGGCGGCGAGGCGGTCGCGGTAGTCGTTGTTCACTTCATAGCGGTGGCGGTGGCGTTCGTGGATGGGGGACGCCCCGTATACCTGGTAGGCCAGGGAGCAGGGGTCCAGGACGCAGGGGTAGGAGCCCAGCCGCAGGGTGCCGCCTATGTCCAGCACGCCGTTCTGGTCGGGCATCAGGTGGATCACCGGGTGCGAGGTGTTGGGGTTGAACTCGGCGCTGTGTGCGTCCTCCAGCCCCAAGACGTTTCGGGAGTACTCCACCACCGACAGCTGCATCCCCAGGCACAGCCCCAGGAATGGTATGCCGTGGGTGCGCGCGTAGCCGATGGAGTAAATCATGCCGTCGATGCCCCGGTCCCCGAACCCGCCGGGCACCAGCACACCATCCACGCCCGCCAGCATCTCGGGGACATTGTCCCTGGTGACGGTTTCGGAGTCCACCCAGTGTATGTGCACCTGGGCATGGTTCGCCACGCCGCCGTGTTTGAGGGCCTCCACCACGGACAGGTATGCGTCCCGCAGCTGGGTGTATTTGCCCACCAAGGCCACTGTCACTTCTTTTTCCGGGTGTTTCCACGCCTCGATCATGGCCCGCCAGTCCGTCAGGTCCGGCTCGGGGCAGGGCAGCTCCAGGCACTTGCACGCCACCTGGGCCAAGTGCTCCTCCTCCATCACCAAAGGTATCTCGTAAAGCACGTCCACGTCGATGTTCTGGATCACGTGGTCATAGGGGACATTGCAGAAGAGTGCGATCTTGCGCCGCACGCCGTCGCCTAGGGGGTGCTCCGTGCGGGCGACGATCATGTCGGGGCGGATGCCCATGCCCTGGAGGTCCTTCACGCTGGCCTGGGTGGGCTTGGTCTTGAGCTCCCCGGATGCCTTCAAGTAGGGAATCAGGGTCACGTGGATCAGGATGGCATTGGAAAACCCCACTTCGTGCTGGAACTGGCGGATGGCCTCCAGGAAAGGCTGGCTCTCGATGTCGCCCACCGTGCCGCCCACCTCTATGATGGCGATTTCCGTCTCGGTGTTGGTGAAGTTGCGGTGGAAACGGCTCTTGATTTCGTTGGTGATGTGGGGGATGACCTGCACGGTGCCGCCGCCGAAATCGCCCCTGCGCTCTTTGGCAAGGACGTTGGAGTAGACCTTCCCGGTGGTGACATTGGAGTTTTTGGTCAGGTTCTCGTCAATGAAGCGCTCGTAGTGCCCCAGATCCAGGTCCGTCTCGGCGCCGTCGTCGGTGACGAACACCTCCCCGTGCTGCACGGGGTTCATGGTGCCGGGGTCGATGTTGATGTAAGGGTCGAACTTCTGCATGGTGACCTTGTATCCCCTGGCTTTCAGAAGCCTCCCCAGCGAAGCGGCGGTGATGCCCTTGCCCAGCCCCGACACCACGCCACCTGTCACAAAGACGTACTTTACCGGCATATGGACCCTCCTGTCTGTATTATTGCCCCGCCAACAAAACAATGTGCGTTCGACATTGTATTCTGCGTTGCCCATCGGTCAGATACGTTCAGTAGGATGAACCGCACTACGGCATAGGATGCATGCGAAACCCGTGCCTCATGGAAAGTCGCCGCTTGCAGACAGCTGCCTGCAGGCCGTCGCTTGCCAACCGCGGCCACATCGGTATGATTATACAACCGATTCGTGAATAAATAAAGCGGAAAATAAAAAAATGCGCCATCCCCTTTATAATTCTTTTATCGAATTTGCCATTTCTTTTGTTGCTTTTCGGATTGTCTGCAAGTATAATGGAAAACCAAGGAGAAAGCTCACACATGGAAAACAAGCAAAAACCCGGAGGCCCCAAGGGCCCCCAGAACAACCAGCCGATTTGGGTATTGGCCGTCGCCGTGGTAGCCACGCTGGTGGTCATGTCCCTCATGCGCAACTTCGTGGTCAACCTGGGCACGAAAGAGCTCACATACAATGAATTCATCGGCATGCTGGACGGCGGGAAGGTGGAGTCGGTGCTCATCGGCACGAACATCCTCACCATCACGCCCAAGCCGGACCAAGCCGAGTACCCCGTGGAGATCAAACTCACCACATACCGCACGGAAAGCGGCGACGAGCTGACCAAGCGGCTGGAAGCGGCGGGCGTCTCGTTCAGCAACGAAAAGCCCAGCAGCTCGCAGCTCTTCGAGTTCCTGCTCCAGGTGCTGCTGCCACTGGGCGCCATGATTTTCATGATCAATTTCATGATGAAACGCATGGGCGGGAGCGGCATCATGGGGTTCGGCAAGAGCAACGCCAAGGTCTATATGCAAAAGGAAACCGGCGTGACGTTCAAGGACGTGGCGGGCCAGGACGAGGCGAAGGAATCCCTGGTGGAGATCGTGGACTTCCTCCACAACCCGGGCAAATACACCCAGATCGGGGCGAAGCTGCCCAAGGGCGCGCTCCTGGTGGGCCCCCCGGGCACAGGCAAGACACTGCTGGCCAAGGCGGTGGCGGGGGAGGCCAAGGTGCCGTTCTACTCGCTTTCGGGGTCCGATTTCGTGGAAATGTTCGTGGGGGTGGGGGCGTCCCGGGTCCGCGACCTGTTCAAGCAGGCCCAGGAGTCCGCGCCCTGCATCATCTTCATCGACGAGGTGGACGCCATAGGCAAGAGCCGGGATTCCCGGTTCGGGGGCAATGACGAGCGCGAGAACACGCTGAACCAGCTGCTGTCTGAGATGGACGGGTTCGACTCGTCCAAAGGGCTTCTGGTGCTGGCGGCCACCAACCGGCCGGAGATCCTGGACCCGGCGCTGCTGCGCCCGGGGCGCTTCGACCGCCGCATCATCGTGGACAAGCCCGACCTGAAAGGCCGCGTGAACGTGCTGAAAGTCCATGCCAAGGACGTGTCCCTGGACGAGAGCGTGGATCTGGAGGCCATAGCCTTGGCCACCAGCGGCGCGGTGGGCTCCGACCTGGCCAACATGATAAACGAAGCGGCCATCCTCTCCGTGAAAAACGGCCGCAAGGCGGTGTCCCAGAAAGACCTGCTGGAAGCGGTGGAAGTGGTGCTGGTGGGCAAGGAAAAGAAAGACCGTGTGCTAAGCAGCGAGGAGCGCAGGATCGTTTCCTACCACGAGGTGGGCCATGCGCTCCTGAGCGCGCTGCAAAAAGACTCGGAGCCCGTGCAGAAGATCACCATCGTCCCCCGCACCATGGGCGCGCTGGGGTACGTGCTGCAGGTGCCGGAAGAGGAGAAGTTCCTCAACAGCAAGAAAGAGATCCACGCCATGATCGTGGGTGCGCTGGGTGGGCGCGCCGCGGAAGAGCTGGTATTCGACACCGTGACCACCGGCGCGGCCAACGACATCGAGCAGGCCACCCGCATGGCGCGTGCCATGGTGACCCAGTACGGCATGTCGGAGAAGTTCGGCCTGATGGGGCTGGAAACCAAGGAAAACCAGTATCTGACGGGCCATATGGTCCTCAACTGCGCGGACGAGACCGCCGCCCAGGTGGACCAGGAGGTGATGCGCATCCTGAAAGAGGCCTACGAAGAGGCGAAGCAGATGCTCTCGGAAAACCGGGAGGTCATGGACAGGATCGCCGCCTACCTCATCGAAAAGGAGACCATCACAGGGAAAGAGTTCATGCGCATATTCCGGGAGGTCAAAGGCATCCCGGAACCCGGGGCAGGGGAGGGGCAGTCAAGCAGCCGTTTCACAGTCCAGGGCCAAGGCACCGGGCAAGGGCAGGGCCTGACAGAGCCGGCAGCCCCGGCAGGTGGGGCGGGTATGCCCATCGGGTCGGCACCCACGGAACCGGCGCCGGCACAAGGGCAGCCGGCAGTAGGTACGGGCGGCCAAGGCACCGGGCAAGGGCAAGCGCAGCTGGATTCAGATACCCAGGAAGCCTTTGCACAGGCTCAGATACACCAGCAGCGTGCAGGCATCCACGATGGTGGTGATGACGGGGGAAGCCATGACGGCAGGGTCTAAGCCCAGGCGTTTGGCCCCCATGGGCAGCATGCAGCCCACTGATTTTGATATGATGACGGTGATGAACAGGGAGATGGAAACGGTCCCTGCCAGCACCACGTTGCGCCCGTTGGTGATCATCACCCGGACGAAATTCACCGCAGACAGCGCCGTGCCGCACAGGAGCGCGATGCGGAACTCTTTCCAGAGCACCAGCAGCACGTCGCCCAGCTCTATCTCTTCCAGCGCCATGCCGCGGATGACCAATGTGGAGCTCTGGGAGCCGGCATTGCCCCCGGTGTCCATCAGCATGGGTATGAACGCCACCAGGGCGGGCAGTACGGCCAGGGCCTCCTCGAAACTGGAGATGATGGCCCCGGTGATGGTGGCGGTGAGCATGAGGAGCATCAGCCACAGCACCCGGTTGCGGGTGAGCTGGATCACCCCGGTCCGGAGGTAGGGCGTCTCGGAGGGGGAGACGGCGGCCATGATGGAGAAGTCCTCGGTGGCCTCGTCCTGCTGGACCTCAAAAGCGTCGTCGACGGTGACGATGCCCACCAGGCGGTTTTCGTGGTCCACCACGGGCATGGCCAGCAGGTCGTACTTGGCGAACTCGTTGGCTAGGGTCTCTTTGTCCTCGGAGGTGGTGGCGGAGATGATGTTGGTGTCCATGATGTCGCCCACCAGGTCCTCATAGGAGGCCAGGAGCAGATCCTTCACCGAAACGGTGCCTATCAGCTGTTTGGCAGGGTCGGTGACGTAGCATGTATAGATGGTTTCTTTGTTCACGCCTGTGGAGCGGATGCGGTCAAATGCCTCCTTGACGGTGTAGTGCGGGCGCAGCGACACGTACTCCACGGTCATGATGCTCCCGGCGGAGCCGTCGGGGTACTTGAGGAACGAATTGATCAGGTCGCGCTTTTCCTTGGAGGCCCCGGCCAGCACGCGCTTGACCACATTGGCCGGCATCTCCTCGATGAAGTCCACCGCATCGTCCAGGAACATCTCGTCGATGATGGATTTCATTTCTTTGTCGGTGACTGCCTCCACGATCTGCTGCTGCAGATCCGGCGGGAGGTATGAAAACACCTCCGCGGCCAGGTCTTTGGGCAGCATGCGGAACACTTTCAGGGTGGTGGGTTCCTGGGTCTCCTCCAGCGCCTCGGCGATATCGACGGGGTTCGACTCTGCCAATGTTTCCCTAAGCGCCGCATAATCAGTGATTTCCTTGGTCAAATCCAGTTTTTCCATAATCGTACCCCATGCTTTCCCGGTGCCGGTGCCATATCCCGCTGGCATATGGCGAGACCACAGGTCAACATGTCAGTACGCTTGTACACTGACACGCTGACATATGGCGAGACCACGGGCCAACATGTCAGTACACTTGTACATTGACACGTCGGCATATGGCGAGACCATCGCCCGACATAGCCGCAATGTATAAATAGTAAAGCATTTGCGGGGTTTTGTCAAATATTTTGGGGGGAATCGGATCCGCCACGCCCCACCATTTTCCAAGTTTATCGAACTGCGGCTTTCCTTGCCGGGCATATTCGCGCAGCGTGCTCCGGCAGACATTTTCGTAGGCATGGGCGACATGGTTGTCCACAGAATACGCCTTGATGTTTTGGATCACGGCAGAAACATTGCCAAGTTCCAGGCGGCCATTCTCAGGATAGACGAAGCGGGACCAGAACCGAAGGCAGTTGCGGGGTCGCCTTTGGCCTGCTCCGCTTCGTCAGTCCTCCAGGGCAACTTCCCGCACGACGCACAGGCAGCGCTTCTTGAAAAGTGCCAAGCCGTACACGAGGGCTCTCGTGTGGCCGTTTTCGGCGGCGTGGGCCGGCTGCCCTATGGCAAGCGCCTGGTTCATGGCATCTTTTGCTGAGGACTCCAGCGCTTTTGGTTCCTTTGCCTTTTTGATAGCTATCTGTACCATAGGATGGCTCGTTTCGGTCGGCTCCAGCTTGTAGCCTATTCGGCCGGCGCCGGCTCCCTTAAGCTGGGCGAGGCGGCACCCGTCCAGATGGGTCAGGATTTCCCTTAGGAACTCATGGTAGAACCCTTCACTACAGTCGGGATCGATGAAATATGTCAGCAGGAGTTTCGACAGTTCTATCCGGAATGTTTCGGTTTCGCCATGGAAAACCGCATGGGAAAGCACAGTCAGGTCCTGGTTTTTTAGATCTTTACGAAACCAGTCCAGCGCTTGGCCATTGTAAATGATGCGCACTTCCTGATTGGGGATGGCCAGTTTTATGAGCGTGGTAACGCCCTCCATGCGCAAGCCGGCCGGTCGCAGGAACCCGGCGAGGAGCAGCAGGTTCCAGAGGTGGTCGCCGTCCCGGTCTATGTCGGTGTAGGAGACGACCTCCAGAAACTCTTTTTCGATGGCTTCACCCGCCAGCAGGGTTTCCAAGTCATGGTGCATCTGGCCGAAGGCTTTCCTCGAAGTGGGGGCGCCGGTCTTCAAGATACCGCTGTCCGCGTCGCTATACACGGCTTTCCTCGAAGTGGGGGCGCCGGTCTGTGGGGCAAGGGACTCCGGGTGTGTTTTTGTCCGGCCGAAGGCTTTCTCCAGCAATGTACGTGCTATGGCGTCGGGGGCGATGAAGTTCCAGCATAGCCTTGGGTCGATGTCCTTTCTTGAGCAAAGAAGATGCATGTAGTTGATGGCGCTCCGGGGGTTGCATACCTGCGAATGCCCGAAAATGTAACCGCCTGACCATTTGCATATGACTGTCGTATGGTCGGGCGACCCATAGCTTTCGGTCAAGGCCTGGGTTTCATCAGGCGTGAACCCGAAATACCCACCATATCCCACATCTAGGATGGACACATAGTTCAGGTAGTCGAAGCTGGGGAACAAGCTCTCCCGGACCATGTTGTCTGCGACCGCGTCGTCTCCATGCTGCGCCCTTCGGCTGGGTAGTGGAGCCCGTCGGGGGTGAAGGTTCCCTGCAATCGCGTCGATTTCATGCTGCGCCGGAGATGTTTGAGACGGTGAGGTGCTTAAACGTGGACAGTTGTCCTGCGTGATAGTGTCGCAAGGCAAGCGCAAGCGTGAGTGAGGCGGCGAGGTGCTTAAACGCAGACAGCCTGTGAGTACGGCGAACTCCAGGTGGTCGTTGCCATCCAGGGCAGCGCCGAACAACGCTTTGATTAACTCCCACATCCGACCATAATACCCGGAAAAATATGCGGACTCCAGCGGCGCTTCATACTCGTCGATGAGTATGACTGCTTTCCTGCGGTAGTGATCATGCAGACACCTGGAGAGGAAATGCAGTGAACCGCAAACCTCCCTAAATCCGGCTGTCTGTGTCATCAGGCGGTCGTACAGTTCCCGGTCGCGCATGTTGCGGATGCTTTGGACGACACTGCGGTGACGCCTGAATTCGTCGGATACCTGCCGGGTCAGGGCGCCATAGGCCATATCAAATCGGCCGTGCTCCGTGTCTTTAAGCGTGAGTGAGATGACGGGATACTGTCCCATGTGGGAGAGGTAGTTTTCCCCGGCATCCATGATATTCAGTCCCGCAAAAAGCCGGCGGTGCCGGGTATCCAGGTAGCGCTCACCGATATCATGGGGCACCGGCGGGCTATTGACCGGCTCGTCGTTTTCGTAATACCGGAATCTGGCAAACACGTCCTGGTTCTGCAGCACCGTGCAGTCGAAAAACTCCCTCAGCATGCTCAGGGTCAGTGTCTTGCCGAAGCCACTGGGCCGCAAGAACACGTTCACTATCCATTTTCGGTCAAGGAGTTCCTTAATCAGCAATGTCTTGTCCACATAGTAATACTGGTTTTCTATGATTTCAGAAAAACTCTCCACCCCGACGGGCAATGCCCTCCCCCTCATGATACGCCCCCTTGCTTCACCCAACTTGCGAACGCACAGACCGGTAATGCGCCTGTCTCAGACCGGTAATGCGCCTGTCTCAGACAGAGAATCCACCTGTCTGAAATCAGTATACACACCCAAGGGCGGCATGTCAAGAGAAACCATGAACATATTTTCGTTTATTGCGATTGCGGTTCGGGGCTCTACCCCCGTTTTCGTTAAAAAGCGATATTCAGAATGGCCTGGGAACAGCCAGCTCCAGCTTTCCAGCGACCCCGCCATCATTTTTGCCACGTTGTCTATGTATTCCATCCGCAAATCACCCCTGATCGGTTATACCATATCGACGACTTTGGGAGTAGAGCCGCAAAAACAGTGAGAATCGGCGCCTCTTGACGTACAGAACATTGTACGTTATAATGGGTTCGCCTGTGGACGAACGATGTAAGGGAAGTCACATATGTTGGCGGTCAATTATACAAAACTTCGAGGGAACATGAAGGAGTATCTTGACAAGGTGGTGTCCGATTATGAAACCATGATCGTCACCAGAAAGAACAACAGGAATGTCGTGATGCTGTCTGTGGAGTCATACAATAACCTCTTGGAGAACTCCTATGTCCGCGAAAGCAGGGCAAACGTGCCGCCAGTGTCAACGGCGGAATGGGGGTTTATATGACGGGGGGCGATGTGCGATGGAATGGGAGACATACCTTAGGGTTGCGGTTGATGCTGCGCTTGCAGCCGGTCACGAAATCATGCGGGTCTATGAAAAGGATTTTTCGGATGGGGTTTGGACCAAGGGCGATGGGAGCCCATTGACCCAGGCGGACCTGGCATCCAATGCCATGATTTGCCGGATGCTGAGAGATGCTTTCCCGGACGTGCCGATCCTCTCGGAGGAAGGCGGGGGTGAACCCCCAGGCAGTGGTAAGACAGGTGGCGCAAGTGCAGTTGACGGTGACGGCGGCGCAGGCATCTTACCGGAGGTAAGCCACAGCCAGCGTGCGGATGAAGCGGGCAAGGAAAACAAAGGGAACATAGGGAGTATAGGGAACAAAGGGAACATAGGGAACATAGGGAATATAGGGAACAATGGGAACAAAGGGGACATAGGAGACAAAGGGGACAAAGGAGACATAGGAGACATAGGAGACATAGGAGACAAAGGGGACAAAGGAGGCGGTCCCGATGGCATGGGTGATCAGCGGTTGGGAAATGACGGGCGCCCCGAGTCGCTTTGCTGGGTGGTGGACCCGCTGGACGGAACCAAAGAATTTATAAAGAAAAACGGGCAATTCACTGTGAACATCGGGCTGGTGCAGGATCACCACCCGGTCGCCGGTGTCGTCTATGTGCCTGTGACGGGGGAGCTGTTTTACGCCGCCCAAGGCCTTGGTGCGTTCAAAGCTATGGCGCAAGAACGCCAAACCGTCTGCGGCCGGGAACCGTCGGCCATAAGACATGAAAGCGGCGGGGGAGCTGACGCTGCCACGCAATGCCCTTCGGAAACCGAGACGGTTGGTGTCAAAGTATACACAGGGCGTGGCAAAGGGAACCCGCCCGCGACGGATGCGGCTCCCCGCCGTATCCAAGTATCTGACAAAACCAAGGACCTGAACTGGGTGGGCAGCAAGTCACATTCCACGGAAAAAGAGCAGGCGCTGATCGACGCCCACCGAAGTATCATCAGGGAGGTGGTGTCGGCGGGAAGCTCACTCAAAGGCACGATGGTGGCGGAGGGAAAAGCGGATGTCTACTACCGCTTCGGGCCTACCTGCGAGTGGGATACCTGCGCCATGCACTGCGTGGCACAGGAAGCGGGGGCGACAGTGCGGCAGATGGATGGGTCGAAGCTGCTTTACAACCGGGAGAACCATCTGAATGACAAGGGGTTCTATATAGTGAACCGGGCCGAGAATGTGTGGGTGTAGGGTTTGGGCGAGGGGGGCAGGGTTGCATGAAACTTTCGAAAAAATGTGAATACGCTTGCCTCATTCTGATCGAGCTGGCCAGGGTTTACGATGAGAAAGGGCTCCTGACAGGTTCTGTCATCGCGGAGAAAAACCACATCCCACGCAAGTTTTTTGATCAGATCGCAAACATGCTCAAGCGCAAAGGGTACATCATCAGCACCCGGGGGACGTTTGGCGGGTATCTGCTGGCGAAGCCGCCCAGCCGGATCAATATGGCGGAGATCATACGCATGATTGACGGCGCCATAGCGCCGGTCAGCGCCGCCAGCGAGTTCTTCTACAAAAACTCACCCAGCGAGCAGAATGAAAAGCTCATCGCATGTTTCCGGGATATCCGGGACTACGCCGCCCAAAAACTGGAGCAGCTCACGTTTGATATGCTGGTGTAAGCATATATGGAGTTGCGCAAATCCCATCGAACGACCGGAGCCGGAACTGAAAACAAAATCCGAACGGCTGAACGAGGTAAATATCGCGCTGAACCTTGATAAACGCGAGAACGAAATCGTAGAGGGCGACCCGACGAGGGCGACAGTGCGGATGCGCCGGAACGGAAAGACAAGGGGCAGGAGCGATAATAATTGTTACAAATATGGCACAATCACTACACAATGCCCCTTGACAAACAGTATCATATATGTTACAATACAGCCAGCCTATAAAGGGGTGTGACATATATGAAACCTATAGATGCCGAAACAAAACTGCTTGCATGGCGGCAGAATTTAATTGCTAAGATAGCCGTGGCACGCACGGCCAAAGGCATTACCCAAACACAGCTTGCTGAAATGCTCGGCACCAACCGCTCCAATATCTCACGGTTAGAAAGCGGAGCGCATAATCCGTCGCTCGACTTTCTGTTGAAGGTTGCAGCGGTGCTTAATCTGGAGCTTGATTTGAAACCCGGCGAGGAACATGAAGAGATTGTGCCGATGAATGATGAATATGAAGTCCGGCTTTACGACCAATGCCTTTTCACTTTCACTCTCACGCAAAAAGGTATTGAAGGCTTGGTTGCTGAAATCGGCGACACGAAAAACGGAGCAGAAAAACTGTTGCCGATAGATTTACAGCCTACCAATGAAGGTGTTGTAAAGTGGTTGGAGCGTCGGGTTATTCCCAAAAACCGAACCTTTGTAGAGGAAATTCTTAAAACCCTCGGAATTGCCGTGAATGATACCAAAGGCATTATCGATGTGTGCAAAGGGCTGTCCCTCAATGACAGCTATTGGGTTGTACCAAAAGGATTTGCGGGCAAGTTCTCGGAATATAACCTCTATGAAAACCGCTTTTCCGAGATTTTATCATTGGTCGCCTACACAGGAATCGGTCAAACCCACGGCGCGTTTTCCACGTCTCCGGAGCTTACCACAAACGGTATGCTGCCAAAGGGTTGGCGGTTCATTGAAAACGACGGTATTTATCTTTACAAGGGCGGCACAGCAGGCTACGCAAACGCAGGGAAAGAGCCGTATAGCGAGTTTTACGCCTGTCAGGTAGCAAATGCAATGGGATTAGATGCCGTGCAATATGACCTTGAAAACTGGAAGGGCATTTTAGCGTCCAAATGCAAACTGTTCACCGATATAGACACAGCGTTTGTCCCCATTGGCAGAATCGTCCGCGAGGGCGGATTGAAAGCCGTTTTGGAATATTCCGACACTTTGGGACAGGAGTTTACCGAAAGCATCAAGTCTATGCTGGTGCTGGACGCTGTGATTTATAACGAGGACAGACACTTCGGCAATTTCGGCGTTCTGCGGGACAATAAAAGCGGAAAGATCCTCCGCCCCGCCCCGCTGTTCGATCACGGTCTGTCATTGTTTTGCTTCGCGATGGACAATGACCTTGCCAATATTGTGGAATATGCCAAAACAAGGACTACACCATATAGCGGTGTATCCTTTGAGAGCATTGTTGCCGATGTCTGCGGCAAAACGCAGGCGACACAGCTTAGGCGGCTGATTGGCTTCAAGTTCGCGCGGCACCCGACCATCAATTTGCCCGAAAAGCGATTGGCTGTCATCGAGAGGCATCTGCAATTGCGGGTAAGGCAGTTATTGGAAATACACAGGCAGGCAGAATTGCCCGTACGCAAGCGGACGGAGAAAGAGAGATAAAACTAAATGGCTCTACTGCCAAAGTCGTTCGTGTGAAAAAACCACGCCACGTCTTTCATCACTATTTGTGCCGCCGGCGCCAGCGGCGGAATGGGGGTTGTCTTGTCGCCGGAAAGCTGGAGCTGGCTGTTCCCAGCCGTTCTGAATATCGCTTTTCAACGAAAACGGGAGTAGAGCCGAAGATGCAGTTGGGCTGGCTAGCGAGTGGCTTGTAACACGTAAGCAAATATGACGTGTTTTGACATAATTGAATACTTGACCAATCAAGTAATATAATGTAAAATACCTATGTCTTGTTTCTCTTTACTTAACGAGCCGTCCTTTCAATGTGTAGCAGGCAAAAGGGTTTCGCCATGAAAATGCCCTGTGCGACAGTGCGTGTGGGCGATGTGGGGAGGTACAAATGAAACGATCTTTTATGGTGTTGGGGGTTGCGGCGGCCTTGTTGGTATCCCTTGGCGGGTGTGCGTCAGGCACTGCCACAAAGAACACCGGTGCAGGGGAAGGGGCCGGACAGGCACAAAACCAAGCTGTATCGGAGGGCGAAGCGCAGTCGGCGGGGCAGGCTGATGCTCAGTCGGCGGGACAGGGCTTGCCGCAGGGTGTGTCGGATGGCGCCTCTCAAGATGGAGGGGGTGCCGCCGCAGATGCACCCCGGGCGGATCTTGCGCCGGTGGAGATCGTCAATGTTTCCTATGACCCCACGCGCGAGCTCTACGAACAGTACAACAAGATGTTCCAGAGCTATTGGAAAGAGAAGACGGGGCAGGACGTGACTATCACCCAGTCCCATGGGGGGAGCGGCAAACAGGCGCGTTCCGTCATGGAGGGCAATGACGCTGACGTGGTGACGCTGGCGCTGGAGGGTGACATTGACATCTTGGTCCAGGCGGGGATGATCGAGCCGGGGTTTGTGGGTGAGTTCGAGAAAAACAGCGCCCCCTATACTTCCACCATCGTTTTCTTGGTGCGGGGGGGGAATCCGAAAGGGATTCGCGACTGGGATGACATCGTGAAGCCGGGGGTGGAGATCATCACGCCGGACCCCAAAACCAGCGGCGGCGCCAGGTGGAACTTCCTGGCCGCCTGGGCATACGCACTGGAAAACAATGGCAATGACGAGGCCGTGGCGACGCAGTTCGTGAAAGACTTGTTCGGCAATGTGACGGTGCTGGACTCGGGCGCCAGGGGGTCCACCACCACATTCGTGGAGAACAAGCAGGGGGATGTCCTGCTGGCGTGGGAGAACGAAGCGTTCCTGGCGCAAAAGGAACACCCGGGGGAATATGAAATCATTACCCCGTCCGTAAGTATATTGGCGCAGCCGTCGGTGGCCATCGTCGACCAGATCGTGGACAAGCGGGGGACCAGGGAAGTGGCGACCGCATACCTTTCCTATCTGTATTCCGACGAGGCGCAGAGGCTGGAAGCGGAAAACTACTACAGGCCTTCCAACCCTGACATTTTGAAGGACTATGCGGATGTGTTTGACCTGGGGTTGAAGTTGGTCACCATCGAGGATTTCGGCGGGTGGACCGCCGCCACCGAGAAGTTCTTTGCGGACGGTGCGGTGTTTGACCAGATATACCTGCAATAAACAATAGGACATACGGAGAGGGAAATCCATGAATGAAAACAGCTTTTCCCGAAACGAGGGCTATACGGAAGAACTATGGAAGAAACGGCCGGCGTTCCTGCCGCCCCGGCGCAGCCGTGTCCGGGTGATCCCCGGGTTCGGGCTGTCCATGGGCGTGACATTGACGATGCTGAGCCTGGTGGTGCTCATCCCGCTGCTGTCCGTGTTCGTGGTGATGGCGGGGTACAGCTGGGCGGAGTTTTTCAAGACCGTCACGGACAAGATGGTCCTATATGCCTACAGGCTCAGTTTCCTGACGTCCTTGGTGGCCGCGCTCATCAACTGCGTGTTCGGCGTCATCCTGGCCTGGGTGCTGACCCGCTATGATTTTCCCGGGCGGCGTATCCTGGACGGGCTCATCGAGCTGCCCTTTGCGCTGCCCACGGCGGTGGCGGGGATCGCATTGACCACATTGTATTCTGACCAGGGGGCGTTCGGCTCCCTGTTCGCGCGCTTCGGCGTGAAGATTTCCTACACACCCATCGGGATAACCATCGCGCTGACGTTCATCGGCATCCCCTTCGTGGTTCGTTCCCTGCAGCCGGTGCTGGAAAAGCTGGATCCCCAGTATGAAGAGGCGGCCCATGTGCTGGGCGCATCCCGGGCCAGGACATTTTTCACGGTGATCCTGCCGGAACTCCTCCCCGCGCTGCTGGTGGGGTTCGGGCTGGCGTTCGCCAGGGGGCTGGGGGAGTACGGCAGCGTGGTGTTCATCGCGGGGAACATCCCCTACAGGACGCAGATCGCGCCGCTGCTCATCATGGGCAAGCTGGAACAGTACAACTATCCCGGGGCCACGTCCATCGCCCTGGTATTGGTGGTGTTCTCTTTCGTGATACTCTTCGGGATCAATGCGCTGCAGGCGAAGATCAACAAGGCGGGGTGACGGCAGGCGAGTCGATGACGCAATCCTACGGCGGGGGGGCGTCGGGCTGCGGGCGGACTTCAACAAAGCGGGGTGACGGCGAACCTTTGATGGGGAGCCTTTGACGGAGAAGCTTTGGTGGAGAACTATCGACAGAGGATTAGGATGACGCAGGAGAGGAAACAAGAAATGCATGGCTCCGATGTTTCAAAAATCACAAAGCTATGCCTGATCGCCCTGGGCGTCCTGTTCGCGGCGGTCATGCTGGTGGCCCCGCTGGTTACGGTCCTGGCATATGCGCTGCGCCAGGGATGGGAGGTCTTTTCGGAAGCGATCACAGACCATTATGCCATAGCGGCGCTGAAGCTGACGTTGTTCACCACCGTGCTGTGCGTGGTGTGCAATGCCTTTTTCGGCCTGTTTGCTTCCTGGGCGCTGACCAAGTTCCGTTTCCCGGGGAAACAGGCGCTGACCACCCTGATCGACATCCCCTTTTCCATATCGCCTGTCATCGCAGGGCTGGTGCTGATCCTGGTGTTCGGGCGCATCGGGTGGGCTTATGGGTTTTTCGAAAGCCTGGGGATCAAGGTGGTGTTCGCCGTTCCCGGCATCGTGCTGGCGACCATCTTCGTCACGTTCCCGTTCATTTCCCGGGAGTTGATCCCCCTCATGAACGCCCAGGGCACCGACGAGGAGGAGGCGGCGGCGCTCATGGGGGCCAGGGGCTTTCGGATCTACCGGGAAATCACCTTCCCCCATATCAAGTGGGGGTTCCTGTATGGGTTGATCCTTTGCACCGCCAGGTCCCTGGGGGAGTTCGGCGCGGTGAGCGTGGTCAGCGGGCACCTGCGGGGGAAAACGAACACATTGCCCCTACATGTGGAGATCCTCTTCTCCGAGTTCAAGCTCACGGCCGCATTTGCGGTGGCGTCGGTGCTGGTGGCATTGGCGATACTTATGCTGGTGCTGAAAAACATCGTGGAGTATATGGGGAAGCGCCAGGGCGGCGAGAATGCGAAGAGGTCATGATGGGCCGGCCCGTAGGTACGGGGCCGGGCATCGGTGGCGGCTGCCGGAATGTGGAGCGAGACAGATTTGTGCTTTCGGATTGGTAGGTACGGGACCGGGCGCCGGTGGCGGCTGCCGGAATGTGGAGCGAGCCAGATTTGTGCTATCGGATTGGTAGGTACGGGGCCGGGCATCGGTGGCGGCTGCCGGAATGTGGAGCGAGACAGATTTGTGCTTTCGGATTGGTAGGTACGGGCCGGGCATCGGTGGCGGCTGCCGGAACACGAGATGGATTGAGAATGTGTCAAGCGCAGGGGAGAATCAGCAGGTAAATAGGCGGGTAAATCAGGAGAGGAATCCATGGACTACATACAACTGCAAGACATACACAAAGCGTATGGCATATTCCCGGCGCTCAAGGGGGTTTCTCTGTCCATCGGGAAAGGGAAGCTGGTGGGGCTGCTGGGGCCCTCGGGCAGCGGGAAGACGACGATCCTGCGCTCCATCGCCGGGCTGGAACAGCCGGAGCGGGGCGACATCTTCATCGACGGGGTGCGGGTGAACGACCTGCCCGCCAGCAAGCGGGGGATCGGGTTTGTCTTCCAGAACTATGCATTGTTTCGGTATATGACGGTGTTTGACAACATCGCTTTCGGGCTGCGGGTGCAAAAAACGCCCAAAGGGGAGATCCGGGACAGGGTGGAGGAACTGCTGTCGCTCATCGGGATGGAAGGATATGGCGACCGTTTCCCCAACCAGCTCTCCGGCGGGCAGAAACAGCGGGTGGCCTTCGCCCGGGCGATGGCGCCCAATCCCAGGGTGCTGCTGCTGGATGAGCCATTTGCGGCCATCGATGCCAAGGTGCGCAAGGAACTGCGGTCATGGCTTCGGGAAACCATCCGCAAGGTGGGGATCACCAGCATATTCGTCACCCACGACCAGGACGAGGCCATCGAAGTGGCGGATGAGATCATCATCACCAATGGCGGCAAGGTGGAGCAGGTGGGCTCGCCTGCCGAGATTTACCGTAACCCGGAAACCCCTTTCGTGGCGAAATTCATCGGCCAGTCCCAGGTGATACGGGAGTATGAGCGGCTGGAAGGGTTCGACCGGGTGGAGGGATTTGACGAGGCGGTGGTCCGCCCGGAGTTCGTGGAGGTGCTGCCGTGGGACGGGGGCGGCGTCGGCACAGGCACAAACACAGGTGTCCAACCGGGGAATCAGCGGAAAGCTGTGGCGCCAAGTGATGGGGATGCAGATCGCCAGGGTGGTGGTAACGCGGATGATGGTCGTCCGGATGGGGGTGGCCCGGATGATGGTAACGGGGGGTATGGCAAGATCACCCAAGCGTTCTTTAGGGGCAACACCACCGAACTGCATATCTCACTGGGCGGGACCCAGCTGGTCGCCAGCCAGTCTGTGACCGATGCGGAAGTTTTTTCCGTGGGGGACACCGTCCGCGTGCGTGTAAGCAAACTGATCCTCTGCGGGGACGGGCGGGTGGAGCAGGTGGCCACCGGTATCTGAAGTGGCGGGGCAGAAAAAACATCTTTCCTTTTTGCATAACCAGTGGTATGATATGACACGGGCGGCAAAGAGTTTTTTGTGTTGCGCAAAGTTGAGACCAATGTCGAACGCACATTGTTTAGTTGGTGGAGCAATATCACCAAGACAGTGGGAACGAAGGAGGATGGGATGAGTCAGCTGTCGTACCTGGATCAGCTGGAGTCGGAAGCGGTCTATATCATGCGGGAGGTCGCCGCGGAGTGCGCGAAGCCGGTGATGCTGTATTCCATCGGGAAGGACAGCTCCGTCATGATGCATCTGGCGTTGAAGGCATTTTACCCGGAGAAGCCCCCGTTCCCATTCATGCATATCGACACCACCTGGAAGTTCAAGGAGATGGTGGAGTTTCGGGACAGGCGCGCGAAAGAGCTGGGGATCGACCTGATCGTGTACACGAACGAGGACGGCGTCAGGGAGGGGATCAACCCTTTCGACCACGGTGCGGCGTACACGGACATCATGAAGACCCAGGCGCTCAAAGACGCATTGGACAAATATGGGTTCACGGCGGCTTTCGGCGGCGCAAGGCGTGATGAGGAGAAGTCCCGGGCGAAGGAACGCATATTCTCCTTCCGCAGTGCCAGCCACGCCTGGGACCCGAAGAACCAGCGCCCTGAGATGTGGAAGCTGTTCAACACGCAGATCCACAAAGGGGAGAGCATCCGCGTCTTCCCCCTCTCCAACTGGACGGAAAAGGACGTCTGGAAATATATCCAGCGGGAGGGCATCGAGATCGTCCCGCTGTATTTCGCAAAGGAGCGGCCCATCGTGGAGCGGGACGGGAACCTCATCATGGTGGACGACGGGCGGTTCCGCTTCCGGCCGGGGGAGGAAGTCCGGATGCGCAAGGTGCGCTTCCGCACGCTGGGATGCTACCCCCTCACCGGCGGTTGCCTCTCCGATGCCGACACATTGGACAAGGTCATCGAGGAGACACTGGGCGCCGTGTCCTCCGAGCGCACCAGCCGGGTCATCGACAACGAAGCCGCCGGGAGCATGGAAAGACGTAAGCGGGAAGGGTATTTCTGAGATTGAGACAGACGGGCTCGCGTCGCCGCAAGGGGGAAGGGTACTTCTAGGCGGACGATGGTCGCAGCTTGCGTCGCCGCGAGCGCAGGCGGTATGTCTCAGGGTCATGGCGGAAGGCTTGCATCTTCGCAAGCGAGAGAGGGTTTAAGGGGTCGGCGAGGGAGCTGTATGAAGCTTACAATCAACAGAATCGGCAAAGTCAAACATGCAGAGATCGTGCTGGATGGGATCACAGTGATCGCCGGTAAGAATGACACCGGCAAGAGCACCATCGGAAAAACGCTCTTTGCGCTGTTTGGTGCGCTTTCAAATATGGATGAGCGTATATCGAAAGAGCGGAAGCAAGGGGTTGTTGCTGCGTGCAGAAAGATACTTTATGAGTTCGAAAATAGCGGAAAAGTTGGTATCAGCTGGTTGCAAAAAACTGAATCTGCATCAAGCAACCTTGCCAAGCTGGTGATCGATGAACTCAATGAATCGGGCGAAGTAAAGGAGACGAGACTTACCCAATCAATCGAAAGGGTTGTTTCCGGATGCTTCAAAGACGATATCGTCGGGGAAACCCTCGCAGATGTATGTGCCAGGATTGCAGCGAGTATTATGAATGTCGTCAAAGTACCAAGCGAACAAATTGCATTGGGGGTGTTGTCGGGGTATTTTGCCAGTGTTTTCTATGCGCAGGTTTGCACCCAGGACAACCGAACGGACGACACTACTGTTTTGGTGCAGATCAAAGACAAAGCGATGGAAGTGGTTTTCAGGGACGACACATGTGTGGCCTGCCAGACATCGATACAGTTAACCAATCATGCATGGTTCATCGGGGATCCGCTGTTGATTGACCGAATGAAAACGCCTCGCGAGTCCAACCCTATGGACACAGATTTGAAAGCCGCACTGACGACTTCCTATGGAGAAGACCCTTACGGCGGTGTCATCGAGGGCGTGCTTGCGCGAGAAAAGCTGGACGAAATCACCGACGTCCTTCATAACGTGGTTGCGGGTAATGTGATAGAAGAAAGCGAGATGGGGTTTTTTTTGACCATTAGCGGTGCCGAGCGGCCGATAGAGTTTAACAATCTCTCCACCGGCTTGAAAGCGTTTGTCATCCTGAAAATGCTTATCGAGCGGCGCAAGCTGAAAGACAGGGATGTCCTGATACTGGATGAACCGGAAATTCATCTTCATCCGGAATGGGAAGAGGTGTATGCACATCTTGTGGTGCTGCTTCAAAAAGCGTTCGGCTTGACGATCCTGATTACCACACACAGCATCGGTTTTCTGGAATGGCTGGAGTATTATTCGCAGAAACTCGGCATTGCCGATAAGTGCAGATACTATTTGGCGCAGGGCGTCGGCATGGATGTGGTTTTTAAGGATGTGAGCCAGTCCACAGAAGAAATCTATGCGCAGATGGTGCGGCCGGGGGTAAAGCTGGATAGGCTACGGTATGAGATGGAAAAGGATAACGATGACGAATTTTGAAAGGTTTGCCGATACATTCAAAGACTATTTCGACAATCATGGCTTGAGGGTGGATTTCTTCACAGATATGCGACAGGCTTCGCGCAATGACGATGGAAGCGGGGCAGCCAGATGTATTTATATTGGAAAAAGGAAACTGGATGTCATTGACATGGATGCTGTCGCCAAAGAGGGGTATTATTACACTAAGGATGCGTCGAGTGACAGTGGCCCAATCAATAGCGTCGATGCATTCCTGATCAACTATTCCAATGAATGGTTTTTCATTGAGTTCAAGGACACGAAGATTAATGCGGACAAATCAAAAACGAAAGACAACATCATCAAAAAGGCATATTCAAACTGGTACATGATCCTGGATATACTGTTTGAATCCAAAGACGCACAGGGGATTCGAAAGATATTTGATTTCGAGAACCCAGTACATTTTGCAAAACAGCATGTCCATTATATATTGGTTTGCCCATGGGCGAAAAACCCGCAGATTTTTGAGCAGGTGCGAAACCACGAAAAAATCGGCGAGCGATATACGCCGCCGTTCATGTGCAGGCTGAAAGATTACCTGTTCAAAGATGTGTATGCATATACCGAAGATGTGTTTGAGCGAAAATTTGTTAATGTGTTCGAGTATTGAGGTGGGTTAATACAATGGACGGACTGCTGAAATTCATTACATGCGGGTCGGTGGACGATGGGAAGTCCACGCTGATCGGGCACATGCTCTACGATGCGAAGCTGCTGTATGCGGACCAGGTGCAGGCGCTGGAGCTGGACAGCCGGGTGGGGAGCAACGACGGGAAGATGGATTACTCCCTGCTGCTGGACGGCCTGATGGCGGAGCGGGAGCAGGGGATCACCATCGACGTGGCCTACCGGTACTTCACCACGGACAGGCGCTCTTTCATCGTGGCGGACTGCCCGGGGCACGAGCAGTACACGCGGAACATGGCGGTGGGGGCGTCTTTCGCCGAGCTTGCGGTGATCCTGGTGGACGCATCCAAGGGCGTCTCCATCCAGACCCGCAGGCACACCATGATCTGCCACCTGATGGGGATCCGCCACGTGGTGCTGGCGGTGAACAAGATGGACCTGGTGCACTACAGCCAGCGGGCGTTTGACGCCATCGGGCGGGACTTCCGGGCGATGTGCGTGAACTTCGACCTGGCGTCCACCCAGGTCATCCCCCTCTCCGCCACCGAGGGGGACAACATCACCCACCGGTCGGCGAACTGCGCCTGGTACCAGGGGCCGACGCTCCTGGACTACCTGGAGACGGTGGACGTAAGCGACGACACATCCGGGGGGCGGGGGATGATCCTGCCCATACAGCGGGTGTGCCGCCCCCACCAGGGGTTTCGGGGCTTCCAGGGGCAGATCGACACAGGGTCGCTGGCGGTGGGGGACGTGGTCACGGCCCTGCCCAACCGGCACACGGCCATCGTGACGCACATCCTGCGCGGCGACGGGGAGGTGCAGGAGGCATCCGCGGGCATGGCGGTGACGGTGCAGCTGGACCGGGAGATCGACGTGTCCAGGGGCAGCGTCCTCTTCCGGGACGTGTCGCCGGACTTTGCCAACCTGCTAAACGCCACCGTCCTCTGGATGGACGAGAAGGAGATGATGCCCGGCTCCGGTTACCTGCTGAAGTGCGGCACCAAAACCGTCCCCGCCACGGTGATGAACATCAAGCACAAGATCGACATCAACACCGGGCAGCAGGTGCTGGCCCAGTTCGTGAACCGCAACGACATCGTCTCCTGCGACATCGCATTGGGCGACCCCATCGTGTTCATGCCATTCGAGCAGAACCGCACGATGGGCGCCTTCATCCTCATCGACCGGGTGAGCAACATGACCTCCGCCTGCGGCGTGATCCAGTATTCCCTGCGCCGTTCGGGGAACCTCCAGTGGCAGCACACGGACATCACGAGGCAGCTGCGGGCCGCCCAGAAAGGGCAGACGCCCCTGACCCTGTGGTTCACGGGGCTTTCCGGCGCGGGCAAGTCCACCCTGGCCAACGAGATCGAGCGCCGCCTCTATGCTGCGGGGAGGCACACCATGCTCCTGGACGGGGACAATGTCCGCATGGGGCTCAACCAGAACCTGGGG
>JAISUG010000108.1 GCA_031272185.1 Lachnospiraceae bacterium
GTGTATATGGCGGGGATCGTCGTGCTGCGGGTGGCGGCGTAGTTGGGGTTTCATTGCGCCTGCCGCGAAGCACAGGAAGCACAGGAAGCACAGGAAGCAAGCAGATGATTGCCCCGCCGACGAATCCTTGCGCAAGTGCGACGCCCAAAGGCGTTTTAGTCAAGGCGCAAAGAGGAAAGATACTGAACGTATTTGACCGACGGGCAACGCAGAATGAATTGCTTTTCGATGCCGAATACACATTGTTTCGTTGGTGAAGCAATACATTGAGCAATACATTGAACAATACATAGATGGGGATGGACGTGGACGACAGTAGAGCGGAGTATGGTAATAGGCGCATCAGGCTCACGGTGGCATACGACGGCACGGCGTACCATGGGTGGCAGATACAGCCGGGGAAGGCCACCATCGAAGAAACGCTGAATGTGGCGCTTTCGGACCTGTTCGAGGAGCCGGTCAAGGTGCTGGGCCTAAGCCGCACGGATGCGGGCGTCCATGCCCTGGGCAACATAGCGGTTTTTGACGCAGGGGGGCGCATCCCGGCGGACAAGGTGTGCTATGCGCTCAATGCGCGCCTGCCCGGGGACATACGTGTGCGCCGGTCCGAAGAAGTGCCGGCGGGGTGGCACCCCAGGAAAGTGCCCTGCGTCAAGACATACCGTTACCGGATCTGCAACGCCCGGACCGAAAACCCGCTGACCGGGCGATATTCCTATTTTTTCCATGAACCATTGGACATAGGGCGGATGCGGGCGGGGGCGGCGTACTTGGTGGGTGAGCATGATTTTGCGGCATTCTGCGCCGCAGGCGCGCAAAACGTAGGCACGGTGCGGCGCATCGACGGGATCGCGGTGGTGGGGGCGGGCGACATCGGCGATGACATTGGAACCGGCGACCTAGGAGTCGAAGACCCATCAAGGGTAGGGCGTGTACAAACGGTACGAGGACATGTGACGGGCGAAACAGGAACGCACAGCACGGGAGTGTTTGGCGCGGATGGCGCTGCAGCGGCGCGCCCGGCATCGGAAAGCATAAGCATCACGGTGTGGGGCAACGGTTTCCTCTACAACATGGTGCGGATCATCGCCGGTACGCTGATAGCGGTGGGGAGCGGGGCGAAAGAACCCCAGTGGGTGGGCGAAGTGCTGGCAAGCCGGGACAGGCGCCAGGCGGGCCCCACCGCACCGGCCAAAGGGCTCACCTTGGTAGGCGTGGTGTTCGATCGGGCGCAAACAGGTCTTCCATGACCACGACTGACGGTACATTGCCCGAGTAAGCGTTTTCCAGCAGGCCGTAGGTGGTGACGATGGTGGTGTGGAGGGACTTTTTTGTCTTGGTTTCCGACTGGAAAACGCTGCGTTTCTTAAGCAGTGCGGTGTCGGTGCGTTTGTCGATTTGGAATTCTGTGTTTAGGAACTTCATCTCGCAGAGGTTGATGATCCCATCGCTGCGATCTATCACAAGATCAATTTGTGCCCCATCTTGCCAACCTCCATTCCGCCGCTGACGCCGGCGGCACAAACAGTGATGAAAGAAGTGGCGTGGTTCTTTCACACGAAACTCCTTTCTTGATGTTGAATACTTTGGTATATTTTGTGGTAATATGGTAATGTGAAGTAATTACCACAATTTATAAAAATAATGTGATTGAGAATATTTAGTATTATACAATATAATTTTTGATAACACAATAGGAAAACAGAATTTATATAATGTGGAAACAATAATATTAAGAAGCGATACAACAAATAATATCCAATGCGCAAAAAATCGAAAGTGAGTTTGACTTTTCGCTGAAACCGTGGTATGATGTAGGGGTCGAAATGAATTTACGCTTTCGGGTACGCTGATGAAGAGATTCCTCCCATACATAGCCTTGGTGGCCGCAGGGGTGGTGTTTTGCCTCCTGTATGTGAACCGGGCGGTATGCGACGTGGTTTACACGGATTACATCCGCATCGTGAATACATACCTGCCGGACGTGTTTGACCTTTCGGGGATGGCGGTGCCGGACATCCTGACCAGGGTGCCGGCCAACTATATCGCCCGGATGGTGAACGTAGGCGTTTTCGGGTACAGCACCCTGTTTGACGTGGCGCTGGGCGCGGTGGGCGTGGGGATGGGTGCCTGGGCGCTGGCGCTCTATTGCCGCAGGCGGGGCCTGGGCGTCGGGTGGTTCGCGCTGCTCATGCCGGTGGTTTTTGGCCTGGGCAAATGGGAGATGATGAACAATGGCACAGGCTGGGCGCATTTCTGGGCGATGGGCCTGATCTACCTGTATTTCGAGATGATGGATGGGGCGGTGGGGTCCTTGCTTGGTCCGGGTCCCGAACCCGCGATGCATGGCGCAGACATGCAAGGCAGGGGCAGACACATGCCGGGCGGGGCGGGGCTTCATGCCGCGCGAACCGGTTCTGTGTGGCTTTGCCTGCTGGCACCGGTCATCACGCTGCTCTTTGCGGGACCCTACTGCGTCGCAATCTCGGTGGTGGCGCTTGTGGGGTGGGGGTGGGTGTACCTGTGCGGTAAGCCGCACCGCGACAGGGGGTGCGTTCCGACGCATGAGCGCTTTGGCCCCCATATAGCGGATGGAAACCGTGCCATGGGATCCAAGGTCAGTGATTACGATTTGGCGGGTTCGCCGAAGTCTGGATTTGTTCCATCGAAGGGGAGGGTTGTCTGTACGGCACTGTGCGTGGCCGTCCCTTTCGCCCTGTATATCTGGAGCAATGCCTATGCGGTGGAAGACCATGCCGGGGCTGCGGACGTCGCTTTTGGTGCGGCGGTGCGGGGGGATTTGCTGTTTCCGTTTCGTTTCCTCTTGAAAGCATTGTCCACGGTGCTTTTGGGCAGCGAGCAGCTGATCGGCGAGTTTGGGATGTCCGGGACTGGGATGTGCACCCTGGGGCTGGCGGTGTTTTTGGGGTATGTCGCCTGCCTGTGGATCAACGTGCGCCAGAAACCCATGCAGGAGACGTGGTTTCCCACGATGCTTTTGCTGATGGGCCTGGCAAGCCATGGGCTGGTATTTGCTTCTAGGTGGATTTTCCTAAGCGACACATACGGGATGAGCTCACGCTATGCGCTGCAGTACCAGGCGGGGGCGCTGGGGATGGTCCTGACTGTGGCGAGCCTACGCCCCGGCAGGGCGAAGTGGGGGGCCGCAAACCCAAGGGAAGAAAAGCCGGGAGAGGCGAAACCGAATAGGCGGGGATTGTGGCCGGTGGCCGGCATATATGCCATCACCATCTGCGTATTCATCCTTGCGGGCAGCCTGTACACCACGGCATCCGAGTGGCGCAAGGCCCCCTACCGCAAGGCATACGGGGAGCATATCCGGGAAGTGGCCATGGTGTTTGACACGGTGGACGACGAGACGCTGCGCCGGACATTCGACTATCGCACCCAGGAGGCCGACAGCGGCGCAAAAGTGCGGTCTGCGTTGACGATACTGAAAAAGCATGGGTGGAACGTGTTCCGGGAGGACGCCTTGGGACACGAAAGCCTGATTATAAGGTGATTCGCTGCGCCGGGATATATAAGGCGTACGCCGGATAACTTGGGACACGATGGGCTGGTTATAAGGTGATTCGCTGCGCCGGGATATGTAAGGTGTACACCGGAAAACTTGGGACACGATGGGCTTGATTGTAAGGTGATGTGCGGTTGCGGAGGGTAGAGACCGGAGATTCTCCGTGAACACAGTTGATGTGTTGGTGAGATACAGTGCCTGGCAGGTTCAATACCAATTATACATCCGGGGTGATAACGCATCCCTTACAGAACGTTTTGTCCCCCAGATGAGCACATTGGACAGGTACATCATTGCACATGTACCATCAACACCTATTTCAACCGCCCGAAAGATCTCCAATCATACGCAGGATAGACGAGCTGTGGGCTGGGATACTGTTTGGGGCGATGGCGGGGGAAAGGCTGCGGGAGGCTAGGCGATTGCTGGAATTTATGGCCAACCTACGCAGCCCGGCAAAGTGAAAACCAGGAGGTAGGTATGAAAGTTGTTATTTTGGCGGGGGGGCTGGGGACGCGCATCAGCGAGGAGAGCCATCTTAAGCCGAAGCCCATGATCGAGATCGGGGGGAAGCCGATCCTTTGGCATATCATGAAGTACTACGCGCAGTTCGGGTTTTGCGAGTTCGTCATCTGCCTGGGGTACAAACAGTACGTGGTGAAGGAGTTTTTTGCGGATTACTACCTGCACGCCTGCGACGTGACCATCGACCTGGCGAAAAACTCCATGGAAGTGCATAACAATACCGCTGAGCCCTGGAAAGTGACCTTGGTGGACACGGGGCTGCTCACCATGACCGGCGGCAGGGTGCGCCGCATACGCCCCTATGTGGGGGACGAACCGTTCATGCTGACCTACGGCGACGGGGTGGCGGACGTGGACCTGGATGCATTGGCGAAATTCCACGCATCCCATGGGCGCATCGCCACCATCACCACGGTGAACATCGGGCAGCTCAAAGGGGTGCTGGACATCGACGATGACGGGGAAGTCCGGGCGTTCCGGGAAAAGGAAGATGCGGATGCCAGCCGGATCAACGGCGGCTTCATGGTGTTTTCCCCCGGGATATTCGACTATCTGGAAGATGACGAAACGGTGCTGGAAAGGGCGCCTATGCAGCGGCTCATCGCACAGGGGCAGCTCATGAGCTTCACCCACGACGGGTTCTGGCAGTGCATGGACACACAGCGGGAGATGCAAAAACTGGAAGGGATGTGGCAGTCGGGGCAGGCGCCCTGGAAGATCTGGGAATGAAACCACTGCGCGGTGGCTGTCGAAGCGTTGCGAAAGTGACATGTCCGGCACTGCCCCGGGAGTGTGGGGTATATGAGAAAGCGCGACGAAATCACAGACGAAATCGGTGACGAATCAGTGACGAAATCACTGACGAATCAGTGACGAAATCAGTGACGAAATCAGTGGCGAGATCGGTGGCGAGATCAGCGACGAAATCACAGATGAAATCGGTGGCGAGATCCGAGTATGGGGTCAAAGGATGGATAGTATGGGCGACGGGAACGGTTTGGCTGAGTTTTATAGAGGGAAGCGGGTGTTTGTCACCGGGCATACGGGGTTCAAGGGGATGTGGCTGTCGCGCATCCTGCACCTTCTCGGGGCGCAGGTCACGGGTTTTGCGCTGGCGCCGGAGGGCGGGGCAAGCGCATCGGCGTCATCGACGGCTTCAACCATGGGGATATCGAAATCCGTGTCGGGAGGGGTGGGGACAGGCCTCGCACAGCCGCACGGGTCCGGGGATATGACGGCCTGGTGCCCTGGGGCGGGGGCGAACCTCTACGACATCCTGGACGGGGCGGATTTCGTGGACTCCCACATCGGGGATATCCGGGATTTCGGCGCATTGGCCGCCGCATTTGACGCAGCAAGGCCGGAGATCGTGTTCCACCTGGCGGCACAGCCGCTGGTGCGGGAATCCTACGAGCAGCCTGTGATGACCTACGAAACCAATGTGATGGGGACGGTGCACATCCTGGAATGTGTGCGGACCCGGGGGTATGTGCGGTCTTTCCTCAACGTGACCACCGACAAGGTGTACGAGAACAAGGAATGGGTGTGGGGGTACCGGGAGAGCGACCCGCTGGATGGCTATGACCCATATTCCAACAGCAAATCCTGCTCTGAGCTGGTGACCCATGCTTATCGGAAGTCGTTTTTCGGTGGCGGTGCGGGTGTCGGCACGGGCTTTGCCACTGCGATTTCCACCGCCAGGGCGGGCAATGTCATCGGCGGCGGAGATTTTGCGAAAGACCGCATCATCCCGGACTGCGTGCGGGCAGGCCTGGCGGGGGCCCCGGTGGTGGTGCGCAACCCCGGGTCGGTGCGCCCATACCAGCACGTATTGGAACCCCTCCATGCGTACCTGCTCATTGCCAAGGCCCAGTGGGAGAACCCTGCTTTCGCCGACAGTTATAATGTAGGCCCCGGTGACGGGGACGCCATGACCACCGGGGATATGGCGGATGCATTCTGCGCGCGGTGGGGCGGGGGGATGCGCTGGGTGACTGGCAGCGGGGCGAGTGAGGGTCAGTCTCAAAAAAGGGCTGCACAGTTATCGGAGGCGGTGGAGGCGGCAGCGGTGGCGGGTGGATATGGGGCACTGCCTGATACAGTGCATGGTGGGGGAAACCGGACGGGTCATGGAGAGTTGCCCGGTACAGGGTATGTTGGGGACAACCGGACGGGCCAAGGGGACGCAACTGTGAAGCATGAGGCGAACCTCCTGCGGCTGGACTGCTCCAAGATCCGCCAGGCGCTGGGCTGGCGCGGACGCTACACCATCCGCCGGGCGGTGGACACAACCGTGGACTGGTACAGGGCATATGCCCGGGGCGATGACATGCGAGCCGTGACCGACCGGCAGATCCGGGAGTATGTGGCGGCATGTTCTGTCACGGGGCGGTGAGACGGGCGAGGCGCGCCTGCTTAGGCGTGCGCCGCTTGGCTGCGTACTTGCGGCATGTCCCGCCCCAGTGGCGGCGTGACCGGTAACCATACGAAGTAACAAGTCACTCATTGGCCGGCCGAAGAGCCGTCTGGGCGGCATGCGCCCGCCCCGGCGGCAGCGTGACCTGTAACATACGAATAGATTTGCGACGGATTAGCTTAAATTTTGTTGACATTCTGCGGTTTTGGGGCTATACTGTCAAAAGTGGTTCATTCAATCATTGATTCGTATACAGATTCATAGAATAAACCGGGGTTTTCTGTTAGTCTTTTGCCCTATTGGGGAGATTACCATGGATTTGTTTGAATATGCGAGAGAGAAAGGTGGGAAACCTGAGTCTCCGCTGGCTTCAAGGTTGCGCCCTACTTCCATAGAGGAGGTGGTGGGGCAAAAACACATCATTGGCAAAGACAAGCTGCTCTATCGCGCCATACAGGCCGACCAACTGGGATCGTTGATATTTTATGGTCCCCCGGGAACTGGCAAGACGACGATCGCGAAAGTTATTGCCCACTCCACCAAGGGTGCGTTCCGTCAGATCAATGCCACCGTCGCCGGCAAAAAGGATATGGAAGACGTGGTGAAAGAGGCCAAGGACAACTTGGCATTCTACGGGCGAAAGACCATCTTGTTCATTGATGAAATCCACCGATTCAACAAAAGCCAACAGGACTATCTGCTGCCTTTCGTGGAGGACGGCACGGTGGTTTTGATTGGGGCGACCACCGAGAACCCGTTTTTCGAGGTCAATGGGGCGCTGCTTTCCCGTTCCCGCATCTTCGAACTCAAGCCACTGGAAAAAGAAGATGTGCTGGAACTGATCAGGAGGGCGGTGACTGACACGCAAAAGGGGATGGGCGGTTTCGGGGCCAGGATCGATGACGATGCCGCCGGGTTCCTGGCGGAGGCCAGCGGGGGGGATGCAAGGCTGGCGCTTAACGCCGTGGAACTGGGGGTGCTCACCACGCCCCGGGGCCCGGACGACATCATCCACATCACGATGGACGTGGCGACAGAGTGCATCCAGAAACGCCCGGTCCGATATGACAAAGACGGGGACAACCATTACGACACGATATCGGCATTCATAAAGAGCATGAGGGGTTCGGACCCGGATGCCGCGGTATACTACCTGGCCAAGATGCTCACCGCGGGCGAGGACGTGAAATTCATCGCCAGGCGCATCATGATTTGCGCATCCGAAGACGTGGGCAATGCGGACCCCCAGGCGATCCAGGTGGCGGTGGCCGCTTCCCTGGCGGCGGAAAGGGTGGGGATGCCGGAGGCCCAGATCATACTGTCCCAGGCGGCCCTGTATGTCGCCACGGCGCCCAAGAGCAACTCGGCGGTGAACGCCATATTTGCCGCCACCGGGTATGTGAAGAGCCACCCGCCCATGCCAGTGCCCCCGCACCTTCAGGACGCGCATTATAAAGGATCTGAAAAACTGGGGCGGGGCGGCGGCTACCTCTACGCCCACGACTTCCCGGACCATTATGTGGAGCAGCAGTATCTGCCCACGGGGATGGAGCACGAGGTGTTTTACGAGGCGTCGGCGCAGGGGTACGAGAAAACGATCAAGGAACGGCTGGATAGAATCAAAGGTAGCCAAGTGACATAACAGGACATAACGTGGCATCCGGCACCTTCGGCATGTCGGGATGATGTGCATAGTAGCCAAGTGACATAACAGGACTTAACGTGGCATGGCAAGGGGAGGGCGCACCGGCTTAAAGTCGGATGGGCGCATCCGGGAAAAGGAGATAAATGATGCGTGAGAAGTTAGGAACATTTTCGTTGGCACAGCTAAGGGAAATCGCCAAAGATGCGGGGCTCAAAGGGGTTTCGGGTATGCGCAAGGACGAACTGGTGGAGCTGATGGCCCAAAAGTTGGGAGCAGAAACACCGGAAAGGGCTGGTGCGCCTGCAAAGACGGATGCAGCCAAGGCGGTGGGCGCCACCAAACCGGCGGACGGCGCCAAGGCGGTGGAAACCGTCAAATCGGTGGGCGCCACCAACCCGGTGGACGGTGTCAAATCGGTGGATGCCACCAACCCGGTGGACGGCGTCAATGCGGTGGATGGCGCCAAATCGGTGGATGGCGTCCAATCGGTGGGTGCCCAATCAGAAAGCGCCGTCCGTACACCCGGCTCTGCCCCAAAGGCAAGGAAGCAAGCCGCAGGGGCCAAAGATACCGGCAGCGCCCAAGGGGAGCCGGCTCAGGCGGTGAAGCGCAAACCATCGGCAAAACCCGGTGCGGCGGTTGGTGATGCTGCTCAGGGGGTGCAGGATGCCCGGGAAGTCCAGGGTGCCCAGGGGGGCCCTGGGGTTTTGGAGGTGCAGCCAACCCCCGGCCAAGGCAGCCAAGTGACGAAACCGGCAAGGGCCACATCGCCCCGAAAGACTGTCAAGGGTGCCGCCACGGGCGCCGCCCCGGGTGCCGCCCCGGGTGCCGCCCCGGGCGCTACCCCGGCACAGAAGGGTGCAGCCACGGCGACCGAGGGGGTGGTTGAAGCCGGGAAAAGCGATACCGCACATATCCAGGGGGCGGAGGATCTTCCGACAGGGCATGGGCCGGCGGAGGGTGCGATGGCCAAGGCGCCTGGGACGGCCAAGGCAACCGCAAATATAGAGGCAAATGCGGCAAGGGGGGAAAAGGGGGCAACTGCCGTTACTGAGGCAACTGCAGCCAAAGCGCCTGCCGCTGTGGATGGCACGGCCGCTGCGGGGTCATCTGCCGCCACGCAGGGCATGGCCGCCACACAGGACACGGCCGCTGGGCAGGCCGGTGCCACCGCAGGGGCCGCTGCGGGGTCATCTGCCGCCACGCAGGACGCGGCTGCAGGGCAGGCCGGTGCCACCGCAGGGGCCGCTGGACCTACCGAGACCACTGCCACATCCAAACCATGGTCTGAACGAACCAGCGTGACACGTACCCGTATCCACCGGACACGTATGGACCAGGACTATCAGAACACAGGGTATTCGTCAGGTTTCCAGACCGGCCGTTCGACCGGGTATCCCAATACCTACACCCCGTACAACAGGGCCAACGGCGGTCCGTCGGAGCGGACGAATCTCCCTGACAGGGGGACGTATACGGATCGCGGGGGGGCCGAGCGCACATACCGCGCGGTGCGCCCGTCCACCGGGTATCGTACCAACACCGACCGCCCCGCTTATGGGGACCGCCCTGCATACAACACACGCACCGCATACGGCGACAGGGCTAATGCCCCGGCTAACGCCCCGGCGGGCCAGGCCCATTCCCCGGCAGGTCAGGCCGGTGCGGAACGCCCAATGAACTATGACCGCACACCCAATACCACACATGTGTCTAACGGGGTCCCCGGGGGCGGCCCGGCCCCCCGGCAGGACATGCCGGATGCGTCTGCGTACCCCGCCCGCGGTGGTGAGGGCGGCATGGCCAGGGGCGCCACGTACTATGAAAGCAGGACGAGGGAGCCCGCAGCGCCCACGGACGGGGTGCAGCAGCCGGATGCCCATGCCGCGTCCATGGCGCCGAATGACGACCACACCCAGGAGAACCGCACTATGCCGCCGATCAGCCCGGAGCTGATGGAACTGGACAGCGGTGTGGAGGCCAATGGCATCCTGGAGGTCATGCCGGATGGGTTCGGATTCATCCGTTGCGAGAATTTCCTGCCCGGGGACAACGACGTTTACGTGGCGCCCTCGCAGATCAGGCGCTTCAACATGAAGACCGGCGACATCATCCAGGGCAAAAAGAAGGTCAGGACCATGACCGAGAAGTTCGCCGCGCTCCTGTATGTGGAGAGCATCAATGGGTTCGCGCCCAACGTAGCGGAGCATCGGCCCAATTTCGAAAACCTGACGCCCATATTCCCGGACGAACGCCTGCACATGGAAACCGTGCGTGAAAAGAGCACCGTCGCCATGCGGGTGCTGGACCTGCTCTCGCCCATCGGCAAGGGCCAGAGGGGCATGATCGTGTCGCCTCCCAAAGCCGGGAAGACCACACTGCTCAAACAGGTGGCTAAGGCCGTGACCATCAACCACCCGGACATGCACATCATCATACTGCTCATCGACGAGCGCCCCGAAGAAGTCACTGATATCAAGGAAGCCATCGTGGGCCCCAACGTGGAAGTGATTTACTCCACATTTGACGAGCTCCCCGAACGCCACAAACGTGTCTCGGAGATGGTCATCGAGCGCGCAAAACGCCTGGTGGAACACGGCAAGGACGTGATCATCCTGCTGGACTCCATCACCAGGCTGGCAAGGGCATACAACCTCACGGTCATCGCCAGCGGGCGGACCCTCTCGGGCGGGCTGGACCCCGCGGCGCTCTACATGCCCAAGCGGTTTTTCGGTGCGGCCAGGAACATGCGCGAAGGCGGGAGCCTGACCATACTGGCCACTGCGCTTATCGACACGGGGAGCCGCATGGACGACGTGATCTACGAGGAATTCAAAGGCACCGGCAACATGGAACTGGTGCTGGATCGGAAGTTGTCGGAGAAGCGGATATTCCCGGCCATCGACATCCTCAAATCCGGCACCCGCAGGGACGACCTGCTGCTTGCCCAAAACGAACAGGAAGCGGTGGACATCATCCGCAAGATCACCAATACCGCAAAACCGGACGAATCGGTGGAGCGCATCTTGGATATGTTCGCCAGAACCAGGAACAACCAGGAATTCATCTACAACAGCAAGAGGCTGCTGGGTTTCCAGCGGTGATCCGGATGCTGTGCCTGGCGGCACGTGCCAAGTGCCTAACGGCATGCGGCACGTGCCAAGTGCGGAATGCGAAGTGCCTGGCGCCTACCGGCATGTGCCAATGGGATCGGCCGGAATGGAAGCGTGCCGGAAACCTGTCGAGGACGGTGAAGCATGCTGTAAGATACTTATCGTGAAATGGAGGATCTATGCGTGAAAGATCAAAACAATACCCAGATACCGGAAAGCCGGGGCAACCCGCTGGGGTATGAGTCCATCGGGAAGCTGCTGACAAGGTTCGCTATACCTGCCATCGTTTCGATGGTGGTCAACGCCATCTATAACATCGTGGACCAGATCTTCATCGGGCAGGGGGTCGGTTACCTGGGCAATGCCGCCACCACCGTGGCCATGCCTGTGGTGACTGTCATACTGGCCTGCGGCACCTGCGTGGGGATCGGCGGGAGCGCCTACGCCGCCATCAAGCTGGGCGAAAGAAAGAACGAAGAGGCTGAGCGTACATTGGGCAATGTGTTCACGTTGCTGGCGTTGGTGGGGGCCGGGATCATGGTGTTGGGGCTGGTGTTCCTGGATCCGCTGTTGCGGGTTTTTGGCGCAACGGACAGCATCATGGGGTATTGCCGCGACTATACATCCATCATTTTGATGGGTTCGGTTTTCAATGTGCTGGGCATCGGGCTGTCCAATATGGCCCGAACCGACGGGAGCCCGAAAATCTCCATGTACACCATATTGGCCGGGGCGCTGCTCAACTGCGTTCTGGATCCCCTATATATCTTCGTGTTCCATTGGGGGGTCAAAGGCGCCGCCATCGCCACCATCACGTCACAGTTCATCTCAGCTGTCATGCTGGTGTATTATTTCCTGCGCATGGGCAACATGCGCTTTCGCAGGGCGTACCTGCGCATCGACCCCAGGCTTAGCGCGCGCATGTGCGCACTGGGGTTTTCCAGCGCCGTCCTGCACTTGTGCAACACATTGTTCCAGATCATCATGAACAATTCACTGGTGTACTACGGCGACCGTTCGACGGTAGGCGGGGACACGGCGCTGTCCGCCATGGGCATCGCCGGTAAGATCAACATGCTCCTCATCGCCACGGTGGTGGGGGTTTCCATCGGCGCCCAGCCGATCCTGGGGTTCAACAGGGGCGCGGGGAACTACGCACGGATCCGCAGGACATATGTTTTGGCATTGGCCGCGGCATCCGCCATCTCCGTGGCATGGGAGGCGATTTGCCAGCTGAACCCGCTCCTGGTGCTGCAACTGTTCGGCACCAGCGATGGGAATTTCACCACATTCGCCATCAGGTGCCTGAGGATATTTTTGGCAGCCGTGTGTTTCAGCGGGCTCCACATCGTCACCACCGGGTATTTCCAAGCCACGGGGCAGCCCCTGAAGGCATCTGTGCTGTCGTTGCTGCGCCAACTGATACTGCTGATCCCCATGCTGCTCATCTTGCCGCGGTTTTGGGGGCTGGACGGAGTGCTGTATGCGGGGCCCGCCTGTGACATATGCACGGCATTGATTGTATTCACCATGATGTGCATCGAGCTGGGGAAGCTGCGCGGACGCATAAAGGGGGCTGTGCCCAGTGGCATTGACATATCACCGGCAGCAGGGGAAACGTGAGAGCGGCGGCCGATTGCCGGGACGGGGTTTGTTTGCCGCTGTGAAGGTGCAGGGGGCAATCCATGAAAGCGCGAAAGTGTAGGGTATATGTCGATTTTGATCCGTAACGTTTATGTGGTGGACGGAAGCGGCTCACCGGGTTTTTATGGCGAAGTGCTGGTGGCCGGAGGCAAGATCGCCGGGGTGACGGGGTATGGCCGGGCCGGTCAGGCTGACGGCGCCGCCGCAAGAATCATAGGGGGGGCGATATCGGCCGAAGGTCATGGCGACGATGGGGGCCGCGCCTGCGATGAGTGGGCCGGCGGTATGGACCGGGCAGGGAGTGCGATGCCGTACGGCGACATTACGGAAGTCCACGATGGAGAGGGTTTGGTCTGCTGCCCGGGTTTCATCGACACACATAGCCACTGCGACCTGTTCGCACTGACCGAGGGCGACCTGCTGCCCAAACTCATGCAAGGTGTCACCACGGATGTGCTGGGCCAGGATGGCATTTCCATGGCACCGCTGCCTCGGGCGCTGGCGCCCATGTGGCGGGAAAACCTGTCCGTAATCGACGGCGACAGCGACGGGATCGACTGGGGTTATGAGACAATAGAAAATTACCTGGGTATGCTGGAAAATGCAAAGCCGGCGCTCAACACGGCATATCTGGCGCCCCACGGCAACTTGCGCATGGCGGTGATGGGCCTGGAACCCAGGAAAGCCACCGCCCAGGAAATCGAAAGGATGTGCGCGCTGCTGCGGGAGGGGATGGAAGCGGGGTGTTTCGGGCTTTCCACGGGGCTCATCTACCTGCCCTGTGACTACGCCGACACCGCTGAACTGGTGGCCCTGTGCAAGGTGGTGGCCGCCTATGGCGGCGTGTTCTCCATACACCAGCGCAGCGAGGGCGACGACATACTGGCATCCATGGACGAGGTGCTGGCCATCGGCGCCCAGAGCGGCGTCCACATACATTTTGCCCATTTCAAGGTATGCGGGGCGAAAAACCAGGGCCTTGTGCCGCTGATGCTGCGAAAGCTGGACCGGGCCAGGGAAAATGGGATCCGGGTCACATTTGACCAATACCCATACCCATATGGCAGCACCATGTTGCGGGTGTGCCTGCCGCCCTGGATGCTGGAGGGCGGGCCCAGGGAGGCGCAAAAGCGCCTGAAAGACCCCGGGATGCGCAAGCGGGCGAAGCACGATATCGAAAATGGGATCCCCGGCTGGGACAACCTGGTGGATTGCTCCGGGTTCGGGGGGATTTTTCTGACAGGCGTCGCGCAGGCCGCATCCCGCCCCGCGACACAGGCCGGGACATGGGATGAATCCCTGGAAAGCGCGACATGGGATGAATCTGGGGAAAGCGCAACATGCGACGAATCCCAGGAAAGCGCGGTGAGCGGTGTTGATGGGGAAGGGCCGGAGCCAGGCGATCAGGGACATGATCATGGTGGTGCCGGCGGCCAAACCCAGGGACATGATCATGGGGGCGCGGACGGCCAAACCCAGGGACATGGTCAGGGGGGCGCGGACAGCCAAACCCAGGAACATGGTCAGGGGGGTGCCGGTGGCCAACCCCAGGGACATGATCATGGGGGCGCGGACGGCCAAACCCAGGGACATGGTCAGGGGGGCCCTGCCTCATGGCTGGCTGGGTGCGTGGGCAAGAGTCTGGAAGAAATCGCCGCCATGCGTGGGACAGACTGCCATACGGCGTTGTTTGACGTGCTGGAGGCGGGGGAATGTGCCGTGGGGATGGTGGATTTCTATGGCACGGAGGAGATGGTGCGCGCACTTTTCGGGCGGGAGGAGATGAATGTATGCACCGACGGGCTGCTGGTAGGCCGCCCGCACCCCAGGGCATACGGGAGTTTCGCCAGGGTGTTCGAACGCTACGCCCTGGGGGCAAATCCCCATGTCCTCCAACCTGCGGGGCCAGATCCTGCGGGTGAGGGGTCCGAACGCTACGCCCTGGGGGCAAATCCCCAAGGGGGTGACGAGGGGCATGCGTCGGGGAAAGCCGGCGCAGGCCACATGGCACGCGGGTCGGGGGTGAAAGATTTTTTGGGGGATCCACACGGCGGCGCCGGGCGGCTCCCCCTGGAGGCCGTTGTCCACAAATGCACCGGGAAAGCGGCGCAGAGCATGGGGTTTGCGGACAGGGGGCTGATACGGGCGGGGATGGCGGCGGACCTGGTGCTGCTTGATTTGGAAACCATCCATGAGAACAGCTCGTTTGAGGATCCTTGCAGGTACCCGGATGGCATCCGCGCCGTCATGGTGAATGGCGAGTGGGCGGTGCGAGGCGGCACATTCACCGGGGCCAGGGCAGGGCAACTGCTGCGGCGCCCGGCCGCTCCGGCTGCCCATCGACTGGCTGTGGGGTGACTTGGGGCAATGGCCGGTAATCCGGCGGCGCCCCGGCAGAAAAATTGATTGTAATGGAACGGGCAAAGTGATATGATACGGATGGAGTATTGCCCCGCCGACAAAAATGCTTTTTCGATGTTGAACGCGCATTGTTTGGTTGGTGGCGCAATACTGCCCCGCAGAGTAAACTGTTTTTTCAATGTCGAACGGCATTGTTTGGTTGGTTGTGCAATAACATGGTTGGAGCCGTCAGAAACGAGGGGATTATGGAACAGCAACTGTATGATTTGATGGACTGGCCGGAGATTGAAGCGATCGTGTATTCCGAATGCGCTCACCCCGAGAGGCTTTTGGGGCCGCGGCTGACCGGGGATGGGCTGTTGGTCCAGGCGTTTGCCCCCACCGCTGTCCGCATGGGGCTGCGGCTGCAGGAAAAGGATACGATATACGAGATGGAAAAAGTGGACGAGGGGGGGTATTTCGCCGCCCTGGTGCCTTGGAACTGGATGGATGCGGGGATGGCGGCCGCGCTGGGGGGATTGAACGCAGGCGGGAACATGGCCGACACCGGGAAACCTGCCGGGTTTGACAAGGAAGAGGCCGGTCCGGCGGGTGGTGTGCGTGCCGGGTTTTCTCCGGACCGCTTGTACGAGCTGTATCGTCTGGACATGACCTACGACAACGGCGACACCCAGGTGCTTTTCGATGGGTACGCCGCCCCGGACCTGTGGGCGGAGGATGACCTGACAAGATTCGGGCGGGGCATCCATTATAATGTGTACGGGAAGATGGGGGCGCACCCTGCCACATTGGACGGTGTGTCAGGCGTGTATTTTTCCGTATGGGCGCCAGAGGCCATGAGGGTGTCCGTGGTGGGGGATTTCAATTTCTGGGACGGACGCAGGCATCCCATGAAACAGCACGGCGACAGCGGCGTCTATGAACTGTTCGTGCCGGGGCTGGCACAGGGCGACCTCTACAAATTCGAGATAAAGACCAGGCTGGGCGAGCCCATGCCCAAGAGCGACCCCTATGGGTTCTTTTCCCAGCTGCGGCCGGACACCGCCTCCGTCGTCTGGGACATCGACACCCACATTTGGCAGGACGGAGCATGGATGGAAAAGAGGAAAGAGTCAGACGCCTCCTCCTCCCCTATGTGGATCTATGAGGTGCACCTGGGTTCGTGGATGCGCAAGGAACCCACCCTGGGATGGGAGGACCAGCCCGTGAACGGCAGCGAGTTCTACAACTACCGGGAACTGGCCGAAAAACTCTCTGACTACGTGCTCGCCATGGGTTATACCCATGTGGAGCTGCTGCCGGTGATGGAGCACCCGCTGGATGCCTCCTGGGGGTACCAGGTCACCGGGTACTACGCGCCCACCAGCAGGTATGGCACGCCCGCCGATTTCCAGTATTTCATGGATTACATGCACCAAAAGGGCATCGGGGTGATCCTGGACTGGGTGCCGGCCCATTTCCCGAAAAACCTCAACGGGCTGGCGTGTTTTGACGGGACGTGCGTCTACGAACACAAAGACCCCAGGCAGGGGGTACACCCCCATTGGGGGACACTCATCTACAATTACCGCCGCCCACAAGTTTCAAACTTCCTTATTGCCAATGCCATCTACTGGGCGGACAAATACCATGCTGACGGAATCCGCATGGACGCCGTGGCCTCCATGCTCTACCTGGACTACGGCAAGAACCAGGGGGAGTGGATCCCCAACGAATACGGGGGGCATGAGAACCTGGACGCCATCGAGTTCCTAAAGCACCTGAACTCCGTGTTTTCGGGGAGGAAAGACGGCGCGCTGCTCATTGCGGAGGAGTCCACCGCCTGGCCCCAGGTGACCGGGGACGTGAGGGGCGGCGGCCTGGGGTTCGACTTCAAGTGGAACATGGGCTGGATGAACGACTTCCTGGGGTACATGCGCTACGACCCCTATTTCCGGTCCCACCACTATGGGGAGCTGACGTTCAGTTTCTTCTATGCGTACAGCGAGAAATACATGCTGGTGCTCTCCCACGACGAAGTGGTCCATGGGAAGGGGTCCATGGCGGGGAAGATGCCGGGCGACACCCTGGAGATGAAGATGGCGAACCTGCGCGCGGCATATGGGTTTTTGATGGCGCACCCCGGCAAGAAGCTGCTGTTCATGGGTCAGGACTTCGCCCAGATCGACGAATGGAATGAAAACCGCAGCCTGGAGTGGGGGCTGCTGCAGTTCCCCATCCATGCCCAAATGAAAGACTTCGTACAGGAGCTTTGCACTTTCTACCGCAGCCACCCGGCGCTCTATGAATTGGACCACCACCCGGACGGGTTCGAATGGATCAACTGCGACCTGCGCGCGGACAATATGCTGGTGTTCCTGCGCAAGGGGAAAAGCAAGGGCGCAGCCGGCCCTAAGTCAGGCGGCGCGGCGCATGAGGGCGCATTGGCGGCGGTGTCAGAAAGTGGGGGGGGTGCGGAAAGCGCTGGGGGTGTGTCAAATGCGGGCGGTGCGGCCAACGCATGGGATGCGCAAACTGCAGGGGGTGCGGCCAATGCGGGGGGTACGGCCAATGCGGTGGGTGCGCAAACCCCAGGGGAAGTCCTCCTGGTGGTGTGCAACTTTGCGCCGATAGCCCATGAGCATTTCCGTCTGGGCGTGCCCTTCGAGGGGAAATACAAGGAGATATTCTACAGCGGGGCGGCCAAGTTCGGCGGCTACCTGGGCGACGGCGAAAGCCCCAACCCCCGGGTGAAGATGTCCAAGGCCATGGAGTGGGACAACCGGGAAGAATCCATAGAAATCAGCGTGAAGCCCCTGGGGATCCATGTGTTTTCATGCACCCCGCAGAAGCGCCCGGCGAGGGGGGCGAAAGCGGTGGAAAGGGAGCCTGTGGTGCCGAAAGCGGTGAAAGTAAAGCCGGAGACGGTGAAAGTGGTGCCGAAAGCAGGGAAAGGCGCTGGGGGCAGCGCCGGCTCAAGCGCAAGCGCGCCGCGAAAGTCGAAGGGGAAGCCGGAGACGGCGACGGTGGTGCCGAAAGCGGTGAAAGGGAATCCGGAGACGGCGAAAGCGGTGAAAGCGGTGAAAGCGGTGAAAGGGGCGCTGTGATCAGCTTTCGTCGGTGCCGGTAGGCTGCACATCGGGCGGCGCTTCGGCGGCCTGCTCCAAACCAGTGGCTGCGGCTGCGGGCTGGGGGGTGCATGTGGCGACGACTTCGTTGCCCGCGCGGTCTTTGGCGTGGATGGTGAGGCCGTCGGGGTCCATGGAGAATGTCAGCTCGCCGGTTTCCTTGTCGATGGTGAGGGGGCGTCTGGTGGCCCCTGCCGCACTGACGGCGTAAATGCTGGACTCGTCGATGCCCGACTGGCTGTCCTCCAGGTAGATGGTGAGGACGCCGTCCTCGATGACCTGGTCGGATAGCGTGGGCGGGTTGTCATCCAGGATGCTGATCTGTTCGTAGGAAGCGGCAGGCATGCCATTGAAATTTATCATGGAGAACTCCAGCACGCCGTTGCGCGTCACGTCGGCGCCGAAGCTTTTGGCGGAGAGTTTGGTCAGCTCGATGGGTTCGCCGTCCATGGAGGCGGTGAGGGATTTATAGGGGAAGGCGCTCTTTACCTTTATGACGAAAGACGTGGTGACGTAGTCGTTGGTATCGCCCAGGATCACTTCGTACTCCGGTTTGGTGGTCATAAAGAAAAACACGGCCGCATTTATAACCAGGTATGGTATAAGGATGAGAACCAAGGTGAGCAGGAATCTCCCGCCCCGCCTGGGCGCCAGCTTGGGGGATGGTTTGTATGACGGATAACGGGCCATGCGACAAATACTCCTCGGCAAACATTGATGCCCGCCACCTGATGCGGGGGGAAGCCCACCTAGTGAGGGGAAGCTCACCTAGTGGGGGAAACCCGCATCGTGGGGGGAATCCCACAATATGTGGGAGGGAGCCTGTATCGTGAGCGGTAGCACACGTTGCGGGCGGTAGCTCACATAAGGATACCAGAAAAATGCCATATCTGCAAGTAATTTCTGCTCATTAAAACATTTTTTCACGATTTTTGCAATTCCCTCTTGATTTTATATCTGGTAGTGGTATAATAGGCGACATACAACATCTTGTGGAAAAGGGTTTGGATTTATGGATTCTTCGGACGTGTTGCGTGTAGCCGGTTTGGAGCGGGAATCCATCGTGGACGGCCCGGGGGTTCGCTTTACGGTATTTGCCCAGGGATGCCCACATGCATGCCCGGGATGCCACAACCCCCAGACCCACCCGCCGGAAGGCGGGGAGCCGATGGACATACACGGGATTTTCAGAAACATGGCGCAAAACCCCCTGTTGCGGGGGGTTACATTTTCCGGGGGGGAACCCTTCATGCAGGCCAAGCCGTTGGCGAGGCTGGGGGAGATGGCGCATGGGATACACTTGGATGTGGTGACGTACAGCGGGTACACCTATGAACAGATCCTGGAGGGCGCCACGCCGCAAAACGGCTGGGGTGACCTCCTGGCGCAGACGGACTGGCTCATCGACGGGCCGTTCCTCATCGGGCAAAAGAGTTTGGACCTGGCTTTCCGGGGTTCGCGAAATCAACGGATCATCGACGTGGCGGCATCTGCAAAGGAGGGCCGGGCGGTGGAGATACAGGGGTTTTCGCCCCGCAGGAGGGGGCGCGCGCCGGCGGGGAAGTAGTCGCGAAGTGCGCAGGTGCATTTCGCCCCGCAGGAGAGGGGGCGCACCAAAAGGACCCTAGCCGTGGCAGCAGGCGAGCAGCATGGGCTTGCAGGTATCGCCAGCGGCGGCAGCCATGGCGGCATGTTAGAAACGCCGTTGCGCTGTGGGCGCAAAGAAAGGTGCTCCCCGCACAGGGATCAAGACGTAGCACGCATCTGGGAGCGTCAGCTCACATTAGGGCTTATCGGAGGGCAGATATGGCAGGGATCGGCACAGTTGAAACGGAAACAGGCAGGGCAGGGCTGGGCGTAGGCAGGATCGGCGGGGCGGCCATCGCCGACATAGGCGTTTCACCCATCGGGGGAATCACGGGTTCGGAGATAGCCGGACTGGGGATAGACACGACCGGCATAGGCCCCATCGGCGGGGTGGCCATCGACATGCCGGGTATCGGCATGGGGCAGGCCATGGCGCCCGTCACCAGGATGCAGGTCAGGACGGTCACCAAGCGGGACGGGCGGGTGGTGCTCTACGACGAGAGCAAGATCGCCAATGCCATCCTGAAGGCGCTGCAGGCGTCCGGCATGGAAGATGCGGTGACGGCTGCCAGGTTGGCGAACATGGTGGGGGGGATCCTGGCCAAAAAGGGCGGGGAGAACTATTCCATCGAGGATATACAGGACGAAGTGGAACGCACCCTCATGCATGCGGGGTTCGAGGACGTGGCCAAACGCTACATATTGTACCGCGCCAACCGCACACGGGTGCGGGAGTCCAATACCGCGCTGATGCAGGCGTGTGACGAGATCACCAATGCGGACGCCCGCCAGTCGGACTTGAAGCGGGACAACGCTAACGTGGACGGGAACACGGCCATGGGCAGCATGCTCCAGCTGGGGGCGGCGGCGGCCAAGTCCTACAACAGCGCCTACCTGCTGACCCCGGCCCAGGCGAAAGCCTATGAGGAGGGGTGGATCCACATACATGACTTTGATTTTTATGCGTTGACCACCACCTGCTGCCAGATAGATGTTGACAAGCTCTTCACCGGCGGATTCAACACGGGCCATGGGTTTTTGCGGGAACCCCAGGATATCCAGAGCTATGCGTCGCTGGCGTGCATCGCCATCCAGTCAAACCAGAACGACCAGCACGGCGGTCAGGGCATCCCGAATTTTGACTATGCCCTGGCCAAGGGCGTGAAGAAGACATACCGGAGGCTCTTTGCGGACAACCTCTACAAGGCGCTGAAACTGCTGGCGCCCGGGCTGTCCATCCGGGGGGCGGCGGCTGCCCCGGGCGAAGCGGCCGGATCTGTGGGTGGCGCTGCGGCCACAGACCGGCAGGCCGCAGTTGCCAAAGCGGCGGGCGCCTATGATGCAGCGACGGTGGCCGATGCGCACGGTAATACCGGCGCGGGGTCTTTCGGCCTGATGGGGGAATCCCCGTCGGACGCCGAGGCAGCCCGCATCGATGGGGAGAAAAAGCGGGTGCTGACGCTGTTTGACCAAGTGGCGGAAGCCCTGGACGCTTCCATCTCCCTGGGGGAGAATGCCGATTTCGTGGCAGAGCTGGGCAACCGGCTGAAAGCCATGGCGCGGGCACAGGGGGCCCCGGAGGCGGGCATAGACACCGCGCTGGCCTTTGCGCTGGGCGAAACCGGCCCGGAAATCGAGCGCCGCACCTACCAGGCCATGGAGGCGGTGGTGCACAACCTCAACTCCATGCACTCCCGGGCGGGCGCACAGACGCCGTTTTCCTCCATCAACTACGGCACGGACACATCGCCTGAGGGGCGGATGATCATCAAGAACATCCTGCTGGTGACGGAAGCCGGCCTGGGGCATGGGGAAACGTCCATATTCCCCATACAGATATTCAAGCTCAAATCCGGCGTGAACTACGACCCGGAAGACCCCAACTACGACATGTTCGAGCTGGCATGCCGTGTCAGCGCCAAGCGGCTGTTCCCGAACTTCGTGAACCTGGACGCCCCCTATAACCTGAAGTACTACGTGCCCGGCAGGCCGGAGACGGAGGTGGCCACCATGGGCTGCCGCACCAGGGTCATCGCCAACCGCCACGACCCTGGCAGGGAGACCACTTTCGGGCGGGGGAACCTGTCATTCACGTCCATCAACCTGCCCCGCATCGCCATCGAGGCGAGGGGGGACGAAGCCGCATTTTTCAGAAAACTGGACGAAATCATGGAACTGGCGGCGGGCCAGCTGCTGGACCGTTTCGAGATACAGGCGCGCAAGCACGTGCGCAACTTCCCATTCCTCATGGGTGAGGGGATCTGGATGGATGCGGAGAAGCTGGGGCCGGGCGACGAGATCCGGGAGGTGCTCAAGCATGGCACGCTGTCCCTCGGGTTCATCGGCCTGGCGGAGGCGTTGGTGGCCTTGTATGGCCATCACCATGGCGAGAGCGCGGACGCGCAGCAAAAGGGCCTGGACATCATCTCCCACATGAACGACTTCGCCACGAAGAAGGGCCAGGAGACGGGGATGAATTTCTCCCTGCTGGCCACGCCGGCGGAGGGGCTGTCGGGGCGGTTCATCCGCATGGACAAGAAACGCTACGGGAGCATACCCGGCGTGACGGACAGGGAGTATTATACCAATTCCTTCCATGTGCCGGTGTATTACCCGATCTCCGCTTTCGAGAAGATCCGCATTGAGGCGCCGTACCATGCGTTGACCCCCGCCGGGCACATCACCTATGTGGAGATGGACGGCGACCCGTCAAAAAACCTGGAAGCGTTCATGGACGTGGTGCGCTGCATGCATGACATGGGTGTGGGGTACGGTTCCGTGAACCACCCCGTGGACAGGGACCCCGTGTGCGGGTATGTGGGCGTCATCGGTGATGTCTGCCCCAGGTGCGGGCGGCGGGACGGGGAGCCCATCGACCCGGACAGGCTGCCGGAGCTGGTGCGCCTATACCCGGAGATACGCAGGTACATGGAGCGTGGCGGTGGCCACACCGGCGACGGCGCATACATCATGCAGGACTCCGCCATAGGGTGCGACTGCTGATGATGGGATACGGACGACAAATGGGATGATGAAGATGGTGTTTTGTGGCTGAATCAGGCCAAGGGACCGCACCGGGGGATCGATGCAGGCGCATGTGAGCCGGTGAGCACCTGTTCGTATTGGGCAGTCGCAAGTATATGGGACTGGGGTGTGCCGGCGAAAGGAAGGAAGGACATCTATGAGCGAGACAAGGACAAAGGAAGTGGGCAAAGGCGTGGGGATGGAGCGCATCCGCAGGATCACCGGTTATCTGGTGGGCACCATGGACAAATGGAATGACGCGAAAAAAGCCGAAGAGCGGGAGCGGGTCAAGCACACGATGAAGAGCTGAGGTGCGGCAGCGGACTGCGCCATGACAGCGAAGAACCGTGCGCCGGGGAGACATGGCACCGGATGAAAGCTGGCATGTGGCTACAGGGCGCGCCATAGCAAAACGGCGGCTGCGATGTGCAGCCGCCGTCTGGATTTGCGGGGTCATGGCACGGCGTCGGTGGAAGTGGCGCCGGTTGCGGCGGGCCGGTGCGCCCTCAAGCGCAGATTAAGCGCACACACGGCAGAGAAATCCGTGGCGCCGGTTGCGGCGGGCCGGTGCGCCCTCAAGCCCTGGCCTGGGCCATGCGCACGGACAGGGCTTTGCGGCGGGGGCGTTTTTCCTTCATGCGCATCCGGTACTGGTGCGGCGTGACGTGGTACACCTCCTTGAATTCATTGATAAATGATTTCACGTTGGGGAAACCGGTTTCCTTGGCGATCTCGTCCAAGTTCGCGTCAGTGTGCATCATCATGTCATAGGCGTACTGCAGGCGCACCGATGCGATGTACTGGAGGATAGTCTGGCCCATGTATTTCTTGAACAGGCGGATCAGGTACCCCTCGGACAGGTGCACGTTCTGGGCGATGAGGCCGATGGGCAGCTCGTTGCGGTAGTTCTCCTTGATGAACGAGGTGACATTGCTCAGGTAATGGAACTGCTTGTCGCCGATGAACGTGGCAGCCTGGTTCGCATCCACGGAGAAATCATTGATATAGATATAGAGGATGTTATAGGTCAGGGACAGGATCTTCAGGAGGTTTTTGTGTGAGCTTTCCGAGGTGGTCAGGTGGTACACCTGCCGGAAACACTCCTGCAGCTCCGCCACCTTGGGCCCCCGCTCCTCGTCGTCCTCGTACTCCGCAGGGTTCAAGAAAGAATAGGTGTCGATATCAGGCACCATCTGGTTCAAAAACTCCGGCGGGAAGAGGTAGGTCATGGTAATCCGGTCCTGGGCGTTGCACAGGTCCAGGCTGTGGATGGACTGGGGGTTCATGGTGAAGATGTTGCCGGGCTTGGTCACGAAACTCTTCCCGTCGATGAAGCACTCCTGCACAGACCCGGAAACGGTGTATGTCACCTCCAGGGAATCATGCCAATGACGGATAATGTTTTGGTGGACGCTCCCCCTGATGAGGATCTCAAAAGGAAGACTGTGCTGCGGCTGCATTGCCTGATAAGATAAAGATGCCAAAAAATCACCTCCCACGTAAACAATCGTTCGTCTATGCCGCCAAGGGGCAGCTGCGCCTTTTCCCTGAATATATATGATAAGAAGATTTCTTACAAATACCTTAATTGCTGTAATATGATAATTATCATAAAATCAGCCAGATGTCAAGGGAAAGTATAAAATTTTGTCTGAAATCGTCACATTTCTTTTTCAAGAGGGAAAACGAGAGCAGAATAATGGCAGGAAGTTGGGCGAATAGCGTATATCGGACAATCGTTCATCCATTGTAAGATATTCGTTAGATGTGACGGCGGGGCACGCGATTCATATTTGGCGCAATTAGTCCACATTTCGGACATAATTTGTGGTTATCATGGGTCGCAGTACGATCGGTTTGAAGGTTGAGAAGAAAGTAGGAGAGTTGCCATGAAGCGAAGGTGGGCGAAAGGGATTTGCCTTTTATTGGCATTTGTGTGCGGGATCACATTGGCTGCGCCGACGCAGGCCTATGCGGCGGCGGAGCTGGACTATCGCAAGAAAGTGGTATCGCTGGCAGGCATCATGACCGTGAATTCCCTGGACGAGACTGTGACCAGGGCGGAATTCGCGGCTTTTTTGGTGGGGTCCACCACCCTGCGGGGCAATGCCTCACAGTTTTACTCCCGGGACGTGTTCGCTGACGTGCCGGCGGCAAGCCCTTTTTCGGGGTATGTGCGGCTGGCCACGGAAAACGGCTGGATGAGCGCATACCTGGGCGGGCTTTTCAAACCTGACCAGCCCATCACCCTCCAGGAGGCCATCCGCGCGGTGCTGACCATGCTGGAATACTCGAATGCGGACTTCCCCAACAACCAGGTGGACGGGCGGCTGGCGAAGTATTACTACCTGGAGCTGGACCATGGGATCAGCAAGAACCTGACGGACACGCTCACCAGGCAGGACTGCGTGAACCTTTTCTACAACCTGCTCAAGACCAAGACCAAAAGCGGCAAGGTCTTCGGCGAGGCCATCGGAATCACATTGACCTCCGACGGGGAAGTGAACCCCATCGAATTGGCGGACTTCACCCTGAAAGGGCCGGAAGTGGTGACCAAGCGGCGGGAACTGAGCGAGTTCATCCCATTCACCGCCAGCGAGGGGAATTTCTTCATCAACGGACGGGCGACCACATATGACATCATCCGCCAGACCACATACAATGAAGGGTTCGTGGTGATCTACTACAACACCGCGTCAAAGACCGTGTGGGCGTATTCACAGAACGGCGACCAGACCGACCGCGCGGTGATCCGGGGCGAGATACAGAACATCTACTACCAGTCTGCCACGGTGATGACGCCCAGCGGGGTGACGATCGATGGTTACGATTACACATTTGCGCTCAAGAGCAGCGAGATGCAGTTCGCATTCTCCGTGTTCGGCGACATAAAAGTAGGCGACGTGGTGACGCTCATTTGCGAAGTGACCACCAATTCAGACGGGGACGTGTCCGGGTATACGGTGGTGGATTATATCTACGAGTAGGTGTTGGGTAGGAAAAATGGAGACGGGGCGCATTGGGATTGGCTCGCATCGGTAGTTTGAAGCTGTACGAAAAAAATGATCATACGGCGGCAATTATCGTCGTAGGCACGGCTTGCTTTGGGATGAGGCTTTCATGAAAAAACTGCTTACTAACAAATTTTTCTGGATCGGCATCGTGGTGATCCTGTTGATTGTCGCCGCCATACTCTTTTGGCGGAAGCGCACGGAAACGAAGGCCGCACAAGAGGCGGCGGCGGCCATTGGCGCCAACACCGCCGTGGTGACCAGGGGCGACATAACGTCGGAGCTGTCGTCCTCGGGCGTCATCTCACCCAAGGACACTTACAGCATCACGTCGCTGGTGGAAGGTGAAGTGGTCGCGGCGGATTTCGAAGAGGGCGACATGGTGGAAAAGGGCCAGGTCCTCTATCAGATAGACGCCTCCAGCGCGGAGTCTGACAAGGAAAGCGCTGAGAAGGCCCTGGTCCGGGCACAGGAAGCGCTGGAGCTGGCGCAGGCTGACTATGACGAGGCAGCGGCGGACTACGGCGACGGCGTCTACCGCTCCACCATGAGCGGCTATATCAAGACACTGTATGTGCAGACCGGTGACAAGGTGGGCAGCGGCACGAAGCTGGCTGACATCTACGACGACCGCACCATGAAGATCCGGGTGCCGTTCCTCTCAGAGCAGGCCGCGCAGATCGGGGCGGGCAACGAAGGCGTGGTGACCATAAACGAGACCGGGGATGTGCTCTACTGCGTGGTGACGGCGGTGAGCAAGCTGGACGAGACACTCACAGGCGGGCAGGTGGTCCGCAACGTCACCGTGCAGGTCCAAAACCCCGGGGGCCTCTCCGGCGACTATACGGGTACGGTGCAGATTGGGCCGTGGTTTTCCGTGGGCGACGGCACGTTCGACCCGAAAGTCAACACCGTGATGAGCGCCGACATCACCAGCAACGTGCAGATCGCTTCCCTGCTGGTGGGCGAGGGAGACTACTTGAGCGTCGGGACCGGCGTGTTCCGCATGGACACGGACAGCAAGGACAAACTCCTGCGCTCCCTCAAGGATGCGCTGGACAAAGCCCAGGAAACGGTGGAGACAGCCCAGACCCGCCTGGACACCGCAGGGGAGAGCGTGGACAGCTACACCATCACGGCGCCCATCAGCGGGCAGGTCATCAAAAAGACGGCGAAAGTCGGGGACAAGGTGGCGAAATCGTCGGGGACTTCCTCGACATTGGCCGTGATATATGACCTGTCACAGATGACATTCCAGATGTCCATCGACGAACTGGAGATCCGCCAGGTGAAAGTGGGCCAGGAAGTGGAAGTGACGGCGGATGCCGTCGAGGGCGTCACATTCGAGGGACGGGTGACCAATGTGAGCCTGGAAAGCTCTACGTCCAACGGCGTCACGAACTACCCGGTGACGGTGACTATAGATGAAGTGGGGGAGCTGCTCCCCGGCATGAACGTAAGCAGCACCATCTTTTTGGAAAAATCCGAAGGTACATTGATGATACCCGCCGATGCCCTGATGCGGGGGAACCGGGTGTATGTGAAAGACACGGAGACCGCAGCCGACGGGGCCGATGCCACGGGGGCAGGTGAAACCCAGGCAGCGCCAAGCGCTTTTGGATCCGGCGCGGGGGCCGGCACGGGGACGGCCACCGGTACGGGTGAGGGCACGGCGGCGGTGGGCAGCTTTGGCGGCGGCGGGGCAAATCCTGCGGGCGGCGCAGGCACGACCGGGGACGTCGAATCGGCGCCCGCCGGCGAAACGGCAGGCGAGGGTTCGGGCAGGACCGGCCGCAGGCAGGGCACAGGGGAAGGCGCCGCATGGGGCGGCGAGGGGACACCTGCCGGGGGAAGCGCGGGAACAAGCGCAGGAACAGGCACCGGCGCAGGAACGGGCGCAGGAACAGGCGAAGGGGCGTCTCCTGCCGGCGCCGTCACGACAGGACAAGGGACTGCACCGGGTACCGGCCAAACAGGCGCATCTGCAAGCGGGGACCAGGCGGCGCAGGCGGATGCAGCTGCAGCGACGGGCGGGACAGGCGCAGGAAGCGCAGCCCCTGGAACGACCGGTGTCCCGGGAACGACCGGTGCCCCGGGAACGACCGGTGCCACAGGAACGGCGGGCGGCGCTACGTCGACCGCCTATACGGGGAACGTCCCCGAAGGGTTCCACGTGGTGACGGTGACAACCGGCATCATCACGGAGGATTATGTGGAGATCTTGTCAGGCCTCTCCGAGGGTGATATAGTGTATGTGAACAGCTCCAGCGTGTCCACCCAGCAGAACTTCGGCATGCCCGGCATGGGCGGCATGGGTGGCGGTGGCACCGGCGGCGTGCGGATACAGACCGGCGGCGGGGCGCCTGCGGGCGGGGGCAATGTTCAGTTTAGGGGACCGTGACGGACGCCCGATCCGGGATTTCATGGCGGTCACGAGGGGAGAGCAAGGACAACAGGCGTATGTTGATCGAACTGGACAATATCAGCAAAGTGTATCGCATGGGCACGGAAGAGGTGAAGGCCAACGACGGCATCTCCCTTTCAATAGCCGAGGGTGAGTTCGTGGCCATCGTGGGCAAGTCCGGCAGCGGGAAATCCACCCTTATGAACATATTGGGCGCCCTTGACGTACCCACCTCGGGCAAGTACCTGCTGGGCGGCGAGGACGTGGGCAAGATGAAGGACGACCAGCTGGCAGGCATCCGCAACCGCATGGTGGGGTTCATCTTCCAGCAGTACAACCTGCTGCCCAAATCCACCCTCATCGAAAACGTGGAGCTGCCGCTGCTCTATGCGGGACTTTCCGCGCGCAAGCGCCGGGAGGCGGCCATGGCGGTGCTGGAAAAGGTGGGGCTGGCGGACAAATGGCGCAATTTCCCCAACCAGCTCTCCGGCGGCCAGCAGCAGCGGGCATCCATAGCCCGGGCATTGGCCGGGTCGCCATCCATCATACTGGCGGACGAGCCCACCGGCGCCCTGGACTCCAAGACCGGCACGGAAGTGCTGGCCATGCTGAAGGCGCTCAACGAGGAAGGCAAGACCATCATCATCATCACCCATGACAAGCAGATCGCGCTGCAGGCCAAACGGGTGGTGCGTATCCACGACGGCAAGATTGATTTCGACGGAGACGTGAACGAGTATGCTGCAGTCATGTAAACTGGCGATAAAGAGCATCGCCGCCAACAAGATGCGGTCTTTCCTGACCATGCTGGGCATCATCATCGGCGTGGCGTCCGTCATCATCCTGGTTAGCCTGGTCAATGCGTACATGTCCTACGTGACCCAGAGCTTCGCGCGCATGGGGGCCAACCAGATGACGGTGACCCTGCGCAACCAGCCGTCCAGGTCGGTGACCGAGGACGAGATGTATGCTTTCCTGGAAGCAAACGCGGACGTGTTTGACTACATCTCCCCCACCGTGTCTGTATCGGGTTCGGTACGCTACCAGACCGACACCATGGATTACACAGGGGTGACGGGGGTCAGCGAAGACTACCTGGATATAAAGGACTATACCATCGAGATAGGCAGGAACATACAGTATTCTGATATCGTGGGCCGCCAAAAGGTGGCGCTGATCGGGTATTTCACCGCCACGGAGCTGTTCGGCACACCTGCGGCCGCCATCGGGCAGCAGCTGAAGCTGGGTGATTCGTATTTCACCGTGGAGGGCGTGGTGGCGGCCCAGGACGAGGACAACCTTGAGGCCGGCGGCACCGATGATTTCGTGTGGATCCCATACTCTACCGCATCCAAGATGTCGCGCAATGCCAACATGGGCTCCTACATAATGGCGGCGAAAAGCCCTGACGAGGTGGCGGCGGCCAAATCAGCATTGGAAGATTTCCTGGAGGAAGAGCTGAAATCCTCCAGCCTGTACCGTATCACCGCCATGGGGGAGATGCTGGACCAGCTCAACACCATGATCGCCATGCTCAGTGCGGGGCTGGGTGGCATAGCGGGGATCTCGCTGCTGGTGGCGGGTGTGGGCGTGATGAACATCATGCTGGTGAGCGTGACGGAGCGCACCCGGGAGATCGGCATCCGCAAGGCGCTGGGGGCCAAGCGGGGGGTGATACTGCAGCAATTCATCATCGAGGCGGCCACCACCAGCATGCTGGGCGGCCTGGTAGGTATCGTCATCGGCGGCGCCGCGACATCTGCGGTGGGTGCATTGTCCGACCTGCCCGCCACGCCGACGCCCATGGCGGTGGCCGTGTCTTTCGCGGTGTCGGTGTGCATCGGGGTGTTCTTCGGGTTCGCGCCCGCCAACAAGGCGGCTAAGCTCAACCCCATCGATGCGCTGCGGAGCGAATAAAACACCTCGCAGCGAATAAAACACCTCGCAGCGATAAAGCATTCAAATACTTCATCGAATGGCGCCGCGTCGGGATGTTGCGGCGCTTTTTTATGGGGGTTGTCGAGGAAGGTCGAAAACATATCGGTCGAAGAAATTTCATAACACTGCGTAAAAAATCCCATGGTAAAAATTCACAGAAACTTTTACAATGTGCGTGTCACTTGGGCGATTCTGACGGTTTCGGGCAGGGGGATGCCCTGGCGAATCCGGCAGATGGCCAAAGTGTGCGACGTCGGCAAGGGGACGGCCCGGTTCCGGGCGTGCGCCTGGGGGAGTGTCGCCAACATGGATGCAAATGGTTCATGATTGGCAGCGACCGTTTGATGGGCGCTGCGGCGGATGGGTGTTTTGGTCCGGCTTGCCATGGTTTGGCTCACAGGAGAATGGGAGGAATTCGGAATGAAGGCATGGAAGAAAGTAGTGGCAACGGCGGTTGCGGCGCTGATGGTAGGTACGTTGGCGGCGTGCGGCGGCGGAACCAAGTCCACCGGCGAAACGACTGCGGCAGCGGCAGCGGCCGAGCAGACCACTGCGGCGGCGGCTGCGGCAGCACAGACCACCGCGGCGGCGGCGGCTCCGGCCGCGAGCGGTGACATCGCGGACAAAAAGATCGGCATCAGCATCTACAAATTCGACGACAACTTCATGACACTTTACAGGAACGAGCTGGAGCGTATCCTGGTAGAAGACATGGGATTCAAGAAAGAGAACGTGGTCATCCAGGACGGCAAGGGCGACCAGGCCGAACAGACCAACCAGATCAAGAACTTCATCACCCAGCAGTACGACGTGCTGATCCTGAACCTGGTGCAGTCATCCTCCGCATCGGAGATCACGGACATCTGCAACGATGCGGGCATCCCGGT
>JAISUG010000112.1 GCA_031272185.1 Lachnospiraceae bacterium
GCTCAACAAACTGGGACGCAGCAGGGTGGATGAGTATATTGACATGCTGGGCCGCAACCCCCTGTTTGCCGAGGAAGGTGGCGTGCGGACCGGGATAAACCACGAGCCGGAGACCGAAACTATGGTCGGGCAGGGATCTGAAACCAGGGTTGAAACCAGGCCTGAAACCAGGCCTGAAACTGTGCGTTTGTTTGACCTCCCTGCCGCCGCAGGCACCGGGATATTCATGGACAGCGATTCATACGAAGATTTCGAGGCTGACTACGCCGTCCCGAAGGATGCGGACTTCGCGGTGCGCATCAGCGGTGACAGCATGGCCCCCCGCTTCGTGGACGGGCAGATAGTGTTCGTCCGTTCCCAGCAGACCATCGAACAGGGGGAATATGGCATTTTCGGCCTGAACGGGTCTTCCTACATCAAAAAGATGGGCGACGGCGAACTCATATCATTGAACAGACGCTACCATCCCATCCCCATCGGGGAGTTCGATTCATTCAAGGTGTTCGGGAAAGTCGTGGGCTAGGTGCTTCGAACTGCAAGTGCACTCCGTAATGAACGATTCATGCCCTGCGTTCCGAGAGTCGTGGGCCGGACGCATCGCACAGCCCGCATAGTCGGCGCAGAAAGTCAGATATGGACACGGGCTGTCGTGGACTATAGACTGCCGCGCTGCCAAAGGCGGCCCCGGTGGCGTGTGAATGGTCACAGTTACCAGCAAACAGCTAGGCTTTCATGTCATACATGTTGAAAATCCATATGGACAATAGCATTCTTATGGAGTAAAATACCCCATGAGGAGATATTGTTCCGCCGACTAAACCTTGCGCATAGTTGAGACTAAAGTCGAACGCGCATGGTATAGTTGGTGGGGCAATACATAAGGTTTGCGGCCCGATTTGGAGGCTGGGCACGTGGGTTACTGGTCAAGGTTCATGGTGTCTGGAAAGATGAAACGTACTTGCAAAGGACATAGGTACACCATGGCCGGGAACAGGCCCGATGCCTTCCCGACAAAGAGGAGAACGTGCGCCGGGGGCGGTGAAGCCTCGCAGGGATGACAGCCCGGTGGGTAGAAGCCTTGCGGCGAGGGCGCCGTGGGATGCAGCGCGGATCGTGGCCCTGGATGAAAGCCCGGTGGGCAAAAGTCTTGCGGCGAGGGTAAGCCTTGCGGCGCGGAAAGAGGAGAGACATGAGAAAGAAGTGTTTGGTTGGGATCGTGGCTTTGACGCTCACGTTCTTGGCCGGGTGCAGCGCAGGTGGCGCTGCGACGGCGCAGACGGCGGCGGAAACGACTGCGATGGAAACGACTGCAGCGCAAACGACAGCTGCCCAAAGCGCCGCCGTGGATCAGACGGCGCCGCAGGCATCGGAAACGGCTGCGGCACAGGCCAAATCAGCCGCATCGGCTGCTACAGGGACCGGGGCGGGGGAAACGACGGCGGCGGGTACAGGCGCCGCATCCGCCGGGCAGGATGCAGCCGCGGCAGCGGGTGGTTTGGCCGACGAATCAAAAGCCGGCGCAGACCAGGTGGCAGGGGACGCTTACATCACCAGGGTGCTGGCCCTGAAAGGCCCCACGGCCATGGGTATGGTGAAACTCATGGAAGATTCAGACTCCGGCAGTTTGCCACAGGGTACCCGCGTGGATATATCCGTGGTGGCGGCGGTGGATGAGGTGACCGCGACATTGGTCAAGGGTGATGCGGACGTGGCGGCGCTGCCGGCGAACCTGGCCAGCGTGCTGTATAACAACACCAAAGGCCAGGTGAAGGTGCTGGCCGTCAATACATTGGGTGTGCTCTACATCGTGGAGAATGGCGACCGGATACACTCAGTGGCGGATCTGAAGGGCAAGACCATCGTCACCGCAGGCAAGGGCGCCACGCCGGAATACGCATTGAACTACATCCTGGAGTCCAATGGCCTTAAAGTGGGCCAGGACGTGACGCTGGAGTTCAAATCCGAACATGCCGAGTGCGTGGCGGTGCTGGCAGCCACCGAAAACGCCATCGCCATGCTGCCGCAGCCTTTCGTCACCACTGCCATGCTCAAAGACGATAAGCTCCGCGTCGCGCTGGATCTGAACGAGGAATGGGATAAAGTCAGCCCTGACAGCGCGCTTTTGACTGGCGTCCTGGTGGGCCGGACGGAGTATATAGAGAATGAGCCGGAAGCGCTGGGCGCATTTATGGAAGCCTACGGCCAGTCCGTGGCATACGTAAGTGACGACGTGGTCGGCGCGGCCGCACTCATCGGCAAGTATGACATCGTGCCGGAAGCGGTGGCGAAGATCGCCCTCCCCGCATGCAACATCGTGGACATCACCGGGGAGGACATGAAGCAGAAGTTGGGCGGTTACCTGGAAGTGCTGTATGCCCAGAAACCGGAAGCCGTGGGCGGCCAGCTGCCGGACGATGCGTTCTATTTCATCGACTGAGCCGCACAAATCATCCTTGGGGGTTTTCCTTGCCGTTCGTGCAGGATAGGGCAGGTGGCTCTTGATGCGGGTGTGCCCCCAGCCTGCAGGGGGCATGGTCGGTGTATGTCGCCGAGCTGACGTATCCGGCCAGTGCATGATAGCGATCCCCGCCATCGGGCAGTATGGTCGGTGGATGGGGTGGCCGGTCGGGCGGATGGTAATATATGGAAGAAAAGCGGACCAGGCAACCTAGGCATGGCATACGGCTGTGGGCGGTGGTATTCTGGCTGGCCCTCTGGCAGGTGGCGGCCATGTGCATCAAACAGGAGATACTGCTGGTATCTCCTGTTTTGGCTGTGGGGCGACTGGCGCAGTTGGCCCTGACGCCGGGTTTCTGGGGCAGCATAGGGTTTTCCCTGCTGCGCATCGCCTCCGGGTTTTTGCTGGGGCTGGGATTCGGCGTGGGGTTGGCGGTGTGCTCTGCCCTGTGGGTGCGGGTGCGGGAGTTGCTTGCGCCTTTCATGCAGACGGCGAAGTCTATCCCGGTGGCATCCTTTATCATCCTGTGCCTGGTATGGATTTCCTCCAGGAACCTCTCGGTTTTCATCGCATTTTTGATGGTGCTTCCGGTCATCTACACCAACACGCTGGAAGGCATCGGGAACATGGACAAAGGGCTGCAGGACATGGCGCGGGTGTTTGGGGTCCCTGCAGCAAGACGGGTGGCATATATATACACTTCCCAGGTGATGCCCTATATCAAAAGCGGGTGCAAGATCTCACTGGGCATATGCTGGAAAGCGGGGATTGCGGCGGAGGTCATCGGGATTCCGTCTGGATCTATCGGCGAAAAGCTCTACCAGTCCAAGATATTCCTGGATATGCCGGACCTGTTTGCATGGACCATCGTCATCGTCACCATCAGCGTGCTGTTTGAGAAGCTGGTGCTGCGACTGATGGAATGGGGCGTGTACGCCATGGAGCACCGGTGAGGCGGCTGGGGAAGTGTGTTTTGACGGGGATAGGCTATATGGACATCAAGGTACGGGGGCTTTGCAAGTCATATGGGGACCTGACGGTGTTTGACCACGGGGATTTCGACTTTGCCTGTGGGCAGACGCATATCCTCATGGGGGAGTCCGGCTGCGGCAAGACGACATTGCTGCGGCTGCTTATGGGGCTGGAAAAGCCGGATGGCGGCACGGTGGAGGGTGTGGACCCAGGGAGTATGGCGGCGGTGTTCCAGGAGGATTGCCTGTGCCTGAACCTGACGCCAGTGACCAATGTGGCACTGGTGTGCACCATGCAAGGCTCGGTTGGCGCCGGAGGAGGCAAAACCCCACCGGGCATGGCGCTGCCTTTGCCGCACAGGGTGCGCAAGAGGGATATGAGACGGAACATCATGGACCACCTGGAAAGGGTGGGGCTGGGGGAAGCGGCGTTTCGGCCGACTCGGGAGCTCAGCGGCGGCATGAGGCGGCGGGTGGCCATCGTTCGGGCCATGGCCTGCGGGGCCGATACCATTTTTATGGACGAGCCCTTCAAGGGGCTGGACGAGAAGAACCGGGATGAATGCATCGCCTACGTGCGGGATTTGTCTGCGGGGAAGACCCTGATCGTGGTGACTCATTCCCCGGAAGAGTGCGAACTGCTGGGTGGGCAGCTGCACCACATGGAAGCATCGCCGCATGGTCAGGACGACCGGAAGCAAGTCACGCAAGGTGCGCGGATCATCTGACGGCGATGATTCAAAGCGCCTGGAAACCGCACGCTTTCGCCGATGTATCGCAGGTGGGCAGATCTTATGACGGCGATGATGGGTGGTCAGGGCTGTTCGGGGGCATAGGTGTTTATGGGAGACAGGATCATTTTCCACTGCGACTGCAACAGCTTCTACGCCAGCGTGGAGGAGACGTTTCACCCGGAGTACAAATCCGTGCCCATGGCGATCGCAGGGGACCGGGCCAGCCGCAGGGGCATCATATTGGCCAAAAACGAACTTGCCAAAACTTTCCATATCCAGACGGCCGAAACGGTGTGGAGCGCCCAGAAAAAGTGCCCCCAGCTCCTGCTGTGCCCGCCCCGTCACCACACTTACGGGGAATTCTCCCAGCGCATCAACCGGATATACGAGGAGTACACGGACCGGGTGGAGCGGTTCGGCATCGACGAGAGCTTCCTGGACGTGACGGGTTCGCTGCATCTGTTCGGCGTCGACGGGGTGGGCCTGGCCCATCAGATCCGTCGGCGGGTCAGCCGGGAGATCGGCGTGACCATCTCGGTGGGGGTTTCCTGGAACAAGATTTTCGCCAAACTGGGTTCCGACTACAAAAAGCCCGACGCCGTCACGGCGATAACCAGGGAAAACTACAGGGACATAGCCTGGCCCTTGCCCGCGTCGGACCTCTTTTTCGTGGGCGAGCAGATATACGGGGAGCTGAGGAAATACGGCATCATGACCATAGGCGACCTGGCGGCGGCCGATGAGGGTTTCCTGGCGGCGCGTTTTGGCAAGATGGGCGGGCAGCTGCGCGCCTATGCGGCAGGGTGCGACGACTCCCCCGTGGCTTTGGTGGGGGAGTCGGAGCCGGTGAAGTCCGTGGGCAACAGCATGACATTCCGGCGTAACCTCCTCTCAGACGATGACATACGCCTGGGCGTGGCAACGCTGGCGGAGTCGGTGGGGTGGCGCCTGCGCAAAATGGGCATGAAGTGCCAGACGGTGCAGGTGGGCATCAAGGACGACAAGCTCAAATCCATCACCAGGCAGAGGGGGCTGGATATACCCACCAACCTGACAGCGGACCTGATGGATGTGTCATTGGGGCTGATACGCTCGAACTGGGAAATCGGGAAGCCGATACGGCTGCTTTCCGTGACCGCGCAGCATTTGGTGCGGGAGGGGGAGGCCCCGGAGCAGCAAAACCTCTTTGCGGGCGACCGCGACATGGCGCGCAAGAAAAATGCGGAGCTGGAAAACGCACTGGACAAACTCCGGGAAAAATATGGCAAAGGCAGCGTGAAGCGGGGCAGCGCCCTGGGCAACGACATTCTATGATGCCCGTGTCAAAGGCCCATGCGCCGCATGGCCCCATGCGCCGCATGGTTTCACAGCACCGACGCCCTGTAGTGGCTGGGGGTGACGCCCGTTATCTTCTTGAAAATGCTGGAGAAGTAGGCGGGGTTCGGTATGCCCACCTGGCGGGCCGCATCTTTGATGGAGAGCCGTTCGTCGGCTAAGTAGGCCTTGGCCGCCTCTATGCGGGAATAGTTCAAATAGTCGGAAAAGTTCATCCCGAAAGCCTTGTGGAAGTATTTGCTGAAGTACGTGGGGGAGTAACCGGCCACCGCGGCCGCCTGGGAGAGCGTCACGTCTTCGGAAACATGGTGGCGGATGTAGTCGGCGACACGGGCATGCCGAAGCAGGCCGTTGGCGCGCAGGGACTGCGCATCATCGGAAGCCGTCGGAGGGGCATCCGCGTCGTTTACGTCCGTGGGGATGCTCTCCGTAAGGCCTTCGGAATGTGACAGCAGGCGCACGATGTCCGTACACCTGGCAGACAGCTGGGTCGGCGTGAGGCAGTCCCGGAGCGAGATTTGCACCAGCCCCAGCGCCGTGGCGTGGAGGGGCGTGGCGCAGGTGTCGGGCGAGGTCATCTGCAGGTATATCTCCAGGAACCGGCCGGCGCCGGACCTAAGCGTCGGCATGTCGGGCTTCAGGAAACTCCAGAATCGGAACAGCGCGCGCACACACAGCTCCTCGCCCAGCGCCCAGGGCTCAAGGAGCATCCTGGCCGCCTGCCCCTCGACGGTGCTTTGGGTGGGGGTAGCGCAGGGGTATCCTTGCGCCGGCGAAGTGGCAGGCGCCTCGGGCGCCGACGCTGTGGGGGTCGGCGGAGCCCCTGCCGGGTATCCTTGCGCCTGCCGGGTGGCAGGTGCCCCGGGGGTAGTTTGCTGCGGGGGTAAGGCGGGGGTGGCGCATGCCCCGGGGGCCGTGTGGGGAGCGTAGGCGGTAGGGGCGGCAAGGGTCGTGTGTGCAGTGTGGGCTGTGGGCGTCGCGGGTGTGGCGGGTGTGGCGGGTGTCAAATACGAATCGGAGCAAATAAGGGGCTGGTTTTTCGTGGTCATGGCCGCATTGACGAAGGCATCGAAACATGAGCCCTGTGCCTGGGCGAAATCATAAAACGGGTAGCCCAGCCCGCAAACAAGGCGCGTGTCCGGCGAAAAGTGCGCCTGTGCCTGGGCGAATACGGAACCGACGTATGCCGGGAGCCGGGCGGCGAGGGCAGACGCCAAAGAGTCGGCGGGTAGGAACGCCAGGAAAACAAAGAGATAGTTCTCGCTGCGGTAGATGCTGGCGCGCATCCCATCCCCCCAGGCGGCCTCCCGCAGGTAAGATGCGATTTTGGGCAGCTGGCCCCAGGGGTGGCAGCGCATCACCGCAAAAGCCCCGCCGCAAAAGGCAAGCCCCTGCTTTTTCCAGGCTTTGTCCAGCGCATCGGAGGGTTGGTTGGAGCACATCGCGGCATAGACCAACCGGGAGTCGATGCGCCCGGTGGTGTGGATTTTGGGGATCCTGGCATCGATGTCTTCGGTTTCCCGGTAATATATCGGTCTCTTCACACTGCCCAACGTGTTTCGCATCGCTTCTCCTTTCGCCTGTGAAACGCAATTCATAGCAAACGGCATTGATGGGGGGCTTGGATGCCAGACGGTCATCCATGCAAGCGCAATTATAACGCCATTAACATTGAAAAGAGTCATTTTCTAATTTCAGTGGCAATGATGACCATTTCCACAGACTACAGCCCTTAAAATCGAGTAAAAAAACGCCCAAATCAATCATGAAAAATGCTTAATTATGCCAATATGGCCAATGACACGATAGTTATATAAAAATGTTGCGATTATTGGTGCGGTTTTTGCACAATTTGGGGCCGATGCCATCTCGTAAACCGGATGGCCGCCGCCAGGGGATGCAGCAGACAGTTGCCGGCAAATGGGGGTGCTTCACCCCTTAAGGAAACCTGCCAATGCATCATGCCCTATACCCACTCCGGGAACGGCCCCCAGCAGCCGGTCCCCCCACCTGATGGAAGGCACTGCATCAAACCCGCAGACATCCCATGCGAGGGTGTTGTTTTCGTCCAGTTCTTTGACATACCTGTCGGAGCGCAGGTCTTGCTCCAGCTTTGCGCTGTCCAGAATCGAACCTACCGCCCTCGCCACTGCGGCGGGGTCGTCAATGTCGATGCGGTCTTTGAGGGCCGCATGGAACATGAGCCGGTGGTAGGCATGTGGGTCCACCCCTGCTTCCACGGCGAAGAAGAACCCCCTGGCACACAGGTCACTGTGGTGCCTGTAGACTTCCGGGCGGGGGTGGGCCTCGCAGGGACGCCAGAGGATATCGATGGGCCCGGCGGACGGCAGCAATGACACCAGCAAGTCATACCCCATCAGGCAGTAAGGGCAGGAGTAGTCGTAGAAGAGTTCCAGCGCAGCGGTTGATTTTCCCATGGCATTTGTCCTTTCTTGTTGGCGGCATCTTCCCCCGGCGGCCTTTTGGCGGGCCGGGGGGTGACCGGTCGTCATTCCTATGCAACATCGTGCAACCCAATGCTACGATAAAAGAGCCTCTCACAGGAACATCCACAGGCTGAAGGCCATGACTGCCATGCCTATGACCAGCCCCAGTATGGACAGGTGCTGCTCGCCGTACTCCCGGGCGGCCGGCAGCAGCTCGTCGAATGAGATGAACACCATGATCCCCGCCACAGCGGCCATGACTACACCCAGCAGCACCGGGGTCAAAAACGGGCGCAGCAGCAGGTACCCGACTATGGCCCCCAGTGGTTCCGTGAGCCCCGAAATCAACGAATACAGAAACGCCTTGCGCCTGCTTCCGGTGGCGTAATAAATCGGCACGGACACCGATATGCCCTCGGGGATGTTGTGTATGGCTATGGCCGCGATGATGGGCAGGGCGATGTCCGGCGCCTGCAAAGCCGTGATGAATGTGGCAAGGCCCTCGGGGAAGTTGTGTATGGCTATGGCCAGTGCGGTGAAGAACCCGGTCTTCATCAGGCCGGAGGTTTCGGCATGTTCGTGCACACCGTGCTGGGACGGCGGGTCGTGGGGGTCCACGTCGCCGGGAACCATCTTTTCCACGAGGTAGATGAGGGCCATGCCGCCGAAAAATGCGATGACCGCCACGCCATTGCCCATTTTGCGGCCGAGGTAGTCCATCAAGTCTGTTTGGGCGTTTTGGAACAGCTCCACCATGGAAACATATATCATGACCCCCGCCGACACGCCTAATGACACGGAGAGGAAGATCTTGTTGGTTTTTTTGGAAAAGAACGCAATAAGGCTCCCGAGGCCGGTGCACAGCCCCGCTATGGTGGTCAGGATGAAAGAAAACAGCACATGTTCCATGCAGTCCCTCAATAAATTACTTCTGGGGCGGAGCGACAGTCGCAGCGGCCCCGGGGATTTCCAGGTAAGAAATGACCTGGCTTAGGTCATCCAGGATCGCGACGGTGCGCTCCCGCTCCCGATCCGTGGGTGCGGCGATGTCCGGAATCATGATGACGTCGCAGCCGGCCGCAAAGCCCGAGGCGATGCCGTTGGGCGAGTCCTCCAGCACCAGGCAGTCGCCGGGGGAGAGCCCCAGGCGGGATGCGGCCAGCACGTAGATCTCCGGGTCGGGTTTGCCGGACTTTACCATATCTCCGTATACCATTTCTTGGAAATAATGATCCAGCCCCGTGATACGCATATGCTTGGAGGCCTCCCCTCGCCCGGTGGACGTGGCCAGTGCGATCCGGTAGCCATGTGAGGCCAGGTAGTCGAGGAGTTCCACCGCGCCCGGTTTTTTCGGGAGCTCGTGGGCTTCCACGTATTCATCCATCAGTTTGCGGTATGTGGCCTGGATGGCCGAAAAATCGAAATCAGCCCCCAGAAGCCCCGCAAAGTAGTCCTTGGCGGCGGCCAGCGTCAGCCCCAGGGTCGCGCCCAGATCCTCGTGGGTGATGGTGTGCCCGTGGGCAGCGGCCGCCCTGACCCAGCATGTGTCGTGGATCGGCTCCGTGTCCAGGAGCAGCCCGTCCATATCAAAAATGACGCCTCGGTACATGGGAATCTCCTCGCAATGTATGTGGGTCGTGGCACCGACACGCGCCGTCGGTCTACCGGCTGCGTGCGACTTTAGTCTCAACTATGCGCAAGGTTTAGTCGGCGGAGCAAAAAAAGGCACGGCGGGCGAACGTTGACCGTTACCACTCGATTATACAGCCCGCTTGGGGGGATTGCAAGCGGAAAATGTGGGCGCAAACCTTTGTCAAAGATTTTATTGATTTCAGGTTGCTGCGGCTGTATAATATGAATTGCCACAGTTGACGGGCGAGCGGTTGTTCGCCTGTCTTGCAGAGATCCAAGGAGGATAAAAGGATATGGGTATGCCGCCGCCACCGAACTCTCGGTTGATACTATCAATGGGCTGCTGTTTGAGGATGCGGTGTGAGTCGTGCGCAGGGGCGGTTGTGAACAGCATGCCGATTCGAGATAAGTGAGGATAGCGCAGATCGTGGGGGATGGGGTGCGGCTGAACAAATATTTGAGCGAGATGGGAGTGTGTTCCCGCCGGGAAGCGGACAGGCTCATAGCGGCGGGGGAAGTGACGGTGGACGGCCGGCCCGGGGAAATGGGGATGCAGGTGGACGGTACCATGGAGGTGGTATGCCACGGTGTGCGGGTGGGGGGCGAACCCCGACCGGTGCTGCTGGCGGTGAACAAACCCAAAGGGGTGGTCTGCACCACCACCGGCCATGACCGCGCGCCCAACATCGTCGAATTGGTGGGCTACCCGCTGCGGGTGTACCCCATAGGCCGATTGGACAAAGAATCCAGGGGGCTGGTGCTGCTGACCAACCAAGGCGATCTGGTCAACAAGGTGCTGCGGGCCACGCTCGGCCACGAGCGGGAGTACGTGGTGCGCATAGACCGCATGGTGACGGAGCGGATGATGGAAACCATGCGGGGGGGCATGGAACTAGGGCGCGAGGGGGCGTCCAAGATGCGCCGCGGGACGCCGCCCGGTGACGGCGGCGCTTCGGAAACGCCGGGACCTGACGGCGAGGTCGGCGATGGGACTGTCAGGACACTGCCCTGTAAGGTCACTAGGGCCGGATCCCGGTCTTTTCGCATCGTATTGACACAAGGGTTGAACCGACAGATCCGCAGGATGTGCCGTGCGCTGGGCGTGGGGGTGAGGGACCTGCGGCGGGAGCGCATCATGAACATCCGGTTGGGGGAGCTGGCGCCGGGTGAGTACAGGGAGATAAAGGGGCCGGAGTTGGAAATGTTCCTGGGGGAACTGGGCAGCGCAAAGAAGAGTTGAGTCAAATGGAATCGAAGAGGGTGGGTTTATGGAAAGCCATGACATACAGCGCATGAAAGAACTGGCGGCTTTGCTGGGGGACGCCTCCAGGGCGTATTACCAGGAAAGCGAAGAGCGCATGAGCAATTTCGAGTACGACAGGCTCTACGACGAGCTGGCCTCGCTGGAAGCAAAGACCGGCACGGTGCTGGCGGGGAGCCCCACCCAGAAAGTGGGTTACGAGGTGCTAAGCGAGCTGCCAAAAGAAGCGCACCCGTCGCCCATGCTGTCATTGGACAAAACCAAAGATGTAGGCGCGCTGGTGGAGTGGCTGGGCGCACATGAAGGGCTCCTTAGCTGGAAGCTGGACGGGCTGACCATCGTGCTGACATACGCCGGGGGGCGGCTCATAAAGGCCGTGACCCGGGGCAACGGGGAGATCGGCGAAGTGGTCACGCCCAATGCCAGGACATTCGCTAACCTGCCCTTGCAGATCCCGTTTCGGGGCGAGTTGACCCTGCGGGGGGAGGCCATCATCACTTATTCGGATTTCGAGCGGGTGAACCGTGAGATCGAGGATGTGGACGCCAAATACAAAAACCCCCGCAACCTGTGCAGCGGCAGCGTGAGGCAGCTAAACAGCGCCATCACCGCTTCCCGGCATGTGCGGTTCATGGCGTTCGCACTGGTGGAAGCACGGCCGACGGTCGCCTTACAGGGGCACGAGGGGGCAAATGGCGGAAATGGGGCTTGCCCCGATGCGGTGCAGATATCCATGGATGTCTTCGGGGCTGCGCCGGTGACCATGGCCCCCGGGGAAACCGGGTTGCCCCACCCCGGAAATTCCCGCAAGGCGCAGATGGAGTGGCTGGCGGCCCAGGGGTTTGAGACCGTGGGGTACAAGATGGTGGACCATGGGACGCTGGAGGCGGCGGTGGGTGATTTCGCCAAGGAGGTGGCGGGAAACGATTTCCCGTCCGACGGGCTGGTACTGACTTTTGAGGACATCGCATACGGCGAGTCCTTGGGGCAGACCGCAAAGTTCCCCCGCAACTCCATCGCATTCAAATGGCGGGACGAGGTGGCCGAGACCACCCTGCGGGAAATCGAGTGGAGCCCCTCCAGGACAGGGCTGATAAACCCTGTGGCGATATTTGACCCGGTGGAGCTGGAAGGCACCACCGTGACCAGGGCCAGCGTCCACAACATCAGCGTCATGGAGTCGCTTGGCCTTTGCATCGGCGACCGCATCACGGTGTACAAGGCGAACATGATCATACCGCAGATCGCTGAGAACCTAAGCTGCGAATCCGGGGGGGGCGTGGAAATCCCCGGGTCATGCCCGGTGTGCGGCCGGCCCACCACCATTCTGGACAGCGGCGGCGTGCGCACCCTGTACTGCAAGAATCCGGACTGCCCCGCGAAACAGATCAAGCAGTTCACGCACCTGGTGAGCCGAAACGCGCTCAACGTGGACGGCATGTCCGAGGCGACTCTGGAAAAGTTCATCGGCGCCGGTTTCATCCGGGAATACGCCGACATCTTCCGCCTGGATCGCTATCGTGACCAAATCGTGGCGATGGACGGGTTCGGGGAGAAGTCCTTCGAGAACATCATCGCCTCGGCACGGGCGGCGAGCCGCACCACCCTCCCCAGGCTGGTATACGGGCTGGGGGTGCCGGGCATAGGCTTGGCGGGCGCCAAGATGCTGTGCAGGGCGTTTGGCAATGATTTCGGCGCCATGCGGGGCGCCGATGGGGACTCGCTCACACAGGTGGAGGGCATCGGGGACGTGCTGGCCCAGGGCTGGCGGGGGTATTTTGACAATGCCGCCAACAACATAGCTGTGGACAACTTGCTGGCCATGCTTAACCTGGATGCGGGGCCCGGGCGAATGCGCCGGCCGGCGCCCGGGGGGGACGGTGTCCCGGGGGCAGCGGGATGGGACGGGGACGTCGCCGGGTCGGTCCGGGCCGGAACCATCGAAGCCGCAGGAGCCGCCGCGACCGCCGGAAACGTCGGAAGCGCAGGAGCCGCCGCCGCGACCGCCGGGACCATCGGAGCCGCAGGAGCCGCCGCCACGACCGCCGGAACCATCGAAGCCGCAGGAGCCGCCGCAGGTGTCGGAAACGCCTCTTCATGGGGGGGCATCGACATCCATGGTGCGGATGCATTTGCGACCGAGGCCGCCGTGAAAGCGGCACCGGATGCGCTTTCGGGCAAAACTTTCGTCATCACCGGGTCGCTGAACCACTTTGAGAACCGGGAAGCGCTCCAGGATCTCATCGAGTCCCTGGGGGGCAAGTCCACCGGCTCTGTCACCGGGAAGACCGGCTACCTCATCAACAACGACGTCAACAGCTCTTCGTCGAAGAACAAGAAGGCCAGGGAGCTGGGGGTGCCTGTCATTTCCGAGGAGGATTTCCTTGGCATCCTGCGGCCGGAGATGATGCGCAAGTGAATGCAAACATGCGCCTTGTTTAGTAGTAGGAGAAATAACCACGTTGCGAGTTTGCTCGCTTTGGAAAGAGGAACCACAAATGCCTATAAAAATCCAAAAGGACCTGCCTGCAAAAACGGTCCTGGAGTCGGAGAATATTTTCGTGATGGACGAGGACCGGGCCATGTCCCAGGACATCAGGCCCCTGGAGATCCTGATACTCAACCTGATGCCCATCAAGGAAGACACGGAAACCCAGCTGCTGAGGGCATTGTCCAACACGCCTTTGCAGGTGGACTGCTCCTTCCTCATGCTCACCAGCCATGTGTCGAAGAACACGTCCACCAGCCACCTGAACAAGTTTTACTGCACATTTGACGAGATACGCCGCAAACGTTATGACGGCATGATCATCACAGGGGCGCCGGTGGAACTGCTGGAATACGAGGAGGTGGACTACTGGCCGGAACTGACAGACATCATGGAATGGAGCAAGACCCACGTCACCTCCACCTGGCACATCTGCTGGGGCGCCCAGGCGGGGCTGTATTACCACTATGGCGTGCCCAAATACCTGATGGAGAAAAAGCTCTCGGGCGTCTACCGCCACAAGGTCCTGGACCGCAAGGTGGAGCTGGTGCGCAGCTGGGACGACTATGTGATGGCGCCCCATTCCCGATACACAGAGGTGCGGCGCGAGGACATCGAGAAACACCCGGAACTGGTGATCCTCGCGGAGTCCGAAGAGGCGGGGGTTCTGCTGGTGATGTCCAGGGACGGGCGGCAGATATTCGTCCAAGGGCATCCAGAGTATGACCGGATGAGCCTCAACCAGGAATATGTCCGGGACGTGGGGAGGGGCCTGGGGCCGGAGATCCCATGCAACTACTATGAAAACGACGACCCGGCCACCACACCGGTGCTTACCTGGCGCAATATCTCCAACACGCTGTATTTCAACTGGCTGAACTTCTACGTGTACCAGATCACGCCCTATGACCTGTACGAGGGGGAAGACTATTATTCGATATAGACTACTATTCGATGTAGGGACGTGCGGGAAAGGGGCAGCCCGCCGACGAACTTGCCGCGGGCCAGGAGGGAAGATCACTATTGGATATAGGGACGTGCGGGAACGGCGCGATATAAACCGGGCGGTTTGCGCATTTTGGGTGGGGGGCAGCAAAGGGATTCATGACGCCATGACAAGGGGTTCGCTTCACGACAAGGAGGGTGAACATGGTACGGTCGATGAAAGTTGCGGTGATGACGGCGAAGGGCAAGATGGGTTTCGAGACCAGGAGCACACCTGTGCCGGGGCCCTACGAGGTGCTGGTGAAGCTGGAGTACGTGGGGATCTGCGGCAGCGACCTCCACTACTACGAGAATGGGGCCATCGGGGACTATGTGGTGAAGCCCCCCTTCGTGCTGGGGCACGAGGCCGCCGGCAAAGTGGTGCAGATAGGCGAGAAGGTGCGCCATCTCAGATACGGCGACCGGGTCGCGCTGGAGCCGGGGAAGACCTGCGGGAAGTGCGAGTATTGCAAGCAGGGCAAGTACAACCTCTGCCCGGACGTGGTCTTCTTCGCCACGCCGCCCGTGGACGGGGTGTTCCAGGAATATGTCGCCCACCCCGAGGACCTGTGCTTCAGGCTGCCGGACAACATGGGCACCCTGGAGGGGGCCCTCATCGAACCCCTGGCCGTGGGGTTCCACGCCGCGATAACCGGGGGGGCGCGCATCGGGCAGACCGCATTGGTGATGGGGGCGGGGTGCATCGGCCTGGTGTCCATGATGGCCCTGAAAGCCATGGGCGTTTCCCATGTATACGTGTCCGACGTGCTGGATAACCGCCTGCAAAAGGCGAAGGAGCTGGGGGCGGCTGTCGTCTTGCGCCCCGCAGAAGAAGAAGTCCCTGCGGTGGTGGAATGGCTGACGCATGGCAGGGGCGTGGACCTCACCATCGACACGACGGGGAGCGATGAGGCGCTGAAGCTTGCGGTGGACTGCTCCAAGAAAGGCGCCACCATCACCATGGTGGGGTACAGCAAGTCAGGCGACATCACACTTCCGCTGGGTAAGATGCTGGACAAGGAGCTGACGCTCAAGACCATCTTCCGCTACAGGCACATCTACCCCCTGGCGATACAGGCGGTGTCCGACGGGAAAGTGAACCTGAAAGGCCTGGTGACCAAAGTGTTTGACCTCGACGACATACAGGAGGCGATGGACCAGAGCGTGCGCAACAAGGCGGAGATCGTGAAATCCGTGGTGCGGATCTAAAGGGGCGGGAAACACTGTGTGGCCACGAAATCACATTGAAAAGCGAATTGTTAGCACTCATTCCAAATGAGTGCTAATTTTCTGTTGACATTTTGGGGGAAGCGTATTACAATGTGAATGATACAAGGGTAACAAGGGCATGTGTACGCGGGCACATGATGAAATTTTGCAACAAACAATATACATTTTACAAGGAGTGGGTACTATGGCAACGAAAAAAGGCAGTTTGTCGATCAACAGCGAGAATATCTTCCCGATCATCAAGAAGTGGCTCTACAGCGACCACGACATCTTCCTGCGGGAGATGGTGTCCAATGGCTGCGACGCCATCACAAAGCTGAAAAAGCTGGGGCTGATGGGGGAGTACGCGATCCCCGACGACGCGGAGTTCAAGATCGAGGTGCAGGTCCGTCCCAAGGACAAGACCATCACCATCACGGACAATGGCCTGGGCATGACGGATGGGGAGGTGGAGGAGTACATCAACCAGATCGCATTTTCCGGCGCCCAGGATTTCCTGGAAAAATACAAGGACAAGGCCAACGAGGACCAGATCATCGGGCATTTCGGCCTGGGGTTCTATTCCGCGTTCATGGTGTCCGACAAGGTGTGCATCGACACGCTCTCCTACCGGGAGGGCGCCCAGGCCGTGCACTGGGAGTCGGCGGGGGGCACCGAGTTCGAGATGGGCGAGGGTTCCCGCACACAGGTGGGCACCACCATCACATTGTACCTGAACGAAGACAGCGTGGAGTTTTCCAATGAGTACCGGATCAAGGAAGTGCTCCAGAAGTACTGCGCGTTCATGCCCATCCCCATCTACCTGGAAAACCCGGAGAACGGGCCCCAGTACGAGACCATCGAGAAGGACGACCTCAAAGAAAAAGACAAGATCGTCGAGACCATCATCGAGGAGCCCAAGACCGAGGAAAAGGAAAACGACAAGGGCGAGAAGGAGATCGTGGAGATCTCGCCCCGGAAGGAAAAGTACAAGATACTCAAACGGCCGGTGGCCATCAACGACATCCACCCGCTGTGGGCGAAGCACCCCAACGAATGCACCGACGAGGACTACAGGGCATTTTACAGGAAGGTGTTCCTGGATTACAAGGAACCCCTGTTCTGGATCCACCTGAACATGGACTACCCCTTCAACCTGAAAGGGATCCTCTACTTCCCGAAGATCAACACGGAGTACGACAGCATCGAGGGCACCATCAAGCTGTACAACAACCAGGTGTTCATCGCGGATAACATCAAAGAAGTGATACCTGAGTTCCTGATGCTGCTCAAGGGCACCATCGACTGCCCGGACCTGCCCCTGAATGTGTCCCGCTCCGCGCTGCAAAACGACGGCTTCGTGAAGAAGATCTCCGACTACATCACGAAGAAGGTGGCGGACAAGCTCACAGGGATGTGCAAGACCGACCGTGCAAACTACGAGAAATACTGGGACGACATCAGCCCGTTCATCAAGTATGGCTGCCTGAAGGACGAGAAGTTCGCGGACAAGATAAAGGATTTCATCCTGTACCGCGACCTGGACGACAAATACTTCACCCTGGACGAGTTCCTGGAAAAAGACGGGAAAGGCGAGGCCGGGGCCGGAGCTGAAGGTGACGCCGAGGGAACCAAAGAGGGTGAAGCCGGGGAAGCGAAGACAGAGGACGGAGCAGCCGGCGACGGCGGGGAAGCGAAGGCCGAGGGCGGCGAGGCTGCCGAGGACGGCGCGGCGGATGCCAAGGCCGGGGACGGCGCCACAGGGGCCGAGGGCGATGGCGAGTCGGCAAAGGGCGATGGCGACGCCGCCGATGGCGACGCCGGCGACGGCGATTCCGACGGTGACGATTCCGACGACGATGATTTTGGCGACGCGGACGACGCCGAGGCCAAAGCCAAGGAGCGCCGGGTGTTCTACGTGACCAACGAAAAGGAGCAGGGGCAGTATATCCGCATGTTCCGGGAGGAAGGCCTGGACGCGGTGTACCTCACCCACAACATCGACAGCCCCTTCATCAGTTTCATGGAGCAGAAACGGGAAGGCGTCCGGTTCCTGCGCATCGACGCGGACGTGAACGAGGTGTTCAAGGAAGAGGTTGGCGACGGGGCCGACGGTGCGGATGCCGATGGATTCAAGGCGGATGCGGAGAAACTGTCCGACACGTTCAAGAAAGCCCTGGGCGACGACAAACTGGAAGTGAAAGTGGAGAGGCTCAAAAACACGGCACTGGCGTCCATGATCACCCTGTCCGAGGAAAGCCGCCGGATGCAGGACATGATGAAGATGTACAATATGGGCCACATGGATGCGTCCCTGTTCGGAGGCATGGGGGAGACACTGGTGCTCAATGCCAACCACCCCCTGGTGAAATATGTGCTGGAGCACGGGGAGGGTTCCACCACCGAGAAGATCTGCAGGCAGCTGTATGACCTGGCGCAGATCAGCCACGGCGGGCTGTCCGCCGAGCGCATGGCCGCCTTCGTGGAGCGCAGCAACGAGATCCTGTTGGAAACGGTGTGATCAGACGGTGTGATCAGGCGGTGTGATCAGGCGTTGCGCCCTGCGTATCGCAGCCACCTGCCGCTTAGGATGCGCCACAGGAAGAAGCAGGAGCGCACGAACCAGTCCAAGATCATGGCGATCCAGATGCCCTTCAGCCCCAGGCCGAAACCGCGCGCCAGGATGTACGCCATCACTATGCGGCAGATCCACATGGAGGCGATGGCGACAAACATGGTAAAGCGCACGTCATTGGCCGCCCGCAGGCCGTTGGCCATGCAGAAAGACGTGGGGTGCAGCACCACGCAGAAGATGCTGTGGATCATCATGAGCCAGCGGGCCAGCCCGGCGGTCTGGGGGGAGAGGTTGTACATGCTGCAGATGGGCCCCAGCAGCGCGATGATCGTGATGTTGAGGGCGACCAGGTATATATAGGTGGTTTTCATCAGCTTCCCGATGTATTTGCGCCCTTGGTCATATTCCCTGGCTCCGACGCATTGGCCCACCACCGTGATCATGGCTATGCCGATGGCGTTGGCGGGGATGGTTTCCAGCGCGCAGACGGTGCTGGCCACCGCATTGGCGGCGATGGCGACGGTCCCGAATGTGGCGGTGAGGCCGGACAGCAGCAGTTTCCCCAGCTGGAAGATGCTGTTCTCCAGGCCATTGGGGACGCCGATGTAGAGGATTTTCTGGATCATGCGTTTGTTCCAGCGCAGGCCCCAGCGCACGGGCAGCTCGCTGCGGCGCACCAGGAGCACCGCGATGATCGCCGCGGCCACCACACGGGACGCCAGGGTGGAGAGGGCGGCGCCCAGCACACCCAGCCCGAACCCGAAGATGAGCAGCGCATTGCCGCCGATGTTCAGCAGGTTGGCCGCCAGGGAGATGTACATGGAAATCTTGGAGTTGCCCACGGAGCGGAAGAGCGCGGCGGCGCTGTTGTAAAATGCTAGGAATGGGTAGGATATGGCAGAAATATACAGGTAAATCATGGCGCTTTCCATGACGTCCGGTTCCAGGCTCCCGAAAACCACGCTGATGATCTGCCGGTTGAGCGCCACGGAAAACAGCATGAGGGCCACTGACAGCGCGGTCACGGACAGAAACAGCTGGTTGGATGCCTCTGCCACCTGCCCTTTGTCGCCCCGGCCTATGAACTGCGCCACCACCACGGAGCCGCCGGCCGCCATGGCGCCGAACAGCCCGATGAGGAGGATGCTGAAAGAATCCACCAGCGAGATGCCGGACACCGCGGCCTCGCCGCAGCTGGCGACCATGATGGTGTCCGCCATGCCCATGGCTACATTCAGTATCTGCTCGATGACCAGGGGGAAGATGAGTTTCCTTAGCTGTCTGTCCGTAAATAGCATACGTTTGTCCTCGCAAAGTGAATGCGCCGCATAGGCCCGCCAACGGGGTGTGCCCGCAGCGCCGGCCGCCAAGGAGCCGGCCATGCAGTGGCGCAGCACACGTGCAGCCCCTCCCTTGACATCCCCAAGCAAGGCGCCGGCCATGCAGTGGCACAGTCTGCCGGCCGCATGGTGGGGCGTACCCTGCTGCCGTCAGCACGCCGGGGTAGGGGCGGCATATGGCACCCGGACTATGTTATACCTTTGGGGCGGGGATTTCAAGTACAATGTTGCTGAAATTTTACAAAATTTGCGGCGGGTTATGCCCTATTTTCAAAAACATCTTGCTAAAAGGGAAAAAATGGGATAGAATAGGTTGAAAGCGGTGCTTAAGGACGTGAGGAATATGGAAGGACTGCGCGACACCCAATTATTCAAAACGGTTCAGGGGGGCAGCCCCAGCGTGGCACAGGTATTGGAAGAAGTGTACCAGGCCTTGCTGGAGAGGGAGTTTGACCCTGTCAGCCAGATCGTCGGGTATATCATGTCCGGCGACCCCACTTACATCACCAGCCACCGCAACGCGCGGAGCCTGATCATGAAGGTGGAACGGGACGAGATCCTGGAAGAGTTGATGAGCGTGTACATCGGGTCCAAACTGCGGCGGCGGTGAGGGAGGTGTGCCCGTTTGCGTGCGCCCTGTCGCATGCGCTTGGAGGTTTCCTTGAGGCTTTTGGGGTTGGACTATGGCTCCAAGACGGTCGGTGTCGCGGTGAGCGACGAGCTGGGGCTGACCGCCCAAGGGGTAGAGACTATCCTGCGGGATGCAGAAAACAAGCTGCGCCGGACGTACCAGAGGCTGGAGGCGCTGGCCGCAGAGCTCCATGTGGGGCAGATCGTGGTGGGTTACCCGCTCAACATGGACGACTCCGAGGGGGAGCGCGCCCTGCGGACGCGCGAGTTCGGCAGCGCGCTGGGGCGGCGCACGGGGCTGCCGGTGGTCTACTGGGACGAGCGGCTGACCACCGTGGAGGCGTCACAGATCCTCAAGGAGAGCGGGGTTGCGGGCAAGGACCAGAAGAGGGTCATCGACCAGCTGGCGGCGATGCTCATCCTGCAAAGCTACATGGATGCCCACGGTGCGTGACATGCGGCGTGTGCGGCAGGTTTCACCATGGCCGCATATCTGTTTGGATTTGCGCTGCGGCGCGTGGGGGGCTTGGTGTGTGACAGGTTTCACCGGGGTCGGATACCAGTTGGCTCCGGTGTTGGTGTGTGCGGGAGTAACACAATGAAAGACGAGACTATCGTATTGTCCACCGACTCCGGGGAGCAGGTGGCATTTGACGTGCTGGAAGTGACGCGGTTCCAGGGTGCGGACTATCTGCTGGTGGCAGACAGTTCACTTTCCGGCGACGGTGAGTGCTACATCCTCAAAGACACCTCCCCTGCGGGTGACGAACAGGCTGCCTACGAATTCGTGGAGAATGAGGCGGAGCGGGATTACCTGTACCAGATTTTCACGGAGCTATTGAGCGATACGGACATCGCGCTGGAAAAATGATTGGAAAACGAAAGGGGAACGGTCCCCTTATGAGCAATGGAAAATAAGCTGGGGCGAAAGGCCCCAAAACGGAGGTAAGTTTGGAACAACAACAGAACCAGAACGGGCAACCAAACCAGAACGGGCAGCCAAACCAGAACGGGCAGCAAGACCGGAACGGCCAAAAGAACGGGCAGCAGGGCCGGAAGCAGGCACCAAACCAGGGCCGGGAGAAGGGCCGTAGCCCACAGCAAAGCCAGGGGCAACAGGCCAAACCAAAGCAGCCCCAGAACCAGAAGAAAAAGCCGAACCAGGACCAAACGAAAAAGCAGGACAAGGGACAAGACGTGCCAAAACAGCAGGCGCAGCCTAGCCAGAAACAGGACAAGGGCCGGAAACAGCAGGGGCAGCAAAACCCGAAGCAGCAAAGCCAGAAACAAGAAAAGGCCCAAAAGCCACAGGCCGGACAGGCGGTGCAGGCGCCGAACCCAAAACAGCCCCAGTCGGCAAAGAAGGGCAAAGGCGCCCTCAAAGCCGCTGTCAAGGCGGCCGCGGCGCTGGCGGGCATAGGCGGCGCGGGTGAGCCGGACACATCCGCAAGGACGGCCGCAGCCACAAAAGGCTCCGGCAAGCAAAAGGCGTCCAACGGGCCAAAGATCAAGATCATCCCCCTGGGCGGGCTGGAACAGGTGGGCATGAACATCACCGCATTCGAATACGAGGATGACATCATCGTGGTGGACTGCGGGCTGGCCTTCCCCACGGACGACATGCTGGGGATCGACCTGGTGATCCCAGACATCACGTACCTGAAGCAAAACGAGGACAAGGTGCGGGGGTTCGTCATCACCCATGGGCACGAGGACCATATCGGCGCGCTGCCCTATGTGCTGCAGCAGCTCAACGTGCCGGTCTACGGGACCAAGCTCACCATAGGCCTCATTGAAAACAAACTAGAGGAGCACAACCTCCTCAAGACGACCAAACGCAAGGTGGTCAAGCACGGGCAGACGGTGACGCTGGGAGTTTTCCGGGTGGAGTTCATCCGGACCAACCACAGCATCCAGGATGCGTCGTGCCTGGCGATTTTCACACCCGCAGGTGTGGTGTTCCATACCGGGGATTTCAAAATCGACTACACGCCGGTGTTCGGCGAGACAGCGGACCTGCAGAGGTTCGGCGAGCTGGGGCACAAGGGCGTGTTGGCCCTCATGTGCGACAGCACCAATGCGATACGCCCGGGGTTCACGCCATCAGAAAAGACCGTGGGGAAGACATTCGACGCGATTTTCGCGGAGCATGCCCACCAGCGTATCCTGGTGGCCACCTTTGCGTCCAATGTGGACAGGGTGCAGCAGGTCATCAACACCGCCTGCAAATACGGGCGCAAGGTGGTGGTGGAGGGCCGGAGCATGGTGAACGTGATCACCACCGCCACCGAGCTGGGGTACATCAAGATCCCGGAAGGCACCCTCATCGACATCGAGCAGCTGAAAAACTACCCAGACGAAAAGACGGTGCTGATCACCACGGGCAGCCAGGGGGAGACCATGGCGGCGCTTTCGCGCATGGCCATGTCATTGCACAGGAAGGTCCAGATCAAGCCCAACGACCTGGTGATATTCTCCTCAAGCCCCATCCCCGGCAACGAGAAGGCGATTTCAAAGATCATCAACGAGCTGTCCATCAAGGACGCGGAGGTGATTTTCCAGGACGCCCACGTGTCGGGACATGCCTGCCAGGAAGAGATCAAACTGATGTACTCCCTGCTGCGGCCGAAGTATTCGCTGCCGGTCCACGGCGAGTACCGTCACCTGGTGGCCCAGAAGAACCTGGTGGAGGCCATGGGCATCCCCAGCGACCACGTGCTTATCATGTCCAGCGGCGATGTGGTGGAACTGGGTGAGGACACCTGCAAGGTGGTTTCCCATGTGAACGCCGGGGGCGTGCTGGTGGACGGGCTGGGCGTGGGCGACGTGGGCAACATCGTACTGCGCGACCGCCAGAGCCTGTCCCAGAACGGCATCATCATAGTGGCCCTCACGCTGGAAGGGCGTTCCAACCAACTGATGGCCGGGCCGGACATCGTGACCAGGGGGTTCGTCTACGTGCGGGAGTCCGAGGATCTTATCGACGAGGCCAGGCGGATAGTGGAAAATGCGCTGGACGACTGCCTCACCCACAGGGTCAGCGACTGGGGCAAGATCAAGACAGTCATCAGGGACACCCTGAGCGATTTCCTGTGGAAGCGCATGAAACGCAGCCCGGTGATACTGCCGATCATAATGGAGGTGTAGTCGGCCGTGCCGGCCGGTTTGATTGGTTGGGATAGTCGAAACAGTCAAAAGGAATGTAAATGAGCAAGGCGACTAAGGAAATCAACAGGATTGCCGGCGCGGTGATCAATGTGGCGATACACCTGATAGTGCTGGCGATATTGGTGCTGGTGGTGTACGCACTGGTGACCAGGGGGTACGCATTCGGGCACAAGGTGTTTTACGCCCAGCCCCTGGCCGGCGCAGGGCAGTCGGTGATGCAGAAAACCGTCGCCATCGAGGATGGGGAATCCCCGCTGGACGTGGGGAAGAAACTGGAGAACCTGGGGCTCATCGACGACCCCTATGTGTTCTACGTGCAGAGCGTGTTCTATTCGTACAAGATCTATCCGGGCGAATACTCGCTGAGCACCGCCATGACTTCCAAAGAGATACTGGAAGAGATCCAGACCGGCAAACCGGCGGGGGGCAGCTCATGAGCGGGGGGCATACGCCGGGGCCCGAGCCATCCGGACCCCGCGGTGGTATGGCAGCCGGTCCGGGGGGCAGGGACTGCGCTGCTGCGCCGGTCGAGCGGCGCCCCGGCCGTGATGAGGAAGCGGCGGCCAGAGGCCTGGCGCCGGGGGCGGCGCAGGGTGGCCACGCCGCTGCGTCAGCAAAGCAGCATGGCGGCGGCGATGAGAAAGCGGAGGCCAGAGGCCTGGCGCCGGGGACGGCGCAGGGTGGCCACAGCGCCCCTCGCCTGCCCGAACTCCTCCTGCCCGCAGGGAGCTTGGAAGCGCTCAAGGCCGCCGTGGTATATGGCGCGGATGCGGTGTATATCGGCGGGGAGGCGTTCGGGCTGCGGGCCAAGGCGAAGAATTTCACAGTGGGGGAGATGCAAGAAGGCATCTCCTTTGCACATGGGCGGGGCGTGAAAGTGTACGTCACCGCCAATATTTTGGCCCACAATGCCGACCTGGGGGCAGTGGAGGCGTATTTTCGCGAACTGGGAGGGTTGGGCGGCGCAGGTGAGCCTTGCCGGCCGGATGCCCTCATCATCTCGGACCCGGGTGTGTTTGACGTGGCAAGGCGTGTATTGCCCGATATGGACATCCACATCAGCACCCAGGCCAACAACACCAACATCGGCACATTCCTGTTCTGGCGGCGCATGGGCGCCAAGCGCATGGTCGCGGCCAGGGAGCTGACCCTGTCCGAGATCGCCGAGATCCGCCAGGGCCTGCCCGGCGACATGGAAATCGAGTGCTTCGTCCACGGCGCCATGTGCATCAGCTACTCGGGGCGCTGCCTGCTCTCTGCGTACCTCACCGGCCGGGATGCGAACCAGGGGAACTGCTCCCACCCGTGCAGGTGGAAGTACACATTGAACCAAGAAGCCATGCGGGGTGTCGCTCCATCATTGAACCAAGAAGCCATGTGGGGCGAACCGCCCACGCTCCCGAAGCGGGGTGTCGCAACACCTTTGCACCAAGCAGCCATGCGGGGCGAATGCACCTGCGCGACTGATGGCGACGCCGGCGGCTGGCCAGGATGCAAAGACCCGGCGCAGGGCGCAAGTGTGAAGGCGGCGTATTTGGCAGCCGATGAAGTGGTTTATGCCCTGTCAGAGGAAACCCGGCCGGGGGAGTATTTCCCTGTGTTCGAAAACGAGAGGGGCACGTTCATTTTCAATTCCAAAGACCTGTGCATGATAGGGCACCTGCCGGAACTCATGGCGGCCGGGGTGGACAGCCTTAAGATCGAGGGGCGGATGAAGTCGGCGCTGTACGTCGCCACCATGGCGCGGGCATACCGAAAAGCGCTGGATGACATGGCCGCCGGGGAGGGCGTGTACAGGGAGAACCTGCCATGGTACATGGACGAGATATCGAAGTGCACGTTCCGGGAGTACACCACGGGGTTCTATTTCGGGAAAGCGGGGGAGGAAGCGCAGATCTACGGCTATGGGACATATGTGAAGAACTATGCGTACCTGGGGATGGTGGGCGAGGGGGGCGGCAGCGCGCCCGGACTTACAGGGAGTGGCGGCCGTGGTGATGCCGTCCCGGCGGGCGAACTAAGTGACGGCGGGCACGGCGCCCCGGCGGGCGAACTAAGTGACGGCAGGTATGGGAGGTGTGCCGACGCCCGCAGGGTGGGCGAGGGGGGCGGTGGCCTATGCATCGTGCAGAAAAACAAGTTTTCCGTGGGGGATGCGATAGAGGTGATGAAGCCCGACGGGCGCAATATCCAGGCTCATGTCCGCTCTATCCGGGACACGGATGGGAATGAACTGGATAGCGCACCCCACTCCAGGCAGGTCTTGTATGTGGATGTGGGTGTGGGGGCAGGCTCGGATATGGGTGTGAGTGCGGATGTTGACGTGGGTGTGGGTGTGGGGGCAGGCTCGGATATGAGTGTGAGTGCGGATGTTGACGTGGGTGTGGGTGTGGGGGTAGGTGTGGATGTGAGTGATGGTACCGGTGCGGATTTGGATGTGGATGTGGGTACGGGTACGGGTGTGGGTGTGGGTGTAGGTGTGGGTACGGGTGTGCGGGCAGGTGTGGATGTAGATGTGAGTACGGGTGTGCGGGCAGGTGTGGATGTGAGTGAAAGTGAGAGGGTAGATCTAGAAGAATACGACATTTTGCGGATGAAGATGCCGGGCCAAGACTGCGGACGGGAGGAGCGATGAGAGTCTGACCCATGATTTACGGATGAAGATGCAAAACCAAGGCAGCGGGCGGAACGAGGGATGAGAGTCTGACCCATGAAATGGGGGTCTGGGGGCGCAGGTTCGGACTAAAAGGACCAAAAGGACTAGCGAAATGCAATGTGTGGGGGGAGTATGCGGGATATTTCGTTGGATGGGGTGTGGCGGCTGCATTTGGGCGGTTCGGCGCAGTGCGCGGATGGCGCAGGCGGCGACGTGCCGGCGGGAACATTCGGCGCCGGGGGCGCTGAGGTTCGCAAACAGGGGTTGGTTCGAAAGCGTCAATGTCCTGCAGGAGCACAGGGAGGGGCGGGTGGAGCTGCGACTAGCCGCGGTCAGCCACACCGGGAACCTACTAAGATGTCAGGAAATTTCCAGTAAGGAAATCTTCATCCAATAATTCATAAAAATTCAAGCAATCCAGGGCAAAATTTGTTATAATTTTGTCATGGTTTTTGATATGCGGTGTCAACGCGAGAATCGATAGATAGTCCATTTTTATTTTTCCGAGGTCCTGATCTTTTCTCGGTTTATACATGGTTCTTGAGTCATCGTGAAAGTCAAACGAGAGAAAACCTAACGCTTCGAAAGCACGGCCGCGATGAGGGCAACATGACGGACATATAGTCGACGGCATGGGTTTTGTGTTCGAATGCCGGCCGAACATCCATTAAAGCACCACTTGATATGGTGCTGGATATGCCGATTGCCATGAGCGAAGTAAAGAAGAAAAGAATAAAATGAGAAAAGAATAAAATGAGAAAAGAATAAAATGAGAAAAGAATAAAATGAGAAAAGAATAAAATGAGAAAAGAATAAAATGAGAAAAGAATAAAATGAGAAAA
>JAISUG010000023.1 GCA_031272185.1 Lachnospiraceae bacterium
CCATACACTGGCTCCGTGTCATGAACTTGCGGCCACCTTGGGTTTCTCTACATTCGCAATATGTGACTTCTGCATGGGGATGCGGCAGTTTTTGTTGTTGCCGAACTCCACGATCACCGTGTCGTCCGTGATGTCTATGACTTCCCCGTAAAACCCGCAGCTGGTCAGCACGATATCGCCGATGGCCACGCTGGCAAGCAGCTGCTGGTGCTTTTTCTGCTCCTTCTGGCGCGGGCGAATCATGAAGAAATAGAATACCCCGATGATCGCCACATACATCAAAATGATCCCGCCGTTGCCGCCCAAACCCGCCAAAATTCCTTCCATTCCGAAACCCCGCTTTCTACCGCATATCCGAATGCGATCTGCCCCCGGCGCCAAACCTAGCCGGCCCAATTTGCTTCTTCAATTTGCCATCCCTGCCATTGCGCTGTTTCCCAGCCGTTGCCCTCTGCCCCCGGCGCCTGACCCCGCCGGCCCAATTCGTACCCTCAATCCACTATCCTGCCATCCCCGCCAGCTTCCTCTTTTTATAAGCGGCGAACTCACCTTGCTCGATGGCGCTGCGTATCTCACCCATCATTGTATTATAAAAGTACAGATTATGCAACACGCAGAGCCGCATTCCCAGCATTTCCCCTGCCTTGTGGAGGTGCCGGATGTATGCCCGGCTGTAGGATGTGCACGCAGGACAGCTACAGCCCTCCTCGATGGGGCGGTGATCCAGTTCATAGCGCTTGTTGAAAAGGTTTAGCTTCCCTGCGTTGGTGTAGACATGGCCATGGCGGCCGTTGCGCGACGGGTACACGCAGTCGAAAAAATCTACGCCCCGCTCCACCCCTTCCAGGATATTGGCCGGTGTGCCCACACCCATCAGGTAGACCGGCTTTTCGGCCGGGAGGTGGGGCACCACCGCATCCAGGATGCGGTACATCTCCTCGTGGGATTCCCCCACCGCCAGCCCACCCACGGCATATCCGTCCAGGTCCAGGGCGGCGATCTCCTGTGCATGGGCGATGCGGATATCCGCATAGGTCCCGCCCTGGTTGATGCCAAAGAGCAGTTGCTGTTTGTTCAGTGTGTCAGGGAGCGCATTCAGCCTGTCCATCTCCGCACGGCAACGCAAAAGCCACCGGGTAGTCCTGGCCGCGGACGCCTCGACGTACTCCCGGGGCGACGGGTTGGACACGCACTCGTCAAAGGCCATGGCGATGGTGGAGCCCAGGTTTGACTGTATGCGGATACTCTCCTCGGGCCCCATGAAGATCTTGCGGCCGTCTATATGTGAACGGAAACTCACGCCCTCTTCTTTGATCTTGCGCAAGAGGGCAAGGGAAAACACCTGGAACCCGCCTGAATCGGTGAGTATGGGCCTATCCCAGTTCATGAAAGCATGCAGGCCGCCATACGAGCGGATCAGTTCGTCCCCTGTGCGCACATGGAGGTGGTAGGTGTTGGACAGCTGCACCTGGGTGCCGATCAGGCGCAAATCGTCGGTGGACACCGCACCCTTGATGGCCCCCACCGTCCCCACATTCATGAAGACGGGTGTCTCCACAGTGCCATGGACCGTTTCCAGTCGCGCCCGCTTCGCCCTGCCCTCGCGGGCCAGGACAGTGTAGCGCATTCTTACATGATTTTCCATCCTATCCCATCATATCCATGCATGTGGTGCGGGGCTCTCGGCCACCCCCGCCGGTCATCGCGGTTTCATCGCATCACACATCACCGGGAACACAGTTTCTGTCTGGCACCGGCTTGTTCCGCCGGTCATCGCGGTTTCATCGCATCACACATCACTTCGCCGTGGCGGCGCCCCGCTTGGCTTTCTTGACCTTCGTCTGCTGCGCCTTGGCCTGCGCCTCGGCCTCCCTGGCCTTGGCCTTCCTGGCCTGCTGCCAGTTGGTCATAAGGTACCACAGCGCGCCGGTGACGCACACCGAGGAGTAGGTGCCGAACACGATGCCCACCATCAGGGGCAATGCGAACTCCCGGATGGAGGTGACGCCCAGCACGAACAGCACGAAGATGGTGATGAACGTGGTCAAGGACGTGTTCAGGCTGCGGGTAAACGTCTGGGTGATGCTGCGGTTGACGATCTCCGCCAGGGGCTGTTTCTTGCCGATGATGGCCAGGTTCTCCCGGATGCGGTCAAATATGACGATGGTGGCGTTGATGGAATAACCCACGATGGTCAGCATGCAGGCGATGAAGGTGTTGCCCACCGACCATTTGGCCAGCGCGTAAAATGTCAGCACCACCAGCACGTCATGTACCAGGGCCAGCACCGCGCTCGCGGCGAAGAAGATGTTCTTGAACCGGAACCAGATATAGATCAGCATCAGGATGGTGGCGATGACCACGGCCACCACGGCATCCTGCTTCATCTCCTTGCTCACCGCGGCGGAGATGCTCTCCGCTGTGATGAGGCCCTCATCCACGCCGAAGTTGTCCACCATGGCCTGCTCGAACGCCTGGCGCTGGTCCACATTCAGCGAATTGGTCTTGATGATGACCTCGTTGGTGCCCGCCACTTTCTGGGTCTGCACCTGGGAGACGCCCTCCAGCGCCAGCACCACCGGCGTCACCTGGGCGTCGATCTGCTCCAGGGAGAGGTTTTCATTGAACGTGACACTGGTGGAGGTGCCGCCGGTGAACTCCATGCTGTAGTTCAGCGGGTTGCCGGTGCCGGCCTGGCTGATACCCATGCCCACGAACCCCGCAACGATGATCAGCGCGGACAGCGCGAAGCAAATGTGTTTCTTGCCCAGGAAATTGATCGGGTCGCGCTCTTTCTTCACGCCGTAGAACTTGGCGTCGCTCAGCCCCACGTCATACAGGCAGTAGAGCACGGCGCGGGTGACGAAAATCGCCGTCACCATGGACACCACGATGCCTATGGCCAATGTGGTCGCGAACCCCTTCACGGTGCCCGAACCACGGAAGAACAGCACCGCGGCGGCGATGAGGGTGGTGATGTTGCCGTCGATGATGGCGGACAGGGCCTTTGCGAACCCGGTCTTGATGGCGGAGCGCACCGTCTTGCCCACGCCGATCTCCTCCCGTATGCGGGTGAAGATGATTACATTCGCATCCACCGCCATGCCGATGGACAGCACGATGCCGGCGATGCCGGGCAGTGTCAGCGTCACGTCAAATGCATCCAGCAGCACGATGGTCACCGCCACGTAGATGATCAGCGCCAGCGCGGCGGCCAGCCCCGGCACCCAGTACACGGCGATCATGAAGATGATCACCAGCCCGAAACCGATGAGGCCCGCCCGAAGGCTGGTCTGGATGGCTTCCTGGCCCAGCTTGGCGCCCACGACGTTGGAACGCAGTTCTTCCAGTTCCAATGACAGGGAACCTATGCGGATGGTGGACGCCAGTTTTTCAGCCTCTTCATAGCTGGTCATGCCGTCGATCTGGCATTCCCCGCCGGTGATGGGTTCGCGCACCGTGGGGGCGGAAGCGATGGCGCCGTCGTAGATGATATAGATCGTCTGCCCCACATACTGTGTGGTGGCGTCGGCAAACAGCTTCGTGCCTTCGGCGTTGAAGGTCAGGCTCACCACATAGGCGTCCTGCCCTGTGGTCTGGTCTTTGGTGATGCCGGCCTTGGCGCTGGTCACCATGGTACCGTCCAGGACCTGGGTGAAATTCGGGTCATAGAACACCAGGGAACCCGGCTTGCCCAGCTCTTCCAGCACAGCATTGGCATCCGAGACGCCCGGGATGTCGATGTTGATGCGGTTGTCGCCCTCCTGGTAGACCTCCGCCTCCGTGCTGTAGTTCTGCACCCGCTGCTGGAGCTTGTAGATGGTGTCTGACATCTCCTCCGCAGTGGGGTTGGGCTTCACCGTCTGGTAGGTGATGGAAACGCCACCCGCCAGGTCCAGGCCCAGCTTGATCCCCTTGCGCTCGGACGGTGCGGCGGTTTCATCCGTTTCGGCCTGCGTCTCCGCTTCCGTTTCGGCGGATTCCAGCCCCGCTTCGGTCTCGCCCTCGGCGGTGATATCCTCCGACTCCCCGGCGGCATCTGTTTGCGTCGGCGTCACAGCCGCCACGGACGCATCCGCGCTCTGGCCGCTGTTTTTCAGGGTGTCATAGGCAAAAAAACCAAACAGCCCGATGGCCACCACCAAGATGAGCAGCCCCAGCAGGCCTTTGCCCTTGTTGTTTTTCATGTGCGTTCTCCTTGCATATATTCTTTCCCGGCCCCAGGCCGGACAATCCCCTGTCAAATGGGCATCGCCGCATATGCCATCGGCATCACCTTTTCGCCGCAGTCGCGGCCCCGCCCGGCCATCCCATGCAACCGATGCCGTTTTGCCTGCTACGATATCAGCAAGTTCAACGTCGCCAACGAATTTGCCATCCCATGCAAACGATGCCGTTTGACCTGCACTGATGTCAGCAAGTTCCATGTCATCCAATGAATTTGCCATCCCATGCAACCGATGCCGTTTAGGCTGCCCCCCCGGCCAGCGCCGCCTGGATCATCAGCGCACACTCCACCCGCTTTTTCTGCATCTCGCAGCCCAGGCGGTATGTGCCATGGATGTCGCCCCCGAACTGCTGGGCATTGGCGGCACACCCCCCGGAGCAGTAAAACCGGGCGAAGCACCCCCTGCAGTCCTCTTTGGCGTATACATTGCAATACTTGAACGTGTCGCAGATATCCGGGCGGGTGATGCCGTCCTCCACATTGCCCAAAAGGTAGTCTTCCCGCCCCACGAACTGGTGGCACGGGTACAGGTCGCCCCAAGGTGTCACCGCCAGGTATTCCGTGCCCGCGCCGCACCCCGCCATGCGTTTGGCCACACAGGGCCCCCCGGTCAGGTCTATGTTGAAATGGAAGAACTCAAACCCCCGCCCCTCCGCCCTGCGCTCCAGGTATATCCGGGCCAGGCGGTCGTACTCCGCCAGGATGGCCGGGAGGTCCTCTTCCCGCAAGGCATAGCCGTCAGACGTGCCAGCGCACCCATCGCCGCCTGCAGCGTTCCCGGTGTCGGCCGAAGCACCTGCGTTCCCGACGGCAGCCTGCCCACCGGGGCGACTTGCATGATAACTATCAACGCCACCGCCCTTGGGTTCACCGAGGGCGCATGTCTCCGAGCAGCCTATCGCCGCATCCGCTGCATCCGCCGCCACCACCGGCTCCATGGAGAGCTTCGTGAACCCCAGATCCAGGAAGTGCAGGATGTCCTGGGAAAAATCCAGGTTATGCCGGGTAAAAGTGCCCCGCAAGAAATGGCTGCGGCTCCCCCGCTGGGCCACGAAAGAGCGGAACCTGGGCACGATGCGGTCGTAGCTGCCCTGCCCGCCCCGCATGGGGCGCATCCGGTCATTCACCCCTTTGCGCCCGTCCAGGCTCAAGACCACATTGGCCATCTCCCGGTTGCAAAACTGCGTCACTTCGTCGTCCAGCAGCACGCCGTTGGTGGTCAATGTGAACCGGAAACGCTTGCCATGGGGCCCTTCCAGGGATCGGCCATAGGCGACCAGTTCCTTCACCACGCCCCAGTTCATCAGCGGCTCCCCGCCAAAGAAATCCACTTCCAGGTTTTTGCGGTTCCCGGAGTGGACCACCAGGAAATCCAGGGCCTTTTTCCCCACTTCCGCGCCCATGAGCGCGCGCCGCCCATGGTACTCCCCCTCTTCGGCAAAACAGTACCGGCAGGCCAGGTTACAGTCGTGGGCGACATGGAGGCACAGCGCCTTCACCACGGTCTTGCGTGCCTTGAAATCCCGCACGTACCCCTCGTATGTGTCTTTCACAAAGAGCTGGCCCATGTCAATGAGCCCCTGTATCTGCGCCAGCGCATCCTGTATGTCTTCCCGGGTATAGGTTCCCGCAGGGAAACCTACGGTGCCGGCCAGTGCATCCGCCACCCGTCCCGTCACGCGCTCGTCCAGGGGGGCGGGCGTCTCCATGTCCGCCACCTCGGCAGCCATCAGCGCCACGGCGTCATAGACCAGCCTGTCCACCGCATGGACTGCGCCTGAACCCACATCCATGACGATGTGGTAATCGTTGTTCGTAAACTGGTGAATCACAAAACACCCCAAATCTCATCATCCGGCCCGTCAGGACACATGGCACCCGCTTAGACTGACCACATCGGCGATCCTTCGATGCGACGACCAACCACATCGGCGACCTTCCGGCGCGCGACCAACCACATCGGCGATCTTCCGGTGCAGCGTCCAACCAGGTGCACACTACGCCCATCCTCAGTCAACCAAAACCGCCTCCCGGCGTTCTTCGTTTTCGCAGCTCTGGTTCCCCACCGTGCAGGAAGTCTTGCAGGCGGACTGGCAGGATGTCTGGCACTCGCCGCAACCGCCATTTTTCATGGTGTCTTTCAGTGTACCCGTACTAAGTGTCTGGATCCTCTTCATATCTCAATTACCTCCGAACAATCACTGCATACGAAACGAACCACGCCCGCGACGAGCCACACCCGAAACGAGCTACGCCCGCAACGCAAGCCACAGCCGCATGTATCACATCCGAAGGGCATCCGGATGACGTCTGTGTCACACAGCCAACGGTTGCGAATCATTAAACTAAACGATTATATCACACAATTCCCCCGAACGCAACAAGGAATTTTCCAAACGTCAGTGCTGTATTTCGCCCGCAATGGATTGCCACGCCGCCACAGGTGGTTCGCATCAAATCCCCCCTTGACGAGAATGTAGAATGATGATATAATTCTATCAAAATATCGCCACGGAGGACTTTATGATCATCAAACCATCCACGGCCATGCGCAACGACTACACCTCCATCTCCGAACTGTGCAAAGCGAAGCACGAGCCCATCTTTCTGACGAAAAATGGGGAGGGGGATCTCGTTGTCATGAGCATTGAAACCTACCGGCTTCGAGAAGAGATGCTGGATCTGCGTGAAAAGCTCCTGTCCGCGGAAGCAAACAGGCTTGCCGGTGCAAAGACATATTCCCTGGACGAGGTGAGTGAACGCCTGAAAGAGGCCATCCATGCCACAGTCTGACAAAGTGCGCTTCCTCCAAGAGGCTTTGGACGATGCAGAAGAGATAGTGCTCTATATTGCCCAAGACGACATCGATGCCGCCTTGCGGATGCACGACAGGATTATTGAGAGGGCAGGGCAGCTCGCCCTGTACCCCAGACTGGGGCGGCCGGTTCCGGACCAAAAGATGCGGGATGCCGGCTTTAGGCTGCTGGTAGTTAAGCCCTACATCCTTTTCTACAGGGATATCGACGGCGTGATATACATCTACAGGGTATTGCATGGAGCCATGCAGTATCCCGCACTGTACGACAGCATGTTGCAGAAGATTACGGCACCCTCACCGCCCCCCGCTTAGCAGCCCCCACAGCGCCGGGGCGTGCCTGCGCAGGGGCACGCTGGCGCCGTATGCCGCCGCCACAGCAACCACCGGCATCAGCAGGTACACCGCCACGGCCAGCGCCCGTCCCCCATGGAAAAGATAAGCCACCCCTTTGTTCACCAGCCGCACCAGGGCGAAATGCGACGCATAGACGAAGAAATTGATGCGCATCCATGGCGCGGGGCGGAAAAAGCGTCGGAACCCCCCCGGCGCCTCCGTTTCCGGCAGCGCCCCTGTTGCTGGCAGCGCCGCCGCTTCCGGCACCAGCACCCACACCACCGCCACCAGCAAGACCCGCAGCATCACCAATGCCCCGTCGTTGCTATAGAAAACCGGATTTTGAAACACCATCACCGCCACCGCCAGCGCGGCACACGCCGCCAAAGCCCCGCCCCGTGTCCAGGCCCGCTCTGCAAAGAACACACCCGCACCCCGCCCCATCACCCCCAGCCGTGCGGCGACCAGATAATAAAACAGTGCATCGGAATTGATCAACGGAAGCCGCACCCGCAGCGCCACGCATACCCACACCGCCGCCAGCGCCGGGGCAAACACCCACCACCGGCGCACCGCGAACCATATGGCGGGTGCGAGGGCCACCAAGAAGATCAGCTGGCGGAGGTACCAGAACACATACAGGTAAGTGTGGGACGCCATCGCCTCCGCCAAGGGCACCACGCCGAAAGGGATGGTCCCTTTCCCCACCACGCCGGAGAGCCCCGGCAGGCGGCTGGCCACCACATACCCCAGATAGTACAGCGCATTCCAAAGGAGGTACGGCGCCAGCAGGCTGCGGATACGGGATTTCCACTTGGATGCCAGTTTGTCCCAGGTGAAATTGCGGTAGAAAAGGTACGCCGACACCATGAAAAAGCCAGGCACGGCCATCTGTGCGACGTGCTGGCCCAGCAAACGCTCGATCCTATGCGCCCAGGTCACCGGCGACGACTCCCCCAGGAACAGCGCGGCATTGCCCGCATGGGTCCAGATGACCAGCACCGTGAACAGGAAACTGACCCACAGCACCTTGCCCCGAAACTGCGCTTCATTCAATTCCGTCGTCTTTCGTCCCATAGCCACCGTCGACCCAATCACTACAGCACATTTGCGCCAAAACCGTTTTTACTTGTAATTGATTATACCCCCGTACCAGGGGAACGTCAATTCAGAATTGACCGAGGACATCGAAATCAAGTTAGACGAGGCAGACCGACAAGCCGCGCTGACGTATGTCCGCTACGCACATTCGGAAGTATTCGAGCGTTTGCGTGGTGCCGTACATGCAAGGTGAGTATACGTTGAGGTACACTCCCCTGTTTGAAAGTGACATGCTCGATGCCGTTACCTACATAATGCAAATCCGAAGATTTCTGTATCAAAAGCGTAGTATTGACAGGTTGATCCCATAAAGAAAAAAGAGAAGCGGGCGATTCCTCGCCCGCTTCACCATATGCGCTTATGTCATTACATAAAACATTCATCGCCCATCAGGCAAACGTTCGATGTCAGGCACCGCCTGCCAGCCATCAGTCCAGGATGGACACAACCCTGCCGGAACCCACCGTGCGGCCGCCCTCCCGGATGGCCAGGCGCAGCCCCTGCTCCATGGCGATGGGGTGGATCAGCTCGATGGTCATCTCCACGTTGTCGCCGGGCATGCACATCTCCACGCCCGCAGGCAGCTCGCAGACGCCGGTCACGTCCGTGGTGCGGAAGTAGAACTGGGGCCTGTAGTTGTTGAAAAACGGCGTATGGCGGCCGCCCTCTTCCTTGGTCAGCACATAGACCTGGGCGGTGAACTTCTTGTGGCACTTCACGCTGCCGGGCTTCGCAAGGCACTGCCCGCGCTCGATCTCCGTCCTCTGCACGCCCCGAAGCAGGGCGCCGATGTTGTCGCCGGCCTGGGCCTCGTCAAGCAGCTTGCGGAACATCTCGATACCGGTCACCACGACCTTGCGGGTCTCCTCGGTGATACCGATGATCTCCACTTCCTCCTGCACATGGAGCGTACCGCGCTCCACGCGGCCAGTGGCCACGGTGCCGCGCCCGGTGATGGAGAACACGTCCTCCACGGGCATCAGGAAAGGTTTGTCCTTCTCGCGGACGGGATCCGGCACCCAGGCGTCCACCGCCTCCATCAGCTCGACGATCTTGTCGCCCCAGGGGCCCATGGGATCTTCCAGGGCCTTCAGCGCGGAACCCTGGATGATGGGGGTGTCGTCGCCCGGGAACTCGTACTCGTTGAGCAGGTCGCGGATCTCCATGTCCACCAGCTCCAGAAGCTCGGGGTCGTCCACGGCGTCGCATTTGTTCATGAACACGACGATGTAGGGCACGCCCACCTGGCGGGCCAGCAGGATATGCTCCCTGGTCTGGGCCATGACGCCGTCGGTGGCGGCCACCACCAGGATGGCACCGTCCATCTGCGCCGCGCCGGTGATCATGTTCTTAACGTAGTCGGCATGGCCCGGGCAGTCCACATGGGCATAGTGCCTCTTTGCGGTCTCGTACTCCACGTGGGCGGTGGCGATGGTGATGCCGCGCGCTTTCTCCTCGGGGGCCTTGTCGATCTGGTCAAAGGCAACCGCCTCGCCGGTACCGAACCTGTCGTGCAGGGTCTTGGTGATGGCAGCCGTCAAAGTGGTTTTGCCGTGGTCAACGTGACCAATGGTGCCGATGTTGCAATGCGTTTTGTTTCTCTCGAATTTTGCTTTTCCCATTTTAACCTCCATTGTTTGCGCAAGCCGGTGCGCATAAGTTCTTCATGTCCGCCTTTGCAAGGCATCCATTCAGGGAATCACATGTCTGTGCTTCCTTTGTGTCATCAGTTATCACAGCGTTTTTGATGGCTTTGCCCTATTATATGCGATAAACACAACTTTTTCAAGCGGTTTTTCGCTCCGGGGCAAAGAAATCGCTCCCGCCGCTACAGGTCACCCCGCCGCCGAGGCGGGCGAGTGCCGCAGGGGGGCCCATCGGCTGGCTGGGGGGTGACTTGCGGCTCACCGCCCCTTGCGCTCCGAGATCACCTTTTCCTGGACGCTCTTGGGCACCGGCTCGTATTTCTCGAAAAACATCGAGTAGTTGCCCCTGCCCTGGGTCTTGGAACGCAGGTCCGTGGAATAGCCGAACATCTCGCTCAATGGCACGAACGCCTTGACCATCTTGCCGCCGCCGATGTCCTCCATGCCCTCGATGCGCCCCCGGCGGGAGTTGATGTCGCCGATGACGTCGCCCATGTAGTCCTCGGGCATGGTGACTTCCACTTTCATGATGGGTTCCAGCAGGATGGACCCGCCTTTCTGCATAGCATCCTTGAACGCCAGGGAGCCCGCGATCTTGAATGCCATCTCTGAGGAGTCCACCTCGTGGTAGGAACCGTCGTAGACCACCGCTTTCACGCCCAGCACCGGAAACCCGCCCAGGATGCCCGCTTTGGCCGCTTCCTCTATGCCCGCGCCCACGGCGGGGATGTACTCCTTGGGGATCGCGCCACCCACCACCTCGGACTCGAACAGGAACGTCTGCTCCCCGTTGGGGTCCATGGGCTCGAAGCGCACCTTGCAGTGCCCGTACTGGCCCCGGCCGCCGGACTGCTTGGCGTACTTGGAATCCACTTCCACGGTCTTGGTGAATGTTTCCTTATATGCCACCTGGGGGGCGCCTACATTGGCCTCTACGTTGAACTCCCGCAGGAGGCGGTCCACGATGATCTCCAGGTGCAGCTCACCCATGCCGGAGATGATGGTCTGGCCTGTCTCCGGGTTGGTCTTGGCGCGGAACGTCGGATCCTCCTCCGCCAGCTTCGCCAGGGCCTCGCCCATCTTGCCCTGGCCCGCTTTGGTCTTGGGCTCGATGGCGATGTCGATGACCGGCTCCGGGAACTCCATGGACTCCAGGATCACCGGTGCTTTCTCATCGCAGATGGTGTCGCCGGTGGTGGTGAGCTTGAACCCGATGGCCGCGGCGATGTCGCCGGAGTAGACCTTGTCCAGCTCCTGGCGTTTGTTGGCGTGCATCTGGAGGATGCGCCCCACCCGCTCCTTTTTGTTCTTCGTGGCGTTCATCACATAGGAGCCGGAGTTGAGCGTCCCGGAATACACCCGGAAAAACGCCAGTTTCCCCACGAAGGGGTCCGTCATGATCTTGAATGCCAGCGCGGAAAATGGCTCCTCGTCCGAGGAGTGCCGCTCCACTTCGTGGCCGTCCATGTCCACGCCCTTGATGGCGGGGATGTCCGTGGGTGCGGGCATGAACAGCAGCACCGCATCCAGCATCTTCTGGACGCCTTTGTTGCGGTATGCGCTGCCGCAGGTGACAGGCACCGCCTCGCACCCGCAGGTCCCCTTGCGCAGGGCGGCCTTCAGCGCTTCCACGGAGGGCTCCTCCCCTTCCAGGTACTGCAGTGTCAGGTCGTCGTCCAGCTCGCAGATCTTTTCCACCATCTCCTGGCGGTACAGCTCCGCATCGTCTTTCATGTCCGCGGGTATGTCCGTCACCAGGATGTCGTCGCCCTTGTCGTCATTGTACAGGTACGCCTGCATCTCGAACAGGTCCACGATGCCTTTGAATTCGTCTTCTTTCCCGATGGGGAGCTGGATGCAGATGGCATTCTTCCCCAATTTCGTGCGAATCTGGTCCACGGCGCCGTAAAAGTCCGCGCCCAAAACGTCCATCTTGTTGATAAACGCCATCCTGGGGACATGGTATGTGTCCGCCTGGCGCCAAACGTTTTCCGACTGGGGCTCCACGCCGCCCTTGGCACAGAACACACCCACCGCGCCGTCCAAAACCCTCAGGGAACGCTCCACCTCCACGGTAAAGTCAACGTGCCCCGGCGTGTCGATGATGTTGATCCGATGCTCGGGGGCGCCGTCCTTGGTCTTGCCCTTTTCCTGCAATGTCCAGTGGCAGGTGGTGGCGGCCGATGTGATGGTTATGCCACGCTCCTGCTCCTGCTGCATCCAGTCCATGGTGGCATTCCCCTCATGGGTCTCGCCGATTTTGTAGTTCACGCCGGTGTAGTATAGGATACGCTCTGTCAATGTCGTCTTGCCCGCATCGATATGAGCCATTATCCCGATGTTCCTCGTCCGCTCTAGCGGATACTCTCTTCCAGCCAAGGCTCACTCCTCCTACAATGCAATAATACAAAACCTATGTGAGCGGCACGCACCCGCATCTTTCGGCCGCTCGCGGCCGCAAAACCGCCGTAAAACCGCCGGAAAACGCACGGCCAAAAATGCGAAGCGGGCTGCCCGCTTTAGAACCTGTAATGCGCGAAAGCCTTGTTGGCCTCCGCCATCTTGTGCATGTCTTCTTTCTTTTTGACGGATGCGCCGGTGTTGTTGGCGGCGTCCATCAGTTCGTTTGCCAGGCGTTCCTGCTGGGTCTTCTCACCCCGCTTGCGGGAGTAAGTGGTGATCCAGCGCAGCGCCAGCGCCTGCCGGCGGTCGGGTTTGACCTCCAGGGGCACCTGGTATGTGGCGCCGCCCACACGTTTCGCCTTCACTTCCAGCACGGGCATGATGTTCGCCATGGCTTGCTCGAACACCTCCACCGCAGGTTTGCCGGTCTTTTCCTCGATCCGGCCAAACGCACCGTACACGATCTTCTGCGCGACCCCTTTCTTGCCGTCCAACATGATGTTGTTGATCAGTTTCGTCACAATCTTGTTGTTGTACAGCGGGTCGGCCAATACATCCCTTTTTTGTGTATGTCCTTTGCGTGGCACGTTCCTTCCCTCCTTAATCGTCCGGCGGATGCGGCCAAGTACCCCCAAAGCCTGAAGCGGCACTTGGTATCTTGCCCCCGCCAAAATTAGATCGTCGGTACTCACGATATGCATCATGTTCGCGCCGTATTTCTGATTCCCCCGGGCGGGCAGACGGCCATCCCCGGCCCACCGCCCCATCCCCGCAGCCCCCGGCGGCGCATCGGGGCGCCCCAGGTCCGCTTCGGCCGGATGGGAGCGGCGCACATCTGCGCCAACCTCGGGTCTTATGTCCTGCAACCCACAGGCAATATCATCATCAATAACGGCAAAACTTGAGTTCCAACAAAACCTCTCTTACATGCGCTCTTGGCCGTCCATGCCCCCGGCCTGCCGGCCATGTGTGGCCGGGGCCATACGCCCCCTCTTTCCGGGTGCGGCAAGGCACAGCCTGCCGGACATGTGCGGCCGGGGCGCCTATTTCTTCTTGTCTTTGGGGCGCTTCGCGCCGTACTTGGAGCGGGACTGCATGCGCTTTTGCACACCCGCCGTGTCCAGTGTCCCCCGGATGATGTGGTAACGGGTTCCGGGCAGGTCTTTCACCCTGCCGCCCCGGATCAGCACCACGCTGTGTTCCTGCAGGTTGTGCCCCTCGCCCGGGATGTAGCTGGTGACTTCCAGGCCGTTGGAAAGGCGCACGCGGGCGATCTTTCGCAGCGCGGAGTTGGGCTTTTTCGGGGTGGTGGTCTTCACCGCCGTGCAGACGCCCCGCTTCTGGGGGGATGAAACGTCCGTGGCGCGCTTTTTGAGGGAGTTCATGCCCTTCTGCAGCGCCGGGGCCGTGGATTTCTTCACGCTGGTCTTCCTCCCCTTCCTGACCAACTGGTTAAATGTCGGCATCTTTCACCTCCTGATGATATCGCACTATGGTTGATAATCAACACTCACGCCCTTAGGGTTGTTCGGGCGCTACACAAAAACGACGTGCCGCAACACACCGCCCAAAGCGATGTGCTTTTGAACACGTCTAACCATTATATATAGTTTATGCCCGCTTGTCAAGAAAAAACTGAAGAATCTTGCCAATAGGAATAGTGGTCCAATACCACCTGCTCTATACGGCTGCTGTCTTTGCTCAGGATCACGTCGACGATCTGCTGGTGTACCTCCACGTAGCGCTCCTTGCCTTTTTCCAGCACGATCTGCAGCGTGGTGTCCAGGGCGTTGGGGATGGTGATCTTCCCGATGTAGCCGATGATGTTTTCCAGCTGGCCGTTCCCGGTGATGGTCACCAGGCGGTCATGGAACTCCCGGTCCAGCCTCACCAGCTTTTCCATGGACGGCACGGGCTTGTAAAGCTCATCCTTGATGGACGCGACGTTTTCCTTGAGGATGCGTATCTGCGAATGGGAAACGCCCTTGCGTATCACCATATAGAGTGTCCCGATATCCATCGCCATCCTAAGCTCCAGGAGGTCAACCCAACCCTCCTGCTGCAGTATCAGCCCATACAGCATGGGGTCCAGCATGCGATGGTGGTACTGCTCGCTGATAAACGTGCCCTCTGCCCTCTTGATGTAAACGGCCCCATAGGCCTCCAACTTCTTGATGGCTTCCCGGACGGAGTTGCGTCCCACGCCCAAATCCCTGCAAAGCTCCATCTCCGTGGGCAGCTTGTCACCGGGATGCAGTTCGCCCTGGATGATCGCCGCCACTATCTTGTCCATGATCTGGTCAACCACGGATTTGCTCTGCAGTGACTCGCTAAGTATTGGCTTTTTGCCTTCCATATAATCCCTCAAAAGTTCATGCAGCAAAAATTCAACTCAATGATAGTATACACGATTTTCCGCAAATTACAAATGTATTTTTGCAAAATTTTATAATTTTATTTCAAAACTGTTTCGATTCGACTAAATTGTCTACAATTCGACAAAAACGGGAAATGCAACCCCCTTGACAACCGCCCTCTTATCGGGTAGATTTGTATTTGCTGCCGGGGTACCGCCCGACGATGCAGCTTGCCGTGACGGGCCTGGCCGCCGTGACGGGCCTGGCCCCTCCCCATTATGTTTTGAACCAACCGATTCCCGGCAAGGAGGTGTGACACGCAAACATTTTCGATATTGCATCCGGAAATCCTTCAAATAGATGTGGCCGGGCGCCCTGTTTTCGGGGCCAACCAGATCTGGTACGCCACGGGGTGGCAGCAGAGGGCCGGCTGCGGCCCCACGGTCTGCTCCCACCTTATGTGGTACCTTTCCCAGACCCGCCCCAGCCTCCATGCCCTCTGCCCCTAC
>JAISUG010000113.1 GCA_031272185.1 Lachnospiraceae bacterium
TATACAAGACCCCGTAAGGGGACGGAAACCTATACGGGCTGGATGCTGTCCTCCCTTAGCGTCATTATGATATACAAGACCCCGTAAGGGGACGGAAACAGGGTCCGTCCGTTCAGGGACTTTATTTCGCAATTATGATATACAAGACCCCGTAAGGGGACGGAAACGATGCGACGAGCTTTCCATAAACCTTCCAGCTACCATTATGATATACAAGACCCCGTAAGGGGACGGAAACCCACGGCTAAGAACAAAACAAGGAAAAGACCGGTCAAAATTATGATATACAAGACCCCGTAAGGGGACGGAAACTGAATCTGCCTTTGATGGGTTCTAAAGATCGCCTATAAAAATCACTTTACAAAGCCAATTGTTTCTGATATGATGCAAACGGTTAAATAAATTATTCACAAACGGTTAAGCTGTGTATACGCAAACGGTTAAGCTGTGTATGTGCAAACGGTTAAGCTATGTATGTGCAAACGGTTAGGCTGTGTATGTGCAAACGGTTGGGCTTCGTACACGCAAATGGTTAAGCGGTCTGGCACTTGACCTTATTTGGCGCTTTGTCCATCGTGGGGCCCAAGTGGTGCGGCAAGACCTGGACGGCATTGAATCATGCCAACAGTGTCGTGTATTTGCTGGACCCTGAGAATGGGTACGCTAACCGCGAAGCGGCGAGACTGAATCCAGCCGTAGTACTGACGGGCACGAAACCACTTTTACTTGATGAATGGCAAGAAGCGCCTGGGATCTGGGATGCGGTGCGTTTTGCATGTGACCGCACAAAGGAAAAGGGTCAGTTTTTACTGACGGGATCAGTGACGCCGAAACCTGAAAACGTTGGGCATAGTGGGGCAGGTAGGATCGGACGAATGAGGATGCGTACGATGTCTTTGTTCGAAAGCGGAGATTCCACCGGGGATGTCAGTATGAAGAGGCTTTTTTCGGGGGAAGTCCTGCAGCCGGGTATGTCAAAACTCTCCCAGCAACGGTTGATCGATATCATGATTCGAGGCGGATGGCCTGAAAATATCGGGGTAACCGGTGATGATGCTTTTATTATGCCCAGGCAGTATATCAACGCCTTAATTGAAACCGATCTTACCCAGGCGGGCAATGTTCGCCGCAAACCGGAATTGGCGATGCAGCTGCTGGCTGCCGTTGCCAGGACCAATATGAGCGTTGCGGCCGTCAACACTTTGACGGCTGATGTGCAGGCCAGGTTTGGCAACACATCAAGGCAGACTGTGGCAGAATACTTATCTGAGATAAGCCGATTGTTTGTGATTGAGGAGATACCGCAGTGGTTTCCGGAGCTTCGTGACAAACTGCGCCTCAGAAAAGCGCCAAAGCGTATGCTGTGTGACCCGTCAATAGCTGTTGGAGCCCTCCGTGCCGATGCGGCCGGCTTGGCAAGGGATCCTCGCACGCTTGGGAGTTTGTTTGAAAACCTATGTATGCGGGATCTGCTGATATATGCTGAGTCGATTGATGCCAGACTTAGCCATTATCGTGATGCGAGCGGGCTCGAAGTGGATGCCATCGTTGAATATGGGCAGAAATGGGCGGCCATAGAAATCAAACTCGGGGCGCACAGGGTGGATGAGGCTGTTTTGGCACTGACGCGCCTTTGCCACAAGATGGTCAATAAAGGCGCCGCGCAACCAGCTTTTTTGGCAGTCATGACCGGGGGCGGCCCGCTTTATACAAGAGAAGACGGCGTACACGTGCTGCCGGTTGATTGTCTCGGGCCATGAAGCCTTATTGCTCCGCCGACTGAACCTCGCTATTCTGCCTCATCTAGGAATGCGACCTCCGCATCGACCAGCGCTTTGAGCTTGCGCAATTCCTTTTCGCTCAATGTGGTGCCTTTGCCCATCTTGGTGTGGTCTTCGCTCCAGTCGCGGATGTCGTACTTCGGCTCGGCGCCGTTCCAGCTGACTCGGGTGAGCTCTTTCTTCCAGCCTTTGGAACCCTCGGACAACACGCCTATCACATTGATCACTTCGAACCTGAAATCATCGCTTCGTGCCATGTTCTTTCCTCCCGGTAAAAGGTAACCGTAGCCAAGCGGCCAGCCACCGCAGGTGCGGTTTGTTGTCTTGTTGGTATTGTACCATCATTATCGGAAATTGCAAGTCTGGGAGGTGATGTGTCGATATGAAACACATTTATCAATAAATCATGCAAGTATGGAAAAATATCAATTTCATTGATTATTCTTGACTTATTTCTCAGCTTGGTATACTATACCTGTACAAGGCGGCGGCAAATCGGGCATGGTGCGCATGGGAATTTCGAAATAACGATGCCCGTACAAGGTGGCGGCAAATCGGGCTGGGGGCGCAGGGGAATCTCGGCATAACGATACCCATACAGAGGCGACGGCAAATCGGGCATGGTGCGCAGGAGAATCTCGACATAACGATACCCATACAAGGGGGGCGGCAAGGCGATGAGAAGAAAAATCGAAAGCAGGCTGGTCGAATGGAAGAATCTGCGGGCAGATCGGAGGCCGCTGCTGCTTTATGGGGCGCGCCAGGTGGGAAAAACCTATATCCTTGACGACTTCGGTGAAAAAAACTATCAGAACACAGTCTATGTCAATTTGGAAACGAATCTCGCCGTCGCCAATTATTTTGACGATGATATCAGCCCACATCGTATCATCCGCTATCTGGAAACGGTTGTGAATGCTGAGATCCTGCCGGGTGAGACGCTGATTGTGTTTGATGAGATCCAGTCCTGCGAACGGGCGATGACTTCCCTGAAGTATTTTTGCGAGAATGCGCCGGAATACCATGTGGCGGCTGCCGGCAGCCTGCTGGGCGTCGCACTGAAACGCGAGCGGTTCTCATTCCCGGTGGGAAAGGTGGAAAGCATGACGCTTTACCCGCTGGATTTCGAGGAGTTTCTCTGGGCGCTGGGGGAGGAACGACTGTCAAGCGAAATCCGCGCCTGTTTTTCCGATATGTCACCGATGCCAGACGCTTTGCACCGCAAAGCGATCGAGTATTACCGCATATACCTGATCGTAGGTGGGATGCCCGCATGTGTGTCGGCTTATGAAAGGCATAAGAAAACCATACTGGTTCCCAATGTGCAAAACGAGATCCTCAGCAATTATGTGGGAGACATGGCCAAATACACCGAACCCTCCGAAGTCGTCAAAATCCGTGCATGTTTTGATTCCATCCCGGCACAGTTGGCCAAAGAGAACCACAAATTCCAGTACAAAGTGGTCCAGAAGGGCGGGAGTGCGTCTTTGTTCGGCGCATCGATTGATTGGTTGATCCAGGCGGGTATCGTGCTTAAGTGCCATCGCCTCGAGCATGCGGTGATACCGATTCCCGTCTACGAGGACCTTTCATCTTTCAAGCTCTATATGGGTGACGTAGGGCTTCTTGCGATGAAATCAAGTGTTCCACAGCAGACTATCTTGGGCGGCGACAGCAATCAGTTCATGGGGGCGGTCACGGAAAACTACATCGCCCAGGCGCTCGTTTCCAACGGGCATCCGATCATGTACTGGACGAGCGGGAACACGGCGGAACTTGACTTTGTCTTGCAGATGGGGACCGACATCGTCGGGGTCGAAGTGAAAAAAGGCATGAAGACACATTCCAGGAGTTTGGGCGTATTCGCATCCAAATACCACCCGGCTTACTGCATCCGCTTTAGCGAGAAGAACTTCGGGAAGGAAGACGGCTTGCTCTCCATACCGCATTATGCCGCTTTCTGCCTATGACCCCACTGTGGCGCTCAATGTCACCACTCCGTGCCAAAATCGGCGCCTGTCTCCATCGCTTCCATGGCCTGTGCCATCCGCTCTGCGAATGTGTCCTTCATGGCGAACTCGCATATGCCGTTGACGAAGACCAGGGTGCGGCGGGGGCCGCCGGGGTAGAGTTCCATCACGTCGTCGGGCTTGCCGCCGGTGTAGGAGTAGGTGAGCCGCAGTAGGGGGGCGGCGGTGACTTCTGTGTCCATCGCAGATCCGTCCGTTGGTGGCCATGTGTCTGTTTGTGGCGCATCCTTCTGTTGTGACACATTGCCCTGGGATGGCACAGGCACCGGCGGGGGAGGGGTTTCTGATGTGGTGGTCGTGCCCTTGGGGGCGGACCCTGCCCCCGCCGGAGGAAGACCCGCCGCCGGTGTTTCTGAGGCGGTGGCCATGCCTTTGGCGCCGGACGGTACCGGTAGGGTCATCACCCCCAGGTACACCCCGTCGCCGGAGGCGCTCACGGCCAGTGAAAACAGCCTGCGGAACGCGGCGGTGTCCACGGGGGCGCCGTCCCTGGTGATGATGGGGTTTTTGGGGTCGGTGGCGTCGATGGCGTAGTCCTGTGCCATGCCGGTGGTTTCGATGCGCAGTGCGCGCACGTCCATGAGCAGCGGGGAAAGGAACCGGCGCAGGAGGAGCTTTTCATAAACTATGTCCGCGAAAGCGGGGCGGGCGATGAGGGAGACGAGGCCCGACCCTTTAACGTTGGCGAAAAACGCTTTCCCATCTTCGCCTGCTTCCACCAGGCGCAGGTCGATGTGTTCGATGCCGGTGTCGGATGCGCCGGTGCCGGATGCGCTGGGGGCAATGCCTGGCCTGTAGTCAAACTCCACCCGCATCCAGGGCTCGCCGAAGAGCTCTTCCTCTTCATCTGAAGAAAGCCCGTAGCGCAGTATGGCCTGGGCCCGGAGCCCGCCCAGGGGCTGGAGCATCTCGATACCGTAGGTCTGGTCCAGTTCGTAGATGCCGCCTATCGCGCCGGTGCCGGACATGCCTTCACCGTCTGTGGACGCATTGGCCGTGTTGGCATTGCCGCTGCCTGATTCGGACGTGCCGGTGCCGGATGTGCCGGTGCCGTGCATGCCTTCACCGTCTGTGGCCGCATTGGCCGTGTTGGCATTGCCGCTGCCTGATTCGGACGTGCCGGTGCCGGATGTGCCGGTGCCGGGCATGCCGTCGTCGTTTGTGTCTGCGCTTACCGTGGCTTCGTCTGGAGGGGTGGGGCCCCGCACGATGTGGGATGCGGAGCCGAATGACCTGGCGAGCATTTTCACGGTTTCGTCCCCTGCGGCCACAGACTCGATGGTCACTGGGGAGGACAGGGGGCCGCCTGTAAATGTGATGTCGCGCACCGCAGAGAGGATGGTGCCGGCCTGGGGTGCGGGGATGAGGGTAAACGAGATGAAACCCTGCGCGCTTTGCAGGAACATGGCCCCCGCTTCCCCCCCAATCAGGTAGACGCCCTGCTTTCCGGCCACGGTGAAGTAATACCCGCCGGTGACGGGCTCAAGGTTCCCGATGGACAGGTCCAGCGAAGCGCTGTCTTGGTACTCGATGTGTACGGTGGATGCAGGTGGGTTTAAGCCGAACCGCGCCAGGGGATCTACGCCCATGCCCGTGTTTGCTCCGGCACCCGCACCTGCAGATGGGTTTGTACGGATGCCGGCTCCTGTTCCCGTATCTGCGTCCGCATCCACCCGGCGCAGTGCGGTCAATTCGCCGCAGTTTATGAGGAAGTTCACCAGCGTGTCCACGTCTGTCAGTTCCACAGGCACGTCCGTGACGGCATACCCACCGTCAAAAAAGAGGATCTCGAAACCGCCGGACGCATTGTCCACCCGGACTGTCCTGACGTCTGTGGGGGGGCGGTCTGAAAAGGCCAGGGACTCCCCTGTGGCAGGCTTCCCGATGGAAGACATCCCCAGCAGGACGAATGAGGCCAGCAGCACTGCGATGATGATGGCCTCGCATATAAGCAGGCGCTTGAGGTGACGCATGTCTTCAACTCCTCCTGTGGCAATCCGCAAGTGTCTGCGGGTGGTGGATGAGCGTCGGGGCTCTTGGTCATCCGTTCCTCCGGTAAAACCACACGAATGCCCCGGCCAGGAGGATGCCGATGGGGATCACCCCGCCGAGGATAGAGCCCAGGAGGCTCACCTGGCCGGTGGTGAGGCCCAGGGTTTTGCCTGAGAGGGATTTGGGCGGGATGGCGACAAAGCTGCCCCGGTCAGTGAGGCTGTTCCACAGCGCCAGCAGGTATTCGCCGTCGGCGAGGGATGTGTTCTGGATGCTGAGGGCGCCAAGCATCTCGGTGGAGGCGGCCACCACCAGGTGGGAGCGTGGCGGCGTGGCGGCGGCTGGGGCTGTACTTGCCATGCCGGCGCCGGAGGTGTCGCCCTGTGCAGAGCCGCTGCCTGTGCTGCCGGCAGAGGCTGCGGATGAGGCGCCGACGGATGCGGGTGCGGATGAGGCATCGACGGGTGCTGGTGCGGATGAGGCCTCGGCGGATGCGGGCGCGGCGGCGTTTGGTGTGACGGCGGATGCGGCGGTCGGGGCTGTTCCGGCGGGTCCCGTCCTGGTGCACAGGACCATGGCGGGGAACGGGCCCCACCGGGTGGCGTCGGCGGCGCTAAAGTCTGTGGGCGCGTCCGCCGGGCGAAGGGCCGCACTGGCGGCGAAAGTCAGCAGCGTCTGGGTGGTGTAGGCATCCCGCGCCGCAAACAGCACACCCAGGGGGCGTGAGAGGGGCAGCAGCATGGGCGCGGAGGCATCGGTGAGTTTCGCTTCATACCCGCCCCCGGCAAAGTCTGCCAGGGGGTAGAATGGCTGGTACTGGTAGGTGCGGGAGCTGTCGGACTCGAAGACGGCGCCCTGGCCGATCTCCACACCCCATTCCCTGACAAATGCTTCCAGCCGGGGCAGTTCCCCCTGTGTGGCGGAAGCAAAGTAGAACAGCGTCTTCCCATAGGCGCCGCCGGCGTACAGGTAGGCGTCCAGCGCGCGGACGTCGTCCTCGGAGAGGTCCGTGACAGGCGCGAAGAGCGCCAATGCGTCGTAGGCGGACAGGTCTGCGGTGGAGGGGACCACGCTTTCGCAGGTGTAGCTGTTGTTCGCCAGGAGCGCGACGAACTCGGGGCAGTCAGCCTCGCCGTTGCCTGTCAGCACACCCAGCCGCACCCGGTTGCCGGTTAGCAGGTCCGCGATGGCGCCGGTTACGGCTTCCTCCGCCCGGGAGCTGACCGGCGTCAGGCTGCCGGAGGCTGTATAGGCATAGTTGAAGAGGTTCGCCATGGACAGCTGGCGTGTCTGGGCGCCCACGGTGACCAAGATGTCGCCCTCGCTTAGGCGCAGGTCGCTGTGGGACGCGGCGTAGGAGGGGTCGGAGCCCGTGTCGATGTAACGCAGCGAGACCCGGCCTGACAGGCGGGGGTACCATTCCAGGATCCTGTCCACCTGTGACAGGTAGGCGGATTCGGCCAGCTGCTGCCTGGTGGCCAGCACGTCTATCCCCACGTCCTGGGTAAGTGACCCAAGCACCGCCTCGGTCTGCGCTCCGGTGCGGTAGACGCCGCCCTCTGTCAGGTCCGCAGAGAGGGAAAGGCGGTCGGTGAGCCGCTGCGCCAATGCGCACGAAAGCACCAAAACGCAGGCCCCGCCGAGGACGGCGAGGGCGAAGTACAGATTCCACCCCCACTTCTCCATCAGCAGCGTCGTCAGGAACACGAAAAATGCCGCGATGCCCAAAAAGAACACCGCATCCGAAAAATCCAGGATCCCCTGGGTGAAGCCCCGGTACCTGCCTTGGAATGAGATGTACGGCATGATGCGCCGCAGGAGGGGGCTGTTCAGGGCATAGACCAGCGCATCCGCCAGGATCAGGAAGAGCCCTGCGCCAAAACCCGCCACAGCGGCCACCACCTGGCTCTCGGTGACGGATGAGAGGAAGAGGCAGATGCCGATAAGGGAGGCGCCCAGGAGGGCCAGCCCCGCCACATTGCCCCAAATCACCGGCCAGTCGGGGGAGGAGGCGGTTTCCATGACCAATGCGCACAGCAGCGTCACGGAGATGCCCAGGAGGTACACGGTGAGGGCGGCCAGGTATTTGCCCAGCACGATCCCAAGGCGCGATACAGGGGCGGTGAGGAGGAGCTGCTGGGTGCCGGTGCGCCTTTCCTCGCTGAGGAGCCGCATGGTCAGGATGGGCACCAGGAACAGCACCACGGAGAACAGGCGGTCGAAGACCTCGCCCATGTCCGTGGTGTTGCGGACGAGGTTGTTGATGAAGAAGTAGTAGGCGCCGAAAAAATACACCGCCGCCACGAACACGTACCCGGAGGGGGTGAGGAAGAAGGATTTGAACTCGCGCCGGTAGATGGCTGGCATGTGTTTCTCCTTTGGGGCGCCCCGCACCGTGTCGGGGCGTTTTGCAGGCTGGCGGTGTCATGGGCGAAGCCGTCCTTGACGCCGGACAGGTCCACGGTGGTGGGGGCGTTTGCAGGCTGACGGCATCATGGGCGGAGCCGGCATGGGGAGCCACCCCCATGTGTTTGGTGGGGCAAATGCCGCCTGCCGCCAGGATAGGGGCGGGTCAGCCCGTACGGTTTGCATCCGGTTGTGCCGCTGCCGTCAGTTTCAGGAATGCGGATTCCAGCGAGTCGTCGCCGGAGTCCAGCTTCAGGATGGGGAGGCCGGCATGGACCAGCGCCAAGGACACTGCGCGGCGGATGTCTTGCCCTTGGTGGGCTTCGACTTCGTAGTCCCAAGCACCGGGTTCGGACTCGGCGACGGGGCGGACGAAGCAAACCACCCCCTCTCTATCCACACCCACTCTTTCGTTTGTTTCGCTTATTGCGTATCCCGCTGTTTCGTCGCCCGCAAATGGGCCGCCCCCGGAAGTGGCATCGTGTCCCTGCGGTCCGGGATGCCCAGGTGCGTTATCGGGGATGTGGAATGTGACGCCCTCAAACTGCACATGTGATAGCAACGACAGGACGGTTCCTGGCTCGCCGGGTAAGCGCACCCGCACCCGGTGGGCGCTGTTTAGGCGCGCCGCCAGGGCGTCCGGCGCAGCGTCGGCGGCGATGGTGTGGCCGTGGATCACCAGCACCCGGTCGCAGACCGTGCGGATCTCAGAGAGTATGTGGGAGGAAACGATGACCGTCCCGGTCTTGCCGGTGTCCTTGATGAGCGCGCGGACTTCCTGTATCTGGGAAGGGTCCAGGCCCGCGGTGGGCTCGTCCAGGATCACCACTTTGGGTTCGCCCAGGAGCGCCTGGGCGAACCCCACCCGTTGTTTGTACCCTTTGGAGAGGTTGCGGATCAGGCGGCCGCGCACGGCCCCGATGCCCACGCGGTCGCACAGCTCGTCCAGATGCGCCTGACGGGATTTCCTGTCTTTCATCACGCCTTTCAGGTCGCAGCAGAAGCGCAGGTAGGCATCCACCCGCATCTCAGGGTAAAATGCGAACTGCTCCGGAAGGTAGCCGATGTGCTTTTTGGCCTTGCCGGGGTTTGTAGCCATATCGTCGCCCGCGATCCGCACACATCCCCCGGTGGGCGCCAGGTAGCCCGTGAGCAGGTTCATGAGTGTGGACTTGCCGGCCCCATTGAGCCCCAGAAGCCCCACCACCTGCCCTTCCCCCACGGAAAACGACACGTCCCGCAGCGCCTCCCGCTCCCCGTATGATTTGGAAAGATGCTCCGCCTGTATCAAATGCCCCTCCCATCGAAAACACCGCCAGCCGCCACAGGGCGAAACTGTCTTTGCGGATGAGTGAAATTAACCACAAAATGTAAAAGAACCGAACAGGTTACTGTACGACGCACGTCATTCTGCGGATGAGTGAAATATATCACAAAAGGGGGAGTGCGTCAATCGGGGCGTATGTATATCCGGTTGTCGTGTGGTGGATGGGCGGGTTTTTGGTTGACGGATAGTAATGCGGCCGCACGCTTGGTTGTGGGTGCGGCAGTGGTTGGATGGGCGGGTTTCCGGTTGACGGATAGTATTGCGGCCGCACGCTTGTTTGTAGGTGTAACAGTGGTTGGATGGGCGGGTTTTTGGTTGACGGATAGGGTGGTTTGTGGTATCTTCACACATGGGGTTGTGCCGTTGTTCAAGCAAAGCGGGGACTGTTTGGCGGGCACCGTATTTGACGCATGTGAATGCTCGCACAAACCACGCACGAACAACGCATCGTGACTTTGATATGTGGAGGTGGATGCAATGGGGACTATGCTGGGGTACCTGGAGAGCCAGCCTAAGGTGCTGGGACGGATGATACGGGGGCGGGGGGAACTGACCCATGCTTTCGGGGAATTATATGGCAAGGTGGGCCCGGACAGGGTCTACCTGGTGGGGAGCGGCACTTCCCTCAATGCGGCATATGCGGCGGCGCCTTTCATGGAAGACGTGCTGGGCGTGGACGTGTTCGCGGCGGCGGCCTCGGCTTTGCCCGTCGTCAGGGGCAAGCGGCCCCTGGTGGTGTACATTTCCCAGGGCGGGTCATCCACCAATACATTGGCGGCGATGGAGGCATGGGCGGGGTATCCCGGCATCGTCATGACGGCTGACGACGACTGCGAGATGGCCAGGCGGTGCGGGGACACGACCCCTTTGCATGACAAAAGCGGGAGTGCCGGAGGTGAGCGCCGCACCGGCAATGACGGGCATAACAACGAAGCAGGCGGTGACGGGGAGTGCAGCGATGGGTGCGGCAGCGAATCCGCCGTCCAGAGAGGTGTTCGCCATGGGAACCTGCGGCACATGCTCATAGGCTGCGGCGAGGAGACGGCGAATGCCAAGACCGTCGGCTACACCAGCACGGTGATGTGCCTGTACCTGTGCGCACTGGCCGCGGCGGGCGGCAGGGGGGATGTGGTGGGGCGCCTGGAACTGGCGGTGGGGCAGATGACCGACAATATCGGCTCATGCAAGGCCTGGTACGAACGAAACCGCGATGATTTCGCAAAGATAGACAAATATGTGCTGGTGGGCTGCCGGGCATCGGCGTGGGCGGGAAGGGAAGGCGCGCTGAAGGTATTGGAGACCATAAAGGCCCCGGCCCTCGCATACGAGTTCGAAGAGTATCTCCACGGCCCCATGTACCACACGGATGCCACGATGGGGGGACTGTTTTTCATATGCGGCTCACAGGACAACCGAGCCCGGATGCTGGAAATGGCCCGCTGCCATATGCTGCTGTCTCCGTACGCCTACCCGGTGATGCCGGACCCGCCGGGGGAATTCCCCAGGGCATTGGGCATCAAGACCACCGGCGAGAAATACACCGAGGCATTTGAGTTCGTACTGGCCCCTCAGCTGCTGGGGGCGATGGTGCCGGGGCAGCTGGGCATCCCGGAGGGGTCGGTGGTATTCGACGCCTACACGGCGAGATGCCCGATCAAGTTCAACCATGGGAAATGAGGCGGGTGCAAGCACATCGAAGCGGTGTGCGTCCATAATCAATGCGAGATGCCCGACCAAGTTCAACCATGGGAAATGAACCCGGCATAGGGGCAAAGATGGATCCATGACGTGTGGTGGGCATGACAGACGGGGGGCGGCAAATGAAAAAGGTGTTTCTGATAGGCCTTGGTGCGTTGGGGACGATGTACGCCCAGGCGCTGCAAAAGGCGCTGCCGGCCGGGGACTTCCGTGTGGTGGCGGATGCGGGGCGCATACGCAGGTACCGGGGGGAGGGCATCTACGCAAACGGCGAGAGGCTGGACTTCGCATATGTGACACCGGAGGGGGAGATGTTTGATCTGCCGGCCGGGCAGGCAGATGCTGCAGGAAGTGACGAGGCAGCCGATCGGGAAAGGTTGCAGATTGTTGGAGATGCAGATAGCAAAGCCGAGGCAGGGAGTGGCGAGGCATCCGATCGGAATGCGTGGCAGGGGGGGGACGATGGTTTTGGCGCCGGGCAGCCAGGCGCTGTGCCTAGCGACCAGGACGTGCTTCATTGCGACCAGGGCGCATGCAACTGCACCCGGGGCGAATGCCATTGCGCCCGGGGCGAATGCCATTGCGCCCTAGCTATCGTGGCCGTGAAGACCACGCAGCTGGCCCGG
>JAISUG010000117.1 GCA_031272185.1 Lachnospiraceae bacterium
CGGCTTAAGGTGGTGTCCCGGTTCGGCGTGGGCATCGACAACTTTGACCTGGAGGCGGCCAGGCGCCACGGCGTCACCATGACCAACTGCCCGGGGGTGAACGCCACCGCAGTGGGGGAACAGTTCATAGCGCTGCTGTTCGGCTTGCTGCGGGAGGTGCCCCTCTACGACCGCCACGCCCGGGAAGGGGATTGGTCCCGCCCGTACTTCCAGGAGCTGGGGGGCAAGACCGTGTCCATCCTGGGGTTCGGCGCAGTGGGGCGGCAGATCGCCCGGAAACTGTCGGGGTTTGACGTGGAGATCCTGGCCTACGACAAATTCCCGGACGAGGCGGCGGCGAAGGCGCTGGGCGTGCGGCTGTGTTCCCTGGGGGAGGCCATCCGCCTGGGCGACGTGATATCGGTGAACCTCCCCAGCCTGCCGGACACATACCACCTGATCAACGCCGAAACCATCGCCGCCATGAAAGACGGCGTGATACTGGTAAATACCGCCAGGGGTGCGCTGGTGGACGAGGGGGCAGCCGCCCAGGCGCTGCTATGCGGGAAAGTCGCGGGGTTTGCCACGGACGTGTTCGAGTCAGAGCCGGTGACGGCCGCAAACCCGCTCTTTGGCTGCCCGCATTTCCTTGCGGCGCCCCATGTGGCCACGGACACCGCGCAGAACTTCGTGCGCATCGGGAAAGTGGTGGCGGAGGCTGTGACGGACGCGCTGGCAGGGAAGACGCCGAAGAATGCGCTAAGGTAGATGGAAGGGGAAACGTGTCATGTCGAGGATCAAATCGGTGCGGGCGAGGCAGCTGCTGGACTGCAAATGCCGTCCCATGGTGGAGGCGCAGGTGGAGACGGATGATGGGTTCGCGGGGCTGGGCGCGGCGCCCACCGGGACCAGCGTGGGTTCCCATGAGTCTTTCGTGCTGCGGGACGGGGATCCGGCGGAGTATGGGGGGATGGGCGTCCGCCGTGCGGTGGCTAACGTGAACGAAAAGCTGGCGCCCGCACTGGTGGGGATGGATGTATCCGACCAGGCCGCCATCGACCGGTGCATGATCGAACTGGACGCCACCCCGGACAAGCACGTCCTGGGGGGCAACGCCATCTACAGCGTGTCCATCGCCGCGCTCCGGGCGGCTGGGGCCGCGGTTGGGCAGGAGGTGTACCGCCACATGCTGGGGCGGGGCCCCCGTACGGTGCCGGTACCCACATTCAACGTGATAAACGGCGGGAAGTACGGCGACATGACCCAGCCTTTCAACGAATTCCTGGTGGTGCCATGGAAAGCGGGGAGCGTGTCCGAGTCGGTGGAGATGGGCGTGAAGATCTTTGCCGCATTGGAGGAAGCGGTGGGCAAAGCGTCCGGGCGCGGCGCCGCCGTGGGGCGTTCCTATGGCTGGGTGGCCCCCTCGGACGACCCGGACGTCTGCATAGGGCTCCTGGAAAAAACCTGCGAGGGGCTGGGGTACGGCGGCCGGGTGGCGTTCGCCCTGGACTGCGCTTCCAGCGAGATGTACGACAAGGCCACCGGGACCTATTTGCTGGGGGGTAAGCGGGTGGAACGGGAGGCCCTCATCGAGTTCGCCGCCGGGCTGGCCCGCAAGTACCCCATGCTTTTCATCGAGGACCTGCTGGACGAGGACGATTTTGCGGGGTACGCCCTGGCCAGGCTGGCGATCCGGGGTAGTGCGCGCACCCTCGTCATCGGCGACGACCTGATCGTGTCCGACCGGGCGCGGCTGGAAAAGGCCCATGCCCTGGGCGGCGTGGACGGGTTCATCCTGAAGCCCAACCAGATCGGCACGATCTCTGAAGCGATGGAGACCCACGCATATGCGGTGAAAGAGGGGTTGCTGTCCATCACGTCGGGCCGTTCCGGCGGCGTGGTGGACGACATCGTCATGGACCTGGCGGTGGCCACGGAGATCCCCTTCATCAAAAACGGCGCCCCCCGTTCCGGGGAGCGCATAAACAAACTGAACTTCCTCATGCGGGTGCAGGATGTGTGCCCGGATGTGCGGCTGTCAGACCTGGGCGGGTATCTGCGGTAGGGAGGCTTAAGCTTGCGCCGGGGAATCCACGTCCGGCCCTGATGGGCTGTGACCCCGGATGCATGGGTCATGGCGGGGCCGTCCGGGATTCCCCGATGTTCGCAATGCGTTTGTCTAAGCTTGCGCCGGGGAATCCCACAGCAGGAGTTTCGTGCCTATGCCTTTTTTCAAGGCGTTCTGGTAGATGTCGTAGGTCCATGCCACGTCGTAGACGGCCATGCCGCAGCTTAGGAAGAGCACCCGCTCGTCGGGGGATTTGCGCCCAGGGCGTTTGCCCCGGATGACGTCGCCGATGGCGGTGAAGTCAGAAAGGGGCGGCAGCAGGCCTTTGTCAATCAGGCTGAAGATGGGGCCGCCGATGACGCCGGCATAGAACGCCTCTTTGTCACCGGAAGCGATGGCATCCTCCACATAGGCTTCCTGGAGCTTGACGTGGTCCAGGATGATGTTGCTGTTCAGAAACACGCCGTCCTCGCCTTTGGCGGGGCCTGTGAGGAGGATGGTGGAGCCTTTTTTGAGCCATGCCTCCTCCAGGTGGAGGGGTTTCAGGCGGGAGGCGGCGATGGAGACCACGTCGCCTTGCGCCACTGTATCGGCCAGGTCGGTGGAAGATGACGCATCCACCCCCAGGTCTTTTTTGATCCAGTCGGCGAAGGCCTGAGCCTTGTCCTCGAACAGGTCATAACAGACGAACCGCTTGGCGCTTTTCATCTGGGTGCGGATGGCCTCGGTGCAGGCTTTGTTGATGGGGCCGCAGCCGATGACGGCGCACACCTGGGCGTCCGGGTTTGCCAAGTGGCGGGTGGCCACGCCCGGGACCGCGCCCGTGCGTGCGGCGCTGATGAGGTTCGCGGACATGAGGCACAGGGGCTCGCCGGTGGATTTGTCGTTGAGGAACATCATCAGGACGGAACGGGGCAGCCCGTTCTTGGTGTTTTCGGCATTGGACCCATACCATTTGCACCCGCATACGTCGAAACGCCCGCCCAGGTAGGCCGGCATGGCGGCGAAGCGCCTGTCGGGGCCGTCCAGGGGCATGTTGGGGAAGGGCGAGCTCTTCGGGAAGACCATGGTGATGCCGTGGTTGTTGTGGTTGGGGCCGCCCATGAGGTAGTCGCCCTCGCTCAGCAGCCGGAATGACTCCTCGATGGTGTCCACGCATGCCGCGGCGTCGCCCACGCCCGCCGCGATGGCATCCGGTTCGGAAAGATAGATGAAATCTGTGTGTTTGCCCATGATACGATACCTCCTCGTTATGGTTGCGGGGTGTTGCCCCATCAACTAAAAATGTGCGTTCGACTAAACTTGGCTGGATTTGGTGAAGCGGCGTTGCGTGTTGCCCCGCCAACGAAACAATGTGCGTCCGACATTGGTCCCGGCTTTGCGCAGGGGTTGGTCGGCGGGGCGACAGTTCCCGCTGGGATCATTGAAACGTTCTTGCTGTGCCGGGCGACGCCCGCCCCGGAAAGAACCACGGTATGTCCGCATACTATCTGTCTGCGGATCCTATGGTGCCGGGCGCCGTCCGCCCCGGAAAGGCTGCGTGCGCTGCCGGTTGGGCTTGGCAGATGGCGGCCAAGTCAGGGACCCCCGGGCACATACATGATGTTCAGGTCGCACAGGTTCGTGCCGGTGTTGCCGGTGTATACCGTGTCGCCGATGTCTCGCAGCGCCTCGTAGGAAGCGTGGCCCCGCAGGGAGGAGCGCACGTCGATGCCGGCGGCCGTGGCCGCCGCCAGGCTGGTGGAATCGGTGATCCCCCCGGCCACGTCTGTGGTGCCGTCGGTCCCCTCGGAATCGATGGAGAGGAGGCATGCGCCCGGCGCTTTCGCACCCGCGACGCCCATGGCGAAGCCCAACGTCTCTTCCTGGGACGGGCCGCCGTGGCCGGTGATGGGGTCGCCGGGGGCGATCTTCGTGGTGGCCTCGCCGGCGCTGATGATCACGCAGGGCGCCCCGAAGGGCTGGCCGGTCGCCTGGATCTCCCGGGCGATGGAGGCGAACACCGCGCCCACGTCCTGGGCCTCCCCTTGGAGGAATGAAGTGAGGATATAGGCGGGCAGGCCCATCTTCTCGGCTTCTTCCTTCGCATAGCGGCAGGCGTCCGGCAGTGTGTTGATGAGATAGTAGGTGTTTTGGGGGAAGGCTTTCGGCGTCTCCGCCTCCGGCCCTGCGTTCATCAGGTAGTCCACCACGCGCCTGGGCAGCACACCCTCCACGCCGTACTCCCTGATGACCCGGCGGGCGTCGTCCAATGTGGTCTGGTCCGGGCCGAATGGCGTGGCGCGGTAGCGGTCGTAGGGCACGCTGATGTCGCCGGTGGGCGGCGAGCCCACCGCATCGGAGATGCCAAAATGTATCAGCGAAGCCCCCCGTGACGCGATGCGTTTGGCCAGCATGCCCCCGTTGAATTTGGAAATGTGGCGGCGGATGGCATTGATCTCGAATATGTCCGCCCCGGATTTGAGCATGATGTCGGTGACCGCCACTTCGTCCTCCAGCGTCAGCCCGTCCACCGGGCAGCTCATCAGGGCGGAGCTGCCGCCGCTGACCACGCCGATGAAGAGGTCGTCGGGCCCCGCCCCATCCACCAAGTCCAGGATCTTCTCGCAGGCCGCCAGGCCGGCGGCGTTGGGCAAGGGGTGCCCCCCCACGTACTGCTCGGTGTGGCGGTAGATGTCCCAGGGCTCCGGGATCTTCACGATGACGATGCCCCTGGTCAGGTAGTCGCCCAGCACCTCGTCCACCGCCCTGGCCATGTGGTTGGCCGCCTTGCCGCTGCCCAGGAGGTAGACATGCCGCTTTTCGGCCAGGTCCCAGGTCCTCCCTCCGATGCGCAGCAGGGATCCATCCATGTGCATGATGCCCTTGATCCGTTCATAGGCATCCAGGCGGCGCAGCGTCCCCTCCGCGATATCCAGCACCACCCGGCGGGATGGGGCGTCGCCGTGGCTGCATATGTCTGCATAGTTGCGGATCTTGGATGAATGTTCCAGATTATTGTAAATATTGTTCAAAATACATCCCTCCCTTGCGCAGTCCATTATAACAAATGTCGTAGTTATGTCAAGGGGGGGCGATAATCTTCTTGACTTTTATGCTATCGGATGATACACTCTTGTTGTTACGCCGACTTAACCTTGCAATCGCTTTTTCAATGCCGCATTCGCATTGTTTGGTTGGCGGAGCGATACCGGTATGTGGGACTGTGGGGTCTTACGAAAGATCACGGTTGGTATGGGAAGGCAGGAATTATGCCGGATACGACTATTTGTGGCAGCGTTTCCAAAGCGGCGGGGCCGGGCTTTTGCGCAGGGGGGACGGTAGACGTATCAGTTGACGCAGGTGTATCTGTGGCGGCGGGGCCTGGTTTCACCGCAGGGATGGTAGACGTAACAGTTGATGCACCTGCATCGGTGGCGATGGGGCCGGCGTCCGGAAGGCGTGTCAGGAAGAGCTGGCACAAAAGGCTCAAACCGTATCTCTTTTTGATACCGATACTGCTGTTTTCCTGTGTGTTCGTATACTATCCCTTTGTCAAGACATTTCTGTATAGTTTCACCGTGGTGAATTTCAAGGGGCAGATCACCGGGTTTGCGGGGCTGGAGAATTTCGCGTATCTGTTTACGTTCCGCACTTTTGGCACCGCCCTGCGCAACACCCTGTGGCTCACGGCCATGTTCGTGCCGCTGAACCTGTGTTTTTCGTTGGGGCTGGCCCTGCTGGCCTCGAAAAAGCGCCGGTTCGGCTTCATATACGAGATCATGTTTTCATTGCCCATGGCGGTGTCCATGGCCGCCGCCTCGATGATTTTCCGTCTGCTGCTGAACCCTTCCGTGGGCATAGTGAACCACCTCCTGCACCTGAACATCGGCTGGTTCGAGGACAGGAAGTGGGCTATGGCGGGTATCCTGCTGGTGTGTCTGTGGATGGGGCTGTCATTTGACTTCCTGCTGTTTTTGTCCGCGCTGCGCGGGGTTCCGGAGTCGCTCATGGAGGCCGCCGTGCTGGACGGGGCGGGTACGCTCACGAAGCTCGTGCGCATCCAGCTGCCCCTCGTCACCCCCACCATCCTGTTCGTGGTCTGCACCAATATAGTGCTGTCCATGATGACGTCCGGGCCGGTGCTGATCATCACCCAGGGGGGACCTGCCAGGTCCACCAGCACGCTGATATACCTGATGTTTACTTCCGGGTATCAGTCTTCCAACTACTCCCAGGCATCCTGCATCAGCATAGTGGCGTTCCTTATGACATTCGTCCTGTCTTTTTTGGCATTCCAGTTTGAGCGGAGGGGGGTGCATTACTCATGAGGGGCTCACGCAAAAGACGCGCCGCCGCCTTCGATGCGCTGGCCACCGCAGTCGCGATCTGCATCGGGCTGGCGGTGGTGTTCCCCATCGTTTACTGTGTCCTGGGCGCGTTCAAAACACGGCCGGAGTTCGCATCGATCCCGCCCACCATATGGCCGGAGAGCTTCCACCTGGACAACTTCCGGGAGGTCCTGGCCAAGACGCCCATGCTGCGCTACATGCTGAACTCCCTGATCACGTCCACCATCGGATCCGGCGCCAGGATACTGTTCGCGCTGCTGGCCGCCTACGCTTTCGCCTTTTATGAGTTCAAGGGGAAGAATTTCTTTTTCTTCCTGGTGCTGGCCACCACCATGCTGCCCGCCGACACGCTCATCGTCACGAACTACCTTACCGTGTCCCGCCTGCACCTGATGGACAACTACCTGGGGATGAGCATCATCTACTTCGTGGGCGCTACCCAGATGTTCATGCTGCGCCAGCATTTCCGCACCATCCCCCAGGACTTCAGGGATGCGGCGACCCTGGACGGGTGCGGCGACCTGGGGTTCATAACCCGGGTGCTGCTGCCGATCTCCCGCCCGGTGGTGATGACACTGTTCGTGCAGTCTTTCGTCACGCTGTGGAATGTCTACCTGTGGACGCTGCTGGTGACCAACAAGGACAGCCTGCGCACGGTGCAGGTGGGGATCACCATGCTGACCACGGTGGAGGACACGAACTACAGCCTGGTGATGGCGGGGGTGGCGTTGCTGCTGATACCGTCATTCATATTGTTCATCATACTGCAGAGGAACATCGTGAAAGGGATGCTCTCCGGCGGTCTTGTGGGGTGAGCGGGGTATAGGGCGAAAGTCCTCGCACATGTCCTGCAGATGTTCCCGCCGGCAGGCGTGACTGTGTGCAGCGTGGGCCTGACAGGGAAAATATGGCGATAGGCCATTGTTTCATATGGTAAGGATGTTGTGTGGGGCAAAGCCACCGCGTGTGACAGCCGGCGTTTGCGCCGGGCAGGCCCTTGGGACTTGCCCGATGGACGCCGGGGGAGCATAGCGGCGACTGACGTCCCCCAAAGAAAAGAGGAGGAGAGAAATGAAGAAAAAACTAGCAGTGCTTTGCTGCCTGGCGATGTTGGCAGCCGCCATGGCAGGCTGTTCAGGTGGGTCTGCGGCCACCACGACCGCAGCGCCGGCCCCGGCCGCCCCCGAGACCACGGCAGCGCCCGCCACCACGGCGGCGCCCGCCACCACGGCCGCACCTGCCGCCACCGAGGCCCCGGCGGCCACCGAAGCGCCCGCGGCCCCGGCCACACCACAGACGATAACCCTCTGGCACTCCATGTCTGACGACGCGGGCGTGCTGATGCAGCGTTTCGTGGAGGATTTCAATGCCGGGCCCGGCAAGGAGAAACAGATCACGGTGGAGGCGGTCTTCCAGGGGAAATACTCTGACAGCACCACCAAACTGCGCACGGTGCTCCAGACAGAGCAGTACGCCGAACTGCCGGACGTGATGCAGATCGACGCCACGGGCATCGTGGACTACAAGACGTCCGGGAAAGCCTACACCGTGGACGACGCCCTGGCCGCCGACCCGTCATACAGCACGGGCGACCTGGTGGAAGCCGTGCTGAAAGCCTGGAACTACGACGGGGTGCAGCTGGGGATGCCTTTCAACGCATCCACCACGGTGATGTTCTACAACAAAACCCTCCTGGATGCGGCAGGCGTTGCGTCCGCCCCCTCCACATTTGACGAAATCATCGAAGCCGCTGCCAAGCTGCCCGCCCAGACAGAGGACGGGCAGGATCTGGTGGCTTACGCCCAGATCCCCAATACCCCCACGCTGGCCAACTGGATCGGCCAGCTGCCCGGCGCCGGCGCCAACGCCTCCTATGTGGTGGACAACCGCAACGGCCGGGACGGCACCGCCACGAAGCTGGTGTGCGACTCTGAGGGGACCCTGCTGCGCTTCCTGACCGGCTGGAAAAATATGCTGGACTCCGGGGCCCTCATCAACAAAGGCGACGGGCTGTCCGACATGTTCTACACCGGCCGGCTGGCGCTGTACACCACGTCCACATCGAACCTGAACTCCATCCTGACCACGGTGAACAAACGCTTTGAGCTGGGGTGCGCTTTCTATCCCCGTATCGACAGCTCGGCGAATTTCGGCGCCACCATCTCCGGCTCCGCCATGTTCATGTTTGACAAAGGCGACGACGGCAAAAAGGCGGCCGCATGGGAGTTCGTGAAGTACCTGGCGTCACCCGAAGTCCAGGCGCGCTTCAGCACCGGCACCGGGTATTTCCCTGTGAACAAGGGCACCTATGAGATCGCGGCCTACAAAGACCACGTGGCCAAGTACCCGCAGTTCGCGGTGGGTGTGGAGCAGCTCAATGCGACCAGCCCGGACATGATGGGTGTCACCGTAGGCCCCAGCACGGATTTCTACTACGCCATCCAGGAATACGTCACCGCCATGGCCGACGAGGACTGGACGCCGGAGGAGACCGCGGACGAGATGTCTGCGGCGCTGAACGGGCTGCTGGACCAGTACAACAAAGCGAACCAGTGAGGCAGGTGGTAGACCTTTGTGGGTGGCCGGTCAGGCGGCCGGCCGCCCGGGTATAACAAAGCGAACCAGTGAGGCAGGTGGTAGACCTTTGTGAGTGGCCGGTCAGACGGCCGGCCGCCCGGGTATAAACCCGAGAGCGGAAGCATTTGCGGTAACTGTGCGAGGATATACGGCTTGTGTCAGTGCACTGGGGTTGCGGACAAAGCCCGCATCGGGATAGAATGCGACGACGAAGCAATCCGGGGTATCATCCGGGTTGCTTCGCTTTACGGAAAAATGCCTTTTGTCGGCATTCGGTTTTCGGAAAACGGAGGGTATCATGCGGCTTTCCACATCCACGAACATCGTGGCTTTCAACCCGGGGCGGGAACGCAACGGCTATGAGTTTTGCGTGAAGCTGTGCGCCCAGGCGGGCTACCGGGTGCTGGATCTGAATTTCTGCGAGGCCATGAACCCCGATTCCCGCATGAGGGGGGATGGGTGGGAAGAATATGTGGAGGAAATCGGCGAGCTTGGGGCGGGTTGCGGCGTGGAGTTCGCCCAGTGCCACCTGCCCTACTACGATGTGTTTGACCCCGCGTCCGCCGGTCAGGCGCCCCTCATGGAAGAACTCATACGCCGCAGCATCCTCGCGGCGGGCCGCCTGGGGGTGAAGTGGGCGGTGACCCACCCTGGCACGGACTATGGGGCGGGGCCTGATTTGGGCGCATCCCTGGGCAAGAACCTAGAATACTATTCGCCACACGTGGAGCTGGCGACGAAATCCGGCGTGGGGATCGCATTGGAAAATGATTTCGAGTACCAAAAGGCGCCATTTCGGCGGATATTCGCATCCTATGTCCCGGAACTGTGCGCGCTTGCGGATTCTTTCGGCGCGCCGGGGTCGGTGGGGGTATGCTATGACTTCGGCCACGGCAACCTGACCGGGGCTTTCCACGCCGAAAACCTCCGCATCATCGGCAAACGCCTGAAAGCCATCCACGTGGCGGACAACTTGGGTGACAAAGACGCCCATTTGATGCCATATTTCGGAAACATCGACTGGTCGGCGTGCATGGAGGCGCTGGCAGAGATCGGATACGACGGGGACCTGACCTACGAAATCCAGGAATTCGCCCGCTACATGCCAAACGACCTGAAATATGCGGCCGTGGAGCTGTCCGTGAAGGTGGGGGGGTATCTCATAGGAATCTATGAGCGGGCTTTGTCCGGACGATGAAAGGAGTGTGGGTGGTGTCCGAAGCCCCCATGGGGGCGGAGGGGGCCAAATGACGCGGGTACAGGAAAAAAATGGGGGAAAAAACGAGGAAAACCCTTGAAAAACCTTGACAAACCAATATAAAACGACTATAAATGTAGAGTGTAGGGCGCAAGTCGCCTTCTGCCACAGCATAGTGGGAGTGGAACCCTTGGCGCAGACGGGATTTCGGCCAGTGGTCAGGCCGTATATCTGCGCATCGGCACGCTATGCTAAGGCAGGATTCAGCTTCTCATTATTATAGGAGGAAATCATAATGAACAAAACAGAATTGATTGCAGCAGTTGCGGAAAAGGCAGCGATCCCCAAAAAGGAAGCGGAAAAGGCGGTGAAAGCGTTTACCGACACTGTTTCCGAGGAGCTGGCCAAAGGCGAGAAAATCCAGCTGGTCGGGTTTGGCACCTTCGAGGTGACCGAGCGCGCCGCCAGGGAGTGCCGCAACCCCAGGACCAACGAACTGGTAAAAGTTCCAGCCACCAAAGCGCCGAAGTTCAAAGCCGGCAAAGCACTGAAGGATTTGGTCAACTAGACAGGGCGCACCCTAGGCACTTTGGTACCTTGCCGCCGCCTATGGCCCATAAAGGGCGAGAAACTGCATCGCGATGGGAGGTACTCAATGTAAGCATGGCTTGCATTTGTAAGCATGGCTTGCGTTTGTATGCGCGGCTTGCATTGGTTTGGGGCAACAGATGAGATTGGATAAATATTTGAAGGTCTCCCGGCTGATAAAACGGCGCACGGTTGCCAACGAAGCCTGCGATGCGGGCAGGGTGAGCGTGGGCGGGAAACCGGCCAAGGCTTCCTGGGAAGTCAAGGTGGGCGATATCCTGGAGATCCGTTTTGGCGAAAGAACCACCAAGGTGGAAGTCCTTGACGTGGTCGAAACCACGAAAAAGGACACGGCCAAAGAGATGTATCGAATCCTATGATTTACAGGCGGAGGGGTTGCTTTGTTTGCGGCCCCTCTTTGCGGACGGAGGGAGTGTTGAAGGGCAAGAAGCGCAACCAAAGGCAACGCCGGGAACTCTGGAGCCACCGCAGCACCATGCTGGGGATTTTGTTCGTGGTGTTCTGCATGAGCCTGGTCATCGGGTTGCGGGGCAAGACCCTGGGCGCAAAGGAAGCGGAGTACCAGCAGAGGATCGCCGCTCTGGAAGTCAGGCTGGAGCAAGAGGAAAAGCGATCGGAGAAGCTGGAGGAACAGCGCGTTTACGTCCAGACCAAGCAGTACATCGAAGAGGTCGCCAAGTCAAAACTGGGGTTGGTATACCCGGACGAGATACTGCTCAAGCCCAAGCCCTGAAGGCGGCCGGTCTTTGAAGGCGATTCATCCCGAAGATCTTTGAAGACGATGCATCCTGAAGACATGACAAGAGATGGAGTCTTGGTATTTGCCAAGTGACGGACCGTTTGCCCTTCCAGCCGCTTTCCATGCAAGGCTGGGGGCATTTTGTTTGGAGGGGAATGGATACCTGGGTTTGAGGCTTGGTACAGCCGACTGCCGGCATTTGTGGGATGGATGGTTGTTTGGAGGGGAATGGATCCGGGCGCAGGATTTGAAAAAACAATATACCGTTTCTGCGAAGAACATGCCCTGTTCTCCCATGGGGAGGCGGTGGTGGTCGGTGTGTCCGGCGGGGCTGATTCGGTCTGCCTGGCCTTGCTCCTTTCGCGGCTTTCAGGGCGCTGGGGGCTTCGGCTAGTCGCCGTACATGTGAACCACTGCCTGCGGGGGGCCCAGTCGGACGGGGATGCCGCATTCGTGGAGGCGCTTTGCGCCACGCTGCACATGCCTTGTCACGTGGTACGCGCCGAAGTGGCGTCCCTGGGCGCCAAGTGGGGTGTTTCCGAAGAAGAGGCGGGGCGCATGGTGCGCTACTGCGCTTTCGGGGATGCGGCGGCAGCGCTCGGGGCGACCAAGATAGCGGTGGCGCACCATGGTGACGACTCGGCGGAAACGGTGCTGCACCACCTGGCCAGGGGGACCGGCCTGTCCGGCCTGGGGGGAATCGCACCCAAGGGGGGGCTGCCTGTGGGGGCATCGCCTGGGTATGAGGCATCGCCTGGGTACTGGGCATCGATGAACGTATCGCCCCAAGGCAACCAATATGCGGCAAAGCCGCCCGAAGTGGTGCGCCCGCTCCTATGCGTAAGGCGTGCAGACGTGGTGCGCTATCTAAAGGAATACGGGCAGGACTGGCGGGAGGATGCCACCAATGCATCCGGGAAGTACCTGCGCAACCGCATACGCCACCAGGTCATCCCGCTCCTCACTTCTGCCGTCAATGCCCGTGCGGTGGAGAACATCTTGCACCTGTCACATACCGCGGGCGCGGCGGACGCATACCTGCGCGGCGAAGCCGCGAGGGTGATGGGGGGGGCGATTTCGGTGCGGTACGCCCCCGGTGAGGCGGGCGTGCCAAACGGGAACGGTGAACTGTCGCCTGTGAATAAACCTACCGGGGCTCGGATACATGGCGGTGCGCCTGATGTGATTCGGAGACACGACCTGTCGATAGACGGGGCATGGCATCGGATGGCCGCAGGCGGCGGGGACGTGGCAGAGGCAGTGGGCGCCCCGGTCGCGCTTCTGGGGGCGCAGCCGGGGATACTGCGGGAATACTGTCTGGGGTACCTGCTGGAAGAGGCCGGCCGGCAAATTGGGACATGCAAGACCGACGGCGATGCCCCGAAAGGCTTAAGCGAGCTGGGTGTCGATGGGCATGTCATTGGTGACTGCATTGACCGCGGCGACGGCAGGAAAGACGCAAGCGGGCCAGGTGGCGGGGGGCATAGTACGAGTGAGCGCATTGCATCCGGCGGCAAGGTCCCGAAGGGCTCAAGTGCGCTTGCCGGGTTGGGATACGTCCATATCCGGAAACTGTCTGAGATGGTTGCCGGGCCGGAAGGCAGAAAACTGAGCCTGCCGGGGGGCATGACGGCATATGTGGGGGGTGGGATCCTCTGGGTGGGGGATGCCAATGAGGCGCCGCAGGGGCGCATTTCCCTCGTATTTGAGAAATTCCCTTATAAAAAAGAAAGGGAAATCCCCAAAAATTTGTATACGAAATGGTTTGATTATGATAAAATAATAGGCGGTTTGCAGCTCCGCACCCGCAAGGAGGGTGATTACATACAGATAAGAGGCGGCGGTAGGAAGTCTGTCAAGTCGTACCTGATAGACGAAAAGATCCCCGCACCGGCGCGGGGGGGCATCCCGCTGCTGGCGGACGGCTCCCATGTGCTGTGGATCCTGGGACATCGGATCAGCGAGGGCTATAAGATCACCGACGATACCGCCATGGTGCTGCAGGTGAGGTTACAGGTCACGGACCCTCCGGGGCGGCTCGGACCTGCCCCGGCAGCTCATCGGCAGGCCGGGGAGCAATAACCAGGTGAGTGCAGGGGCGGCGCTTAGGCAATTCCTGCATCAGTAGGACGGTAGCGGACAGGGAACAGGCGAAAGACAGGGAACAGGCGATAATGGTCTGAGACGGCCGACGGCAAGCGGCAACCGGGAACCGATGGAAAACAGGGGGGGAGTGGCATGAGGGGGAACATCCGCGTGATGCTGCCGGAAGACACCATAAATGAGCGCATCAACCAGGTGGCACATGAGATCAGCTCGGACTATGCGGGCAAGGAGCTGCACTTGGTGTGCATCCTCAAAGGGGGCGTGTTTTTCACCTGCGAGCTGGCCAAGAGGCTGACGGTGCCGGTCTCCATGGACTTCATGGCGGTGTCCAGCTACGGCGCAGGGACCAAGAGCAGCGGCGTGGTAAAGATTACCAAGGATCTAGACGAGCCATTGGAGGGGAAAGACGTGCTCATCGTGGAGGACATCATCGATTCCGGGCGCACCCTGCACTACCTGATGGAAGTGCTGAAGCAGCGGCACCCCAGATCCCTGCGGCTTTGCGCATTGCTGGACAAGCCGGAGCGCAGGGAGAAAAAAGAGGTGCAGGTCGCCTATACCTGCTTCACCATACCCGACGAGTTCGTGGTGGGATATGGATTGGATTATGACCAGAAATACAGGAATCTGCCCTATATCGGGGTAGTGGAGTGAAGGAGGAGTTTCATTGAAACCGCGTCAATCTATCAATGGTTTAGGGTTTTTTTTCATGTTGGCGCTGTTCCTCGTGGCGCTGTATTTCATTTACCCCCAGAAAGCGGAGGGAAAAATGAGCTACCAGGAATACCTGGAACAGGTGGAGGAAAAGCAGGTGGACCGGGTGGAAATCTACCAAAACAAGGAAACACCCACCGGCGAGATGCATGTCTACCTTAAAAACAAATCAGAATATGTGGTCTACGTTTCCGATGTGAACGCCATCCAGAAAGAGCTCCTGGATGAGGGCCTGACATATACGCTCAATGACGTGATGCAGGATGTCAACTGGATGTACCTGATCATTTCCGTGCTGGCAGGCTCGGCGCTCATCGTCGTGGTGGTCATGATGATGAATGCGCGCATGGGCGGGGGCGGCGCCAATGCCAAGATGATGAATTTCGGCAAGAGCAGGGCAAGGCTCAGCAAAAACAGCAAGGTCACGTTCCAGATGGTGGCAGGCCTGCAGGAAGAAAAGGAAGAGCTGGAAGAGGTTGTGGATTTCCTCAAACAGCCGCAGAAATACACCGCGGTGGGCGCCCGGATACCCAAAGGCTTGCTGCTGGTCGGCCCGCCCGGCACGGGCAAGACCCTCCTGGCCAAAGCCGTGGCGGGTGAGGCCGGTGTGCCGTTTTTCAGCATCTCCGGGTCGGATTTCGTGGAGATGTTCGTGGGCGTGGGCGCGTCCCGGGTCAGGGACCTTTTCGAGGAGGCGAAGCACCATGCCCCGTGCATAGTGTTCATCGACGAGATCGATGCGGTGGCCCGCAGGCGCGGCACAGGCATGGGCGGCGGCCACGACGAGCGGGAGCAGACGCTCAACCAGTTGCTGGTGGAGATGGATGGGTTCGGCGTCAATGAGGGCATCATCGTGCTGGCGGCCACCAACCGGGTGGACATCCTGGACCCCGCCATCATGCGCCCGGGCAGGTTCGACCGCAAAGTGGGCGTGGGCGTGCCTGACGTAAAAGGGCGCAGGGAGATCCTGGGCGTCCACACCAAGGACAAACCCCTGGGCGAGGACGTGGATCTGGACCAGGTGTCCCGGACCACCAGCGGGTTCACCGGCGCGGACCTGGAGAACCTTATGAACGAGGCGGCCATCAACGCCGCCAAGGAAAACAGCCCCTACATCCGCCAGTCGGACATAGAGGCATCATTCGTGAAAGTGGGCATTGGCAGGGAGAAGCGCAGCAAGGTCATCTCCGAGAAAGACAAGAAAATCACGGCATACCACGAGGCCGGGCATGCGATCCTGTTTCACGTGCTGCCTGACGTGGGGCCGGTGCACACGGTGTCCATCATCCCTACTGGCACGGATGCGGCGGGCTACACCATGCCGCTGCCCGAGGATGACAATGTCCACATGACCAAGGGGAAGATGCTCCAGCACATCATGGTGTCCCTGGGCGGGCGCATCGCGGAGGAGATCACCTTCCAGGACGTGACCACCGGGGCCAGCCAGGACATCAAACAAGCCACGAACATCGCCCGCGCCATGGTGACCAAGTTCGGCATGTCGGACAAGGTGGGGATGATCAACTATGGCAGCGATGACGACCAGGTGTTCATAGGCCGTGACTTGGCGCACACCAAAACCTATGGGGAAGCCATGGCCACCGTCATCGATCAGGAAGTGAAAAGGATCGTGGACGAGTGCTACCAGAAAGCCAAGGGGATCATCGAGGCGCACGAGCGGGTGCTCCATGCCTGCTGCGGCCTGCTGATCGAAAAAGAAAAGATCAACCAGCAGGAATTCGAGGCGCTGTTCGTGTGACGGGGGGTGAACCCGACACTGATGCGGTGCGGCCGTGGGGGCCAACCCGCCGCCGATGCGGTGCGGCCGTGGGAGCGAACCCGACACCGATGAGGTGCGGCCGAGGGGGCGAACCATATGTGTCCGGTGTGGTTCGCCACCGCAAATCACCTACCGCCGCCGAGGTGCGGCCGTGGAGCTTGGATGCAACACGGTGGATTCTGACATATCGCGGTGGCTGGAGCAGGTCAGGATTTTGCGAAACAGGTCGGCAACCAATAATTAGGCGTGAAAAAAGGGGAATTTTGGGCAGTTTTCCCATTATTTTGTCGAATTGCACACGGTTCTTACAAAAACAAGAATAGAAATTTTTTTATTTTTGTGAACACTTATTTCGGAAACCATGGTATTATACTACTCGTAACCCCCCCCAATACATTATATAGTTTTGTTACACCCCATAAGAAACGAAATACCTTCTCCTGAAAGAACCGGCTACCCCGCCGGTTCTTTCGCTGTGAGAGGGAAAGATTTTTCGGGGTAGCCGTGCCTACACCCGGTGGCTCTTTCGCTGTGCGAAAGAGCCACGTTTTTGCGGGGTGGGTTAGCTACACCCCGCCGACTCTTTCGCTTTGCGCGAAAAAGTTGAAACGGGGTAGCCTCCCTACAACCCGGTGGCTCTTTCGCTCTCTCCCCCCTACTGCTTCGTCTCTTTCAGTGTCTTGGCCATGGCTGCGACCACTGCCTGGTCGCGGTCGCTTAGTGACAGGTAGGTGTCGTAGAATTCTTCCCGGGAGACATCTTCGCTGACATGGGAGTCTATGTTGCCGCTTAGGATATATTCGGAAGAAATGGTAAGCTCATTGCAAAAAGCCACCAACAGCTGGACGGAACAGGCACGGCGCCCCCTTTCGATCTGCCAGATATGCTTGGCGCTGATATCCAGTTTTTCTGCAAGCTGTTCCACGCTGTAGCCTTTGGCTTTGCGCGCCAGCTTGATATGGCGTCCAAACCTTTCCAAATCCATGGAGAGACCTTTCTGATGTTTCGCAACTGCCTGCACATATTTGAGAATATCAAATATCTTCTGATTATACGCTATTCGTTTTGCTCCAACAACCACTTGAAAAGCGACAAAGGCGGTTATATCCTCTGTGAAGGGATTTTTCATGGATTTTATGGAGAAATATATGCCGTTTTTTGTGGTGGATTTTTCGGGGGAATGGGTGTATACTGATTGGCGGCGATTGCTCGCCGGTTTGACAGGTGATCGGTTGATTGATTGAGAGGGCTTATGTACCAGCTTGATTTTGGGCGTCCTGCCCATATACATTTCATAGGGATCGGCGGCATCAGCATGAGCGGTTTGGCGTTGGTGCTGCTGGACCGGGGCTTTGCGGTGAGCGGGTCGGATGCCAAGGCATCCGCCCTGACCCAGTTGCTGGGGGAGCGGGGGGCCCGGGTATCGATCGGCCAGACTGCGGCAAACATAGCGGATGACATGGACCTGGTGGTTTACACCGCCGCCATCAACCCTGAAAACCCTGAATACCGGGCAGCCGTCGAAAAAGGCTTGCCGATGCTTTCCAGGGCGCAGCTTTTGGGCCAGATGATGGGGCATTACCGCTATGCCATAGCTGTCAGCGGCACCCACGGGAAGACCACCACCACTTCCATGGTCGCACACATACTCATGGAGGCGGGATGCGACCCCACGGTTTCGGTAGGTGGGATGCTGCCTGCCATAGGGGGCAACATCAGGGTGGGCGCATCGCAGTATTTCGTCACGGAGGCATGCGAGTACACAGACAGTTTCCTGTCATTCCTCCCCACTTCGGAAGTGATCCTGAACATCGAGGCAGACCACCTGGATTATTTTCGGGGCATCGAGCAAATCAGGGGGTCTTTTCGCGCATTTGTGGGGTTGCTGCCCCCGGGCGCTTTGCTGGTGATAAACGGTGACATCCCGCAGGTGGGGGAGATTTATTCCGGGGCAAACTGCCGCGTGGTGACGGTGGGCTTGGGGGAGGGCAATGACTATACAGCCGCGGGCGTCACCTATGACGAGTCCGCATGTGCCACGTTCACGGCCATCTGCCGGGGCGAGGCCCTGGGCGAAGTCCGGTTGGGCGTGCCCGGGGAGCACAATGTGTCCAATGCGTTGGCCGCCATCGCGCTGTGCAGGGAGCTGCATGGGCCCGATGATGCCCTAGACCAAGGAATCGGGTGCGACACGGCGTCGCCAGGGGCGCCATGCCCCATAACCATGGAAACCATCGCTGAGGGACTGGGGCATTTCACCGGCACGGACAGGCGCTTCCAGGTCAAAGGAGAGGTGGCGGGGGTGACCGTGGTGGACGACTATGCCCACCACCCGGCGGAGATCGAGGCCACGCTCAAGGCCGCAAGGCGCCGGCCCCACCGAAAACTCTGGTGCGTGTTCCAGCCCCATACATACAGCCGCACCAAGGCATTGCTGGAAGATTTCGCAAAAGCGCTGTCGCTGGCGGACGCAGTGGTGCTGGCGGACATCTATGCCGCCAGGGAGCCATACGATCCGCAGATAAGCTCACATATGGTGGCGGAGAGGGTCGCCCGGTTGGGGACGCCCGCACATCATTTTCCGAATTTCGACGAAATCGAAAAATTTCTTTTGGAAAGTTGTACACAGGGCGATTTGTTGATAACTATGGGCGCCGGAGACATATATTTGGTGGGGGAGCGGCTGCTGGGCGTGAGCTTGTCCACGTTGTCCACCGAAAGAAGCCATCGGGTATGAATTCCAAGGTGTGGACGGAACTTCTGCATGGGGGCCTGATACGTTAGGGAGTTGGGGGGTGGGTGGGGAGCTTTCCCCATTGTCCACAGTTTCCACAACCCGGCCGGAGGTTTTAGGCGCCACTTTTCTTTTTCAGAAAGGTGTGGTATCATATGACAAAAGGATCGAAGGGCGGGGCAACCCGCACATTATCCCGGACAAGGCAAACAGACCCCGCACAGGACAGGTGGAAAGATGGGCATACATTTGATACACAACATGCAGGTGAAAGCGACTTTGGTGAGCAATGAGTTCATTGACCAATTGATGATACCTGCCAACGGGGAATTCGTAAAGGTGTACCTGTACCTGTTGTGCCACATAGATGAAGCGCCCGGGATCGCCCAGATCGCCGATGCCCTGGGCATGACCGAGTCCGACGTGAAGCGGGCGATAACATACTGGGAGAAGCAGGGGGCTTTGACCCCGCCTGCGGGCGTTTTTGGTGGGGACACCCAAGAGCCGGCGCCCAAGCGCACCAGCGACCAGGTGGTCATCGAGTTGCCCCTGCAGCCGTCCGCCAGGCGCATCTACACCGCCGACCAGCTGGACGACCTGGGCAAGCGGCAGGATTTCAGGCAGCTTTTGTATGTGGCGGAGTCATATCTGAAAAAGACGTTGACCTACCGCGAGACGGAGGTGCTGGCGTACCTCTATGATGGGTTGGAGCTGTCCGCTGACTTGCTGGAACACCTGATCGAGACCTGCGTGGTAGCCGGGCACACCAACTTGCGCTACATGGAAAAAACCGCCGTGGACTGGCACGAAAAGGGCATCTCCACGGTTGCCCAGGCGAGGGAGCAGGTGCCCATGTACTCCAAGGACATGTATGCGGTCATGAAGGAGTTCGGGCTGGGGAAACGCCAGGCCGCCCCGGCGGAAGTGGATTTCATGAAGCGGTGGTTCTTCGATTACGGGTTTTCCAGGCCGGTGGTGCTGGAGGCTTGCAGGCGTACCGTGCTGGCTTCCCACACCCCGGATTTCAAATACACCGAGGGCATCCTGAAACGGTGGCACGAGGCCGGCGTGCAGTCCAAGGAGGATATCGAAAGGCTGGACCAAACGCACAGGGAAAAACAGGCGCAGGAAGCCCAGGCGGGCAAGGCAAAGGGCAGCCGCACCGGGGGCAAGGCCAAACCCGCCAAAGCCACCGGTTTCCACAACTTCGATGCCAGGGACACGGATTACGAGCAAATCGTTGACGACGACATCAGGCGCCTTATGCAGATCCAAGGCTAGGGCGGGTGGAACGGCTCGTGCAGGTCCCGGGCCAGGGCAGTTGTGGCGGTCCACGCAGATCCGGGGCTAGGGCAGTTGGAACGGCCCATGAAGATCCCAGGCCGGCGGCCCGGGGCAGGTACATGAAAACGAGGTGCAGCGACATGCCACTTAGCAATTCCCAGTACCGTGCCATCATGCGGGTGTACGACGAGCGGAGGTTTGGCGCCAAGCGGGCGCTGGATTTGCGCAAGGCCGCCGTGTACGAAAAAGCCCCCGAGATCGAGGGGCTGGAGTCACGGATCCACGGCCTGGCCCTGCGCCGTGCCAGGATGCTCTTGGCGGGGGACGACGCCGAGGAAGAGAAGGCGCGTATCGAGATGGGGCGGCTGCGCACCGAGCGGGGCAAGGCATTGGCGGCGGCGGGGTTTGCCCCCGACGAACTCACCATGAGGCCCGAGTGCCCCGACTGCGGCGACACCGGTTATATCGACGGCGGGAAGTGCCACTGTTTCCGCAGGGAGGAAATCCGCCTGCTTTACGCCCAGTCCAACCTCGACGCCGTGCTGGAACGGGAGAACTTCGGGACGTTTTCGTTATCCGTGTATGACAGCGTGGAGGTACACCCGAAACTGGCGACCACGGTGGCCGCATATATGGAAAAAGTGCTGCTGCGCTGCCGCCGTTTCGCGGACAGTTTTGGCACGAAGCCGGAAAACCTGCTGTTTACGGGGAGCACGGGCGTGGGGAAGACATTCCTCACCCATTGCATCGCCAAAGCGCTCATCGACACATGCCATAGCGTGATATACCTGACGGCCCACGAACTGTTCGATATATTTTCCAAAAATACGTTCGATTCGGGCAATGACATAGATGCAAAAGAGGAGATGCGCAACCGTGTCTCCCATATATTGGAATGTGACCTGTTGATCATAGACGACCTGGGCACGGAGCTGAGCAATTCCTTCACGGTGTCGCAGCTGTTTTACTGCCTGAATGACCGGCTGATCTCGGGGCGGGGCACCATCATCTCCACGAACCTGTCGGCGAACATGCTCCGGGATGTCTATACGGAGAGGATTTCCAGCCGGATCACCAACGCATTTGACATCATCCCGCTGTACGGGGACGACATAAGGTTGAAAATGCGGGCACGGTAGACGGCCGGGAGGACCAGGGGTGTGGCAGATGCGGTCACTGATGTGGCCGGTGAGCGTACCGCTGCCGGGGGTATAGGGAATGGCAGCCGGGTGTGGCCAAGGCGGCCACTGATGTGGCCGGTGAGCTGACCGGATGAGGCAGCGCCTGACATGCAATGAGACTGCGTCGTATATTTGAGGGGGGCATATGGGATACGAAGACAAGACCATCGAAACAATCCCTGTGGGGCCGTTGGGGCTGATCCCACTGAAAGGCTGTGACAAACTGGGAAAGAAGGTGGATGACTACCTGGTCCAGTGGCGCAGGGAACGGGAGAGCGAGCACAAGTCCACCATCGCTTTCGCGGGGTACCAGCGGGATTCCTACGTCGTCAACGCCCAGACGCCCCGTTTCGGGTCGGGTGAGGCCAAGGGCACCATCGAGCAGTCGGTGCGGGGCGACGATTTGTACCTGCTGGTGGACGTGTGCAACTACAGCCTGACGTACACCCTGTGCGGCATGACCAACCGCATGTCGCCTGACGACCATTTCCAGGACCTCAAGC